>DAISHV010000020.1:0-23185 GCA_036822315.1 Bacillota bacterium | reverse complement strand
CTGTACGTCGGCGACATGGTGTAATAAGGGAGCTTGTAGTTTTCCGCGATCTTGCGAACGAGCTTCATGCAGCTTTCCCAATTCGGGAGTCTCTGGCCTAAGAAGGCGTGGAAGACGGTGCCCGAGGTATAAAGCGTCTGGAAGCGATCCTCGATGTCGAGGGCGCTGAAGATGTCGTTGGTATAGCCGACAGGAAGGTGCGAAGAGTTGGTGTAATAAGGGGTCTCACCGGCTTTGCCAGCGGTGATGATATCCGGATATCTCTCTTTATCGTGTTTGGCTAAGCGGTAGGCAGTGCTCTCTGCCGGAGTGGCTTCAAGGTTGAAGAGATCGCCATAGCGTTCCTGATAATCCGAGAGACGAGTCCGCATATGATTGAGGACTTCAGCAGTGAAATCCTGGGCATCGCGGTTGGTTAAATCGTGTTTGATCCACCGGGCGTTCAAGCAAGCCTCGTTCATGCCGACCAAGCCAATGGTCGAGAAGTGGTTCTTGAACGTGCCAAGGTAGTGATGAGTATACGGATAGAGTCCGCCATCGAGCATCGCGGTAATGGTCTTGCGCTTGATGTCGAGAGAACGAGCGGCGATGTCCATCAAATGATCAAGACGGGCATAGAAGTCGTTCTTATCCGTTGCCAAATAAGCAAGGCGCGGCATATTGAGCGTCACGACGCCGATAGATCCGGTCGATTCGCCGCTTCCGAAGAAGCCGCCGCTCTTTTTGCGGAGCTCACGAAGGTCAAGCCGTAAACGGCAGCACATACTGCGGACATCGCTCGGCTTCATATCCGAGTTGATGTAGTTGCTGAAATAAGGAGTGCCATATTTGGCGGTCATCGTGAAGAGCAAACGGTTGTTCTCGGTGTCAGACCAGTCAAAGTCTTTGGTGATGGAATAGGTCGGAATCGGATATTGGAATCCACGTCCGTTAGCATCGCCTTCGATCATGACTTCAATGAAGGCTTTGTTAACCATCTTCATCTCTTCGACACAATCCTTGTATTTGAACGGCATTTCTTTGCCGCCCACAATGCAGTTAAGCTCAGCCATATCATCGGGGACAGTCCAGTCGAGGGTGATGTTGGTGAACGGCGCTTGAGTGCCCCAACGCGACGGGGTGTTGACGCCATAAATAAACGATTGAATTGCTTGTTTGACTTCTTTGTAGGTTAAACTATCGGCTTTGACGAACGGAGCGAGATAGGTATCGAAACCACTGAAGGCTTGAGCACCGGCCCATTCGTTCTGCATGATGCCAAGGAAGTTGACCATCTGGTTGCAAAGCGTCATCAAGTGGTGGGCAGGAGACGAAGTGATTTTTCCTGGCACTCCGCCTAAGCCTTCTTGAATGAGTTGTTTGAGCGACCAGCCAGCGCAATATCCGGTAAGCATCGAAAGATCGTGGATGTGCATATCCGCATTGCGGTGGGCATCGGCGATTTCCTTATCATAGATTTGCGAAAGCCAATAGTTGGCAGTCACGGCGCCCGAGTTCGAAAGGATCAAGCCGCCAACCGAATAGGTGACGGTGCTGTTTTCCTTAACGCGCCAGTCGTTGACGTGGAGGTAGTTATCGACCACGGCGGCATAGTCAATCTCGGTTTTCTTGATCTCACGGAGCTGGGCGTGTTTCGCGCGGTAATCCATATAGGACTTCGCGACGCCGACATAACCGGCTTGGATCAAGACAATCTCAACGGAGTCTTGGATATCTTCGACGTTGATCTGATCATTGGCGATCTTCGGATTAAAGTTCGCGGTGACCCGTAGAGCCAGCAATTCGATCACATCATCAGTGACTGTTTTGTGCTCAGCGACGAATGCGCGGCTCATCGCATTCTCAATTTTTTTGATGTCGAAATCGACAACGGAGCCGTCTCTTTTCTTCACTTGTAACATTGTTGTGGTGCCTCATTTCTCCGGGTGCCATAGGGTGTTAATTTCGTGGGTATTAAAACAACAATTCCCTTAGAAATTGCCTTATGGAGGGGTAGCGAGCTGTTACGCCTCAACCGCCCTTGCGTGAATAACTATATAAGACTCGACGGAAATTTCAAACAAAATTGCTCGTGATGAAAAAGAAGAAAAAAGGGGTCGAATTTTTCTTCTTTAAAAAGGCTTATTTTTGAGGTTTTTGCGGAGGAATATAGACCCTTCTTTCTCGGCGAAAAATGTCAATTTTCAAAAGAAAAAGTTTTGACAGTGTATAGAAAAGAGTAAGAGCCTTCCGAGTCCATCGAATAAAGTTCTTTTAGGCTTTTTTGGCTCGAAAGAAAAGAAAGATTTTTTTCCTTCTTCCTCTCGGAGGTTTTTTGGAAGGGATGGTTAAGGTTTCTTTTCCCATACGAATCGTTGTTACCACGCGCATAAGTTCGTAGTAAGATTAGTTCATAATCCTATTTCGAAGGGTTTTATGAAAAAGGATAAAAATTTGACTAAGGTGACTGGCGTTATTGGTGAATTCAAAGCATTCATCACTAGAGGCAATGTCGTTGACATGGCCGTTGGCGTTATCATCGGCGGTGCGTTTTCTGCAATTGTCACCGCGGTTGTTAACATCTTGCTCAGTTTATGCACTTGGGGACTCCCTGGTGGCATAAAAGGACTCGTTACCGTTTTGCCAGCTCTCAATGCCAGACAAGCGGGCATTGATGGCATCGGTCAGACCTTCGAAGCGGGCAATATCGTTGATGCAACGGTTGCTTATGCAAAGACGCAGGGCGTGACGATTACTAAAGATTCCGATACCTTCATTCAATGGCAAAACGCTTTGAAGCTTCTTTATACTGCCCATGGCACGACTTATTACTTCAACGGTTCTGCCCTTATCGATTGGGGCACCTTGCTCAATGCGATTATCTCCTTCTTGGTCATCGCTCTTGTCCTCTTTATTGTTGTGAAGATGGTCGCGAGAGCTCAGGTCGCTAAAGCCGAACTTCAAGCGAGAGCTCAAGAAGAATACTACAAGGTCCATCCTGAAGAGAGACCGGCACCGGTTGTTCCGGGCGCTCCCGCTCCGACCGAGATGGATATCCTCGTTCAAATTCGCGACGAACTGAAGAAACAAAACGCTCCAGCCCACGCGGAAGAGAAATAGTATTTCATCCGATTCCTCAACCTCACCTGATGGTGGGGTTTTCTTTTCCTGCTTAGGCTTTCCTTGCCAGCCAATCAGTTTTAAAATGGCTCTATACCGAGACAAGAACCTCGAGAAAGCGAATGAAGTCATGTTAAGAAGAATCCCCTTTGATAAAATTGAAAACTTTCGTGATTTAGGAGGTTATGCTGCTCGCTATGGCGAAACCTCTTTTGGCGTTGTTTATCGTTCAGGCACTTTATCCGACGCTAGCGATGCCGATATCGAAAAAATGGCCGAGATCGGCCTGAAGAGCATCATCGATATTCGTGATGATGAATCTAAAGCTTCTCGTCCCGATCGGTTTGCAAAAGACCCGCGATTTGCAACGATATCGCTCCCTGTCAATGGCAATGGACGTATTCCGAAAGACCACGAAGATCAGGTTCAAAGCTATTTGGAGATGCTTGAAGATCCTTCTTCCGCTCGCAATATTTTTCTAGCTCTAGCTCACGCCCAAAAGCCTTTAGTTATCCATTGCAATGCTGGTAAAGATCGGACCGGTGCCTTTATCGCTGTCCTCCTTCTCGCCAATGGAGTCCCTTTTCACGACGTGAATGCCGACTACATGCTTTCGTTCCCCTATCTCACCCGGATGACTCGAATCACCAAATCAACCTATCCTGACTTCCCAAAAACCGTTTTAACACCTGATGTTGATTTCCTCAAAGAAGTGATGAAAGAATTCAACCAACTCTGGGGCAAAATCGATGAGTATTTCCAAACGATTGGCATCTCCGAGGATGATATCGCTTTATTGGATAATCTTTTAGGCAAGCAAGAAAAGAGTTGTGGTGCCGTGGTTTTCCATGAAGGGAAAGTTTTGGTCGAGCATATGAAAAAAGGCCATTATTCTTTTCCGAAAGGTCACGTCGAGAAGTGGGATAAAGACGATCAAGGCACAGCCTTACGAGAGATTAAAGAAGAGACCAATCTTGAACCAAAGATTCTTTCTTCTGAGACTTGGAGCATCGACTATTCTCCGAAAGAAGGGGTGGCGAAACGGGTTGTCTTCTTCATCGCCGACTCCAAAGAAACCGAAACCAAAGTTCAACCGGAAGAAGTTACAGCTTGTTATTGGCTTTCGCCTAATGATGCCTTAAAAACGTTGACGCACGATAGCGATAAAAAAATCCTTACCTGGGCTTGTAATCTCCGGGCGAAGATTGCGGATTAATCCAAAAATTAGAATCAACGGTGGTCAATCGTGTTTTTGATATAGTTGGCATAGGCAGCGGCGACATTAACGCCGGTGACCTTTTCAATGCCTTCAATAAATGCGTTGGAGTTCACCTCGCAAAGGATCGGTTCGCCTTTAGGACCAATCAAAATATCAGCTCCGCAATAATCCAATCCTAAAATCGAAGCGGCTTTCTCGGCAATCGAAATGAATTCTGCAGGGATTTTGACGGACAAACCCGTTCCGCCTAAAGCGACGTTGGAACGAAAATCGCCATGTTCATTGACCCGCTTCATGCCGGCGACGAATTTTCCGCCGACCACAATGATGCGATAATCCATGCCTTTGCTTGAGGCGATGAATTCTTGATAAAGACGGGGAGCGAAACGATGGCTATCTTCGAAATGAACGAGATCCTCATGATGATTCAAAAGATAAACCCGGGCGCCTAAACTCCCAAAGTTTTCTTTAGCCACGATCGGATACGGAAGTTCTTTTTCGACGCCTTCAACGAATTCCTTCGAAGAATTCAAAGAATAATTGAGAGGTCCTGAAATGGTCTTTGGCATTTTAATTCCATGCCCCGCTAAGGCCATATGGGTTCGCATTTTATCGTCACAAAGTTCAATGGGTTTCGCCTGGTTAAATAAACGATAGCCCCGTTTTTCTAACCCATAAGAGGCATAAAGGTCTTTATCAAGATAGAGGATAAAGTCCGCTTGGAGTTTTTCGCCTGTGAGTTTGCCATCCGAATCAATATAAGAAAAAATCTCCGCGTTGGTTTTGAGATCTAAGGGAATCCCCAAAAGAGAAAGCTCCGTTTTCATGCGCTCATAAAAATGACGGGCTCCGGGAAGAATTTCGTAAGCATTGCAGACACAGATTCCACGTTTTTCCATGGGCTTCATTATAATCCCCGTTCGGGAATGTTAATAATGGCATAATTATGGTAAGATTATGTCATGAATAAAATACAACCGATTACCACCCTTCGCGATACGGCTAAAATCGAGAAGGAACTCCAAGGGAGCGAAGACCCCCTTATTTTAACGAAAAACGGCTACCCCGATTTGATTGTCCTTTCGCCTGAACAGTACGAGAAACTTGTCTCCTCTTCGCGCCCGGTTGTTTCGAAAACGGCGATTTCTTCAATTAAACAAGTTTCCTTTTCCACTCCGCAAGACGATCCCTTGGGTTTCGTCAAAGTTCGTTCAGCGAGTGTGGGAATTGAAGTGGGCGGAGTTGAGCATAATGAAAAAGCCATTAAAGATTTGGTGAGTAAAGCCGTTAAAGAAGATGTGAAAGTTCTTGTTTTGCCAGAACTTTGTCTTACCGGATATACCTGCGGCGATCTTTTCTTAAGCAAAGCTATGCAAAAGAAAGCCGAACAAGCAATCCATCATATTGTTGAATGGAGCAAGGACTATCCGATATTTTTTGCTTTCGGAGCCCCACTAGCCAAAGGCAACAATCTTTTCAACTGCGCGATCATCGTTTGCCAAGGCCATCTCCTCGGTGTGATTCCAAAGAGCAATATCCCGAACTATGGCGAATTCTATGAACTCCGGCATTTCGCCCCAGCAGAAGAAGGTTTAAGCAGCATTGAGATTGATGGCGTTTCTTATCCTTTTGGCTGCAAACAAATTTTTGTGGATCAAAATTATCTTCCGCTCAAGATTGGCATTGAAATCTGCGAGGACGTTTGGGTACCGGACACCCCATCTACGCAAGCAGCCTTGGCTGGAGCTACTCTCATTTTGAATCTTTCGGCTTCTAATGAAGTCGTGGGCAAGAAAGAATTCCGGGAGAATTTGGTTTCCTCTACCTCCGCCCGTCTTTGTGCCGCCTATCTTTATGCCGATGCTGGGGCGGGAGAAAGCAGCACGGATTTGGTTTTTGCTTCGAACAATATCATTGCTGAAAATGGAAAAATCCTTGCAAAAACCCCTTTGTTTGCCATGGAAGAAGCGACGAGCGAGGTGGATTTGGAACGGCTTCTTGCCGAAAGGCGAAAGATGAATAGCTTTGGCAATCGGAAGGAGAATGACTTCCAGTTTGTCAACTTTACACTTCCGCTTGCGCGACCGAAAAAACTGTTCCGTCATTATTCAAAAAATCCCTTTATTCCCGAGCAGAAGGAAATCGATCTTTCAAGGGTTCAACTCATTCTGAGTATGCAAGCTCAAGGTCTCGCGCAGCGGCTCTCAGCAATTCATTGCTCTCGAGTGCTCGTCGGTATTTCGGGCGGACTCGATTCCACCTTAGCGATCTTGGTGGCAGTGGAGGCTTTCAAAATTCTCCATTTGGACGCGAAAGGTATTTATTCGATTACCATGCCCGCCTTTGGCACGAGCCAGCGGACGCATGATAACGCTGAAGAATTAGCCAAACGCTTGGGCGTCAGCTTCGAAGAAATAAACATCAAAGAGACGCTTCTTTCACATTTCAAAGACATCGCTCATTCACCAGAGAGCCACAATCTCACCTACGAGAATGCCCAAGCCCGGGAACGAACGCAAGTATTGATGGATCTTTGCTCAGAACGTAATGCCATCATGGTTGGAACAGGTGATCTCAGCGAACTTTGTTTAGGCTGGACGACCTATAATGGCGACCATATGTCGATGTATGGCGTTAATGCTTCGATTCCAAAAACCCTCGTCCGTTATCTTTGCGAAGGCTATGCGCTCTTGCACCATGAAGTGGCAGGCCCACTTAACGACATTATTGATACGCCGATATCGCCAGAGCTTTTACCAACGGATAGCCAAGGCCAAATCGCTCAGAAAACCGAAGATAAAATTGGTCCCTATGAGCTCAATGATTTCTTCATTTATTACTTCTTACGTTTTGGCTTTTCCCCGACCAAAATATTCTATTTAGCGAAAGAGGCCTACGAAGGAGTCTATGATGGGGCGACCATCAAGAAATGGCTTCGGGAATTCTTCAATCGTTTCTTCCATAATGAGTTTAAGAGGAGCTGTTTACCTGACGGGGCTAAAGTGGGGACCGTTGCCATTTCGCCCCGTGGCGATTTGCGGATGCCTTCCGATGCTGCCGTCAGCGATTATTTGAAAGAAATTGATGCGCTAGAAGCCTAAAAAGGAAGGGTTTTTGTAAAAAGAAAGCCTGCATTTGCAGGCTTTTTTAATCCAGATAGATCGATTCAACTTTTTGAAAATGTTCAGCGGTGGACTTTTGAGGATCTTCGTAGCTTTTAATCATGTTAGCGATGACCTCATCAGGTACCCATTTGTCTTTGATCCGTTCGTGGTTGCGTTTGAAACAGAGCGAATAATCGTGGAGTTTTAATAAATCAAGGTCGGCTTCATCGAAACCTTTGATGTTATTGACAAAGAACAGACGCCGTTCGTCATAAAGCATTGTGGAATCGAGCAAAATTGTAACGTCGTTGTTGTCTTGGAGAATTTGGTTGGCTTGATCGACCATGCCTTGATAGACCGGAGTCATATCTTTGGCTCCGTTTTTATCGGTCGGGAAATTGCGATAGGATTTGGTGAGCTTCAAACGGATTTCGTCACTGGAAATACGGACCACCTTTTCTAAGGGATGCTGCTTGGTATAGTCTTGGCAGAACGTGCTTTTTCCGATTCCGGCAGGCCCGCAAACAAGGATCAACTTTTTCATGACGTCCTTATCTTAGGTCTTTTCATATCGCCGTCGTAGCAGGAAAACGAATGAAAGAGGTTACAGTCTCATTTCTTATCACAATTTGTACATTTCTCGGAATTCTTTTTGGCGGCTTTCTCTTGAGCGCGATGATAGTCTTTTAATAAGCGGGCTCCTTTGGAATGGCCTTCTTCGCCGCATCCGCAAGCGGCTTTGTTCCTCGACAAGCGGGGACGAATGAAGCCGAAGAAGATGACGGCCAAGACCAGAAGTAAGACAATCGTTAAGAGGATGCCATCGAGCCAAGTCGCGGCGACATAGGCTCCAGTGTTGTTCCCAAAACCTTCAATCTCCGGAGTTTTCCAGCCTGTGGCACTCCAGCCGATTAGACCAATGAGCGTTGATAAAGAATAAGACCAAAGGAGTTCGACCCCAATCGCTTGAGCGAAGGCTTTTTTAGATCCGAGTTCTTTCTTCATTGCCGCCAAGGCGCCAAAGCAAGGAACGGAGAAGAGGTTGAAGCAAATAAAACTATAGGCAGCGAAGTGGTTTCCACTAAAGAAGGGGAATCCTGCAAGGATATCGCCACCTGCAATGACACTGAGCGAAGAGACGACTTGCTCTTTTGCAATCAGTCCTTGGAGAGCGGAAACAGTAGCGCCCCAAGAATAATTGCCACCCCAAGCCGGGATGAAAAGGAAGGCTAAGACCTTGCCCACTCCGGCGAGCATGGAAGCCCCAATGTTGGAACCATCATTACTGGCACTGGGGTCCATCGTTGTCGGACCGACATATTGCCAAGCCCAATTGAAACGGGTGAGAACCCAGACAAAGAACGAACAAATGAAGATAACCGTTCCTGCTCGTTTGATAAAGGAAACAGTTTTGTCGAAGACTTCGCGCCAAGCGTAGTATTGGCTCGGCCACTTATAGGAAGGAAGTTCGCTGATGAAGCTCGTTTCTTCCTGGTTCTTACGAAGATGCTTTGCGATTAATGCGGTTAAAAGAATGATGCAAATGGCTAGGAAATAGACGCTGAGCGAAACGACCCAACCAAAGCCAGGGAAAATTACGCTGCTTAATAAAGCGATGATCGGAAGTTTGGCAGAGCAGGGGATAAATGGGGTGAGGACAATCGTAAGATTTCTTTCCCGTTCGTTTTCAACAGTTCGAGCACTCATAACACCAGGGACCGAGCAACCGGATCCGACAATGAAAGGAATAATGGATTTGCCGGAAAGACCGAACTTTTTAAAGATTTTATCGAGGAAAAAGGCGATGCGGTTCATGTACCCACTCGCTTCAAGAAAAGCCATGCAATAGAACAAGACGATTAATTGAGGGAGGAAGTTAATCACGGAGGCAACTCCGGCAATTAAGCCATTTTGAATCAGGTCGGCTGCCCAAACACTTCCCCCCGCTTGAAGAATCTTTTCTCCGAGGAATGGCCCCAAGCCTTTAAAGGAAAAAGGAATTTCCCATTGAAGGATGGAGATGGATTCGGAGCCATTAAAGAGAGCGTTAATAAAATCGCTGGTTAATGAACCGACCAAACCAACAGAGAGAAAATACACGAAAGCCATAATCAAAATAAAAAGAGGAATTGCCGCCCATTTATTAAGGAAAACCCTATCTAACTTATCGGTTAAAGATTCAGGCATCTCTTTTTCAGTGCAGCATTCGCTTTTGATTTTGGTGACGAAATCATAACGCTGGTCGGCGATGATTTGTTCGGCATCCATGTCGTAGGTGGTTTCGATGGCTTTGACTTCGCTTTCGGTTGAGCTGTTGCTTAAGGCGTGAAAGTAGGGGTCACGTTCAAAAACTTTGACGGCAGCAAACTTCGGATTATGGGCCTCTTCAAGTTCGTGATTGAGGTCTCCTTCGATGTGATCGATTTCCTTTTGGACGTCCTCGGCATAGATTTTTAAGTGGGAATTGCGGAGATATTTGTTTTCTCGAATGGTTTTTATCAATTGATCGATGCCTTGTCCGGTCTTCGCCGAAATACGGATAACGGTTAGACCCAACAAAGAAGATAATTTTTCGGTATCGATGGTGATGCCGTTTTGTTCTAGGATATCCGCCATGTTGAGAGCGACAATGACGTCCGAGTTCAATTCAGCGAGTTGGGTTGTTAAGTAAAGAGAACGTTCCAAAGCGGTGGCGTCGATGATGTTAATAATAAGATCAGGATGGGTGTCAAGGCAGAATTTTCGGGTAACTTTTTCTTCATCGGTATAAGGCGAAAGTGAGTAGACCCCCGGAGTATCGACCAACATAAGATCCTGGCCGCCTTTGATATAGCCTTCTTTTCGTTCAATGGTGACACCAGGCCAATTGCCAACCGTGGCATTCATTCCTGTTAGAGCGTTAAAAAGCGTCGTTTTACCGGCGTTTTGGTTTCCAACGAGTCCAATTGTTCTAGTGTCCATAGCGATCCCCCAAAACCTGGATATCTATCCCCATCATATCGATGCGGCGGAGCGCCAATTCGTAACCTCTTAACTTAATATCGACAGGATCGCCTAATGGTGCGATTTTTTTGACTTCAACGACCACGCCTTTGGTAATTCCCATATCCAAAAGGTGACGTCGAAGAGCGGCGTTATCGTTATGGAAATCAATCACGATGGCTTTTTGGCCTCGTTTTAAATCGCTGAGATGTCCGTAATCTCCGGCTTTAAGATTCAAACGGCGTGGATGTTCATCTGGAATGGACATAAGTGATCCTCCTAGAATGTTAACCGGGGTTAACTTTCCGGCTACTATCTTAATGAGGTTGCTTTAGCGGTGCAAGGGCAACACAAAATAAAAAGTGGCAAATAAGACGAAAAAGAGGACAATAAAAATCGTGGAAAAGACGAGCAAAGCGATAGAAGACTACTTAGAAGCGCTTTTAATGTTGGAAGAGAAGAAAGCGCTTTTAGACGTTTCTTCAGTTGCCACGCAAATGAAAGTTTCGATGCCAGCGGCTTCACAAATGGCATCAGAACTTAAAGGACTAGGCTATATTGAAAAAGAACCTTATGGGGATATCATTCTCACTCCAGAGGGTCGGGCATTAGCCAACAACATTTATCATCGACACAAAATTCTTTGTCGTTATTTGGTCTCCATTGGAGTCACCCCGGATGTGGCGGAAGAAGATTGCTGCCGGATCGAGCACGTGATTTCTGAAGAGACCTTTTCGGCGATTGAACGGCAGTTAGACTCGAAAGAATAATATCGTATTTTGCATCTTTAAAATTTACAATCAATCTTTTTGGAAAAATATTTATTCGATAAAAAGCCAACTTTGTCTAAAAAAAGAAAATGATTCTTGATTCATTTCCAAAGAGAATCATAATTTTTGGCGTTAATTGGCTGTGGAGGGTCAAATAATTATGACAAAGTACACTAAGAAGGAAATTCTCGACATGGCGAAAGCAGAGAACGTCCAATACGTTCGCCTGCAATTCACCGACATTCTCGGAACGATTAAAGCCGTTGAAATCGCGGTTGGTCAGCTTGAGGATGCGCTCGACAATAAGATCATGTTCGATGGTTCTTCGATTGAAGGCTTCGTCCGCATTAAGGAAGCCGATATGTATCTTCGCCCTGACACCTCAACATGGATGATTCTGAACTTTGAAGACTCTGTTCATGGCAAAATCGCTCGTTTAATCTGCGATGTTTATACCCCTTATGGCAAGCCGTTTATCGGCGATCCTCGCTACATCTTGAAATGCGCTATCGCCAAGATGGAAGACGCGGGATTTGCTGCCCTTAACGTTGGCTTTGAACCGGAATTCTTCCTTTTCAAACTTGACGAGAAAGGCAATCCTATCATGGATCCGATCGACCAAGCTTCTTACTTTGATTTGAGTCCGGTCGATGGCGGAGAATACGTTCGCCGCGATATTGCGTTGGAATTGGAAAAACTTGGTTTTGTCATCCAAACCGCTCACCACGAAGTCGCGCCAGGACAAAACGAAATCAACTTCCGTTTCGCTAATGTTCTTCAAGCTTGCGACAACGTTCAGACCTTTAAACAAGTCGTTAAATTTATTGCTCATAAAGATGGCTATTTGGCCACCTTCATGCCGAAGCCGGTCGCCGGCATCAATGGCTCGGGTATGCACACCAATTGCTCGTTAGCCGATAAAGACGGACGCGACATCTTCTTCGATGATGCTGATCCGATGAAACTTTCGCTCGTTTGCCGCAAATGGATGTCGGGCATTATCAAACACGCCCGTGGTTTCGCCTTATTGACCAATCCGATTGTGAACTCTTACAAACGGTTGATCCCTGGCTATGAAGCACCATGCTATGTTTGCTGGAGTGACGCCAACCGTTCGTCGATGATTCGCATTCCGGCGACGCGAGGCCAGTCGACTCGCACGGAAATCCGCTGCGTCGATGCGGCGGCTAACCCATATCTTGCCTTGGCGGCGATTCTTGCGGCAGGATTGGATGGTATTAAAACAACGAAAGACGATGAGACGACTAAGCCGGTTTATGACAACATCTTCTCGTTGAGCCCTGAGCAAAGAGAAGCCCAAGGGATCCCGAACATGCCGGATAACCTTCACGAAGCGATTTTGGAATTCAAGCAAGATCCGCTCATGCTTGAAGTCTTGGGCGATCACGCTTACGAAAAATATCTCGAAGCTAAAGAGATTGAATGGGATCAATATCGGACGAAAGTTACCCCCTGGGAACTCTCGATGTATCTCGCTAAGTAGAAGGGGCCTACGGCTTGGAGCAAAATCCAGGCCGTTTTCTTTTATAGGTTTAATCCCATTTGGTTTAAGATATAGCCATGCGCATAGCAATCATTGGAGGCGGTGCCTCTGGACTTTATACGGCGATCGCTGTTCAAAAGAAGCATCCCGATGCGGAAGTGGTGGTCTTTGAAAAGGAAACCAAAATGGCCCGCAAACTTTATGCGACTGGCAACGGGCATTGCAATCTTTTGAATGCCTCTCTTAGCGCCCAGGCCTTTAATCATCCCGATTTCATCGCTCCTTATTTAACCCGTTATCCCTTTGACGAATTGGAAAAGACTTTGCGCTCATGGGGTGTGGAAACTCTTCATGAAGGCGATTATGTTTATCCTTTAAGCTACAGTGCTTCGACCTATGTCGGATTGCTTTTGAAGATTGCGGAAACCCTAAAAATTAAAGCCATTTTGAATGCTCGTTTTGTGGATTACGAGGAAAAAGACGGAGGTTTTGCATTGAAAATCGATGCTGATTCCCAAACGGATCTTTTCTTTGATCGGCTGATTTTTGCCACCGGCGGGCAAAGCACCAGCAAACTGGGAAGCGATGGCAAATGCTTTCCGCTTTTTGTTCGCCATGGCTATCCCCTTGTTCCTTTAGAGCCTGGACTCGCACCAATGAAGATCCAATATCCGGAGCGGGTGAAGGGCTTATCGGGATTCCGGCACCGCGCCAACGTCGGTCTTCTTTCATCTCAAGGAGCGCTTCTTTATCAAGAAGAAGGCGAAGTTCTTTTTAAAGAAGATGGCTTGAGCGGGATTGTCGTTTTTAATGTCGAGAGTGCTTACGTTCGCTTAGGGAAACCTTTTGGTGCCAAACTCGTCTTGGATTATTTTCCCGAAAAAAGCGAAGCGGAACTTCTTTCCGAGTTAAAGGCTTCCGAGAAGAAGAATCCGTCTTTCTTTTTCGATGCTTATTTTCCTGCGGAAGCGCAAAGCCATTTTTTCACGGATAATCCCCGAAAAGAGTTATCCCGTCTTTCTCAAAGCCTTAAGCAAGATGTTTTCGAGATCAAAGCCCCTTACGGCTTCGAGAATAGTCAAGTCAGCGTTGGAGGAATCGCCCTTTCTTCGGTGGATGAACACTTGGAGTCCCGCCTTGAAAAAGGCCTCTATTTTGTTGGTGAAGCATTAGACATCGATGGCTTTTGCGGGGGTTTTAACCTTTCGTGGGCCTTGCTCAGTGCGTTGATTGTGAGGGATCATTTATGAGATTTGTTGTTATTAATCTTCTTTTGCCGATCGAGGCCAATGAAGAAGCGCTGAAAATCAAGATCGCTAAGGAAATTCGTCTTGAACCTTCCTTCTTTACTTACACGATTTTGAAGCGTTCGATCGATTCGAGAAAAGGCCAGGTTAATTTTGTTTACTCGGCTCTTGTTGAAACAAATCGGTTTATCAATGGTCGCAATGTTCAAGCCTACAAAGAGCCCGAGCCGGTGACGATTCCATCTTCGCATTTTAAGGATCGCCCTATCGTTGTGGGTTTTGGTCCGGCGGGTCTTTTTACCGCCTTGGTTTTGGCTCGAAGTGGGGCGAAACCTATTATTCTTGAACGGGGCAAAGCGGTGGAAGAGCGAGCAAAAGATGTTGAAACGTTAAAGAAAAAAGGCATCCTCAATCCCGAAAGCAATATCTGTTATGGCGAAGGCGGAGCCGGAACATTCAGCGATGGAAAACTCAACACTGGGGTCAGCGATTATCGGACCAAATTCATTCTCGAAGAATTCGTGAAGCACGGGGCAAAAGAAGACATCCTCAGTGATGCCATGCCTCATATTGGAAGCGATTATCTCCAGAAGGTCGTGAAAAGTTTTCGCGAAGAAATCATTTCTTTGGGTGGCAGTGTTCTTTTTAATTGTCTCTTCACGGGACTCGTCGTTAAAGGTGACCACGTGGAAGGTGTCCGTTATAACGATGATAAAGGGATCGAACATCGTCTGGAATCCCGCGAAGTTTTCTTGGCTTTAGGCCATTCGCCCAAGGACACGATGATGGCGCTCGAAAAGGATGGTCTCCGGATGGAACCCAAAGATTTCTCCATGGGCGTTCGCATCGAGCATCTTCAAAAGGACATTGATGAAGCCAACTATCACGAAGCTGCTGGTAAGAAAGGATTGCCGCCTTCTTCTTATAAATCCGTTGTTCATCTTTCTAACGGTCGTGCCCTTTATTCATTTTGCATGTGTCCAGGAGGTTATGTCGTCAATAGTTCCTCCGAAATCGGGACGGTTTTAACCAACGGGATGAGCAACAACGCCCGCGATGGAATCAATGGCAATTCCGCTTTGCTCGTTAACGTCAGCGTCAAAGACTATTTTCATGGTCATCCGCTCGATGGGTTTTTCTATCGCGAAGCCCTCGAAAGAAGTGGGTTTTGCAAGGATAAAGCTTATTTTGCTCCGGTCGAAAGGGTTCACGATTATCTTGAAGGAAACACTCCGACGGCCTTGGGAAAAATTAAGCCCTCCTATGAGCCTGGCTATTATTTGGCCGATCTTGGAAAATACCTCCCGCCTTACATCGCCAACAGCTTAAGAGAAGGTTTGCCGTTATTAGGCGCTCATCAATCGTTTTATCACGATGGCGACGCCGTGATGACGGGTTTTGAGACCCGTTCTTCTTCGCCGGTTCGCATTCCTCGCGACGAAAGCGGTCAGGCGAATCTCCGCGGCGTCTATCCTTTGGGCGAAGGGGCTTCTTATGCGGGCGGAATTACCTCAGCCGCCTTGGATGGTTTGAAAATCACCTTAATGGTTTTGAGCAATCACTGAGGCTAAAGAAAATCGAATCTTTCGCTGAAAATGGGTTTTGTTTTCTCAGGAATCCACGTTTTTGTATAAACCTCCGATTGACTATCTTTTCAAGATAGACTTAAATAATGGGGTTGCCGTGGGCGTTCGTTTTTGAAGCCCTCGGACTCAGAGAGGCTTATTTATGAAGTATTCCAACACTGCTCGAGTCTTATCCTTCGTTTTCCATTTGATTCTGGTTTTAGCATTTGGCGTCTTAGGTTTCTACTTCGGATTCTTCGTTGTTCCGGAGTATTTCGATGCTACGATTCGCCCGAACTTCATCAACGATGTGATCGCCGGATATCCTTTGGATTTGGTGATTGAACTTGCGGTCTTGGGCTTATCCATTTTCACAATCAGCCTTTATGGCTTGGTGAACGGAATCAAATCTTTGCTCAATCCGAGCGATGACAAGCCTGTCGTCAAGAGCTTTGTCGCCTTCATTGGCGATGGCTATGTCGCTTCGATTTTCTTTGCTGCTTGTGCCTTCCTTTATTTCGACCCGATTGCCAATAAGAATATGGCATTCGCCATCGTGATGTGCGTCTTGCTCATGATCATCCTTCTCATTGCCACAAACATTCCGATGTATCGTTTGTTCGAAGGCAAGGAGACCAGCCAAGAATTGATGGGTCTTTCTTTCTCAGCCGCGGTGGGCTTTGGCTACATCGCCTTGATGAACGTTCTTGCCTTAGTCAGCAGTTTGGTCGTGATGTCTCGTTCTTCTTACTCCTATGACTTTAACTTCAATATGCAGCTCATTGCGGCAGCAGTAAGTGCCGCCGTTGTGGCTGGATTGATGCTGGCTTCCGGTCTCATCATTAAAAAGAAGGGTGTTGCCGACAAAAAAGGCGTTGCTCTCAGCGGTTATCTTGCTAGTGGCGCGTTCTTCGCTTTGGGCGCCGGTCTCTTATCGACTGGCATCATGGAATTGATCTGGCGGAGTTATCCTTGCCACCTCGTCTCTTATGACTTTGCCTTTACGGGTTTCGGCTATGGCGTCATGTGCTTAGTCATTGGCTCCTTAGCGATTATCGGTTCGGTCGTCTTCGTCGTTGTGACTTACCAAGACAGCCAAAAGAAAACGGTCAAAGCCTAAACGGTTTTAAGAAGAAAAAATGCCAGCTCACTGAGCTGGCTTTTCTTTTCGTTCTTCTTTTCGAGCTTCCTTCGAGAGAAAGTTCGTGATGATGCGATATTCGTTATAGAAGGCTAAGGTGGCGGAATCAGGCTCTTCCATCTCGGCGGCCAAACGTTTCATGGCGTCTGGAGGGACAATGCGTTCTTGCTCGCGCATCTGGTTTTGCAAAAGACAAATGTTGTAGGGGATTTCGAAGCGGATCAGGACGTGCTTTTCGAATTTCGGGGTCAGCTCGGCATACATCCGACGGTATTTGTTTTGAAGATTTGTGGCATCGGCGATAACCGTAACGTTATCCATTGTTTCAGCGTAATGGTTGATCCGCTGGAGGAAGGTATCCCAGACGAGCGGCTCATTTCGGAAGTCGTTTACTTTGCCGAAAAACTCATAACGGATCTCATCAGAGGAAACAATGAAGGTGTTTTCGTGTTCCTTTTGATATTTCTTAGCCCAGGTAGATTTCCCGCTTCCCGGAATGGCGGATAGAACAAACAGAGTTCGCATACCCGAATACTATATTCCCTTTGTATACAAAGGCACAGGAAAAAAGTTTTTTCTTTTCCAATTTCTCCTTTTGCCTTCGTGAGCGCCTTCCTTGCCCTCAAAACGCTTTCGAAAAAGAAGAAAACCTTGCCATTGAGAGATCTTTTCCGCCATTGAGATTTCATTTTTGTCTTTGAAAACCAAATCAGAAATCCCCAGCAAAACCCTCTTCGATTAGAATTTCTTCCTTCTTGAAAGGAGATGCCTATAATGAAGAGGATGAAATCCCTTTCCAAACTTTTCCGCTACGGACCTGGTCCTTCCAGCTCCCATACGATTGCGCCGGCGATTGCCGCGCGTTCTTTCCGTAGTTTGCTCAAAGATTCTTCGATTTCTCGCATTCAAGTTGTCCTTTATGGATCTTTAGCTTTAACGGGACATGGGCACAAGACTGATTTAGCGATTATTAATGCCCTTGAACCTTATCCTTGCGAAGTCATTTTTGATACGAAGACGCGAGTCGTTCATCCCTTGTCCCTTTGCTTCGAAGCTTTTAAAGGCGAGGATCTTGTTTTAGCCCGCCATTATGCTTCCTTAGGCGGAGGCGAGGTGACGTCGAGCGACGACGAAAGCGTCTGCGAAAAAGACATCTATCCTTATCGTAATCTCGAAGACATTAAAGCCTTCATGGCGGCCAATTGCATTCCGAGCATGAAAGAATTCTGTCTTCTATATGAAGATCCTAGCATTAGCGATTATCTTCTCGATGCGTTGAAGCGGATGTTTCAAGCGGTGGAACGCGGTTTGAGCAAAGACGATTATTTGCCTGCGAATGCCAATCCTCGGCTTCATTGGAAACGCTGCGCGAAAGGCATCTATCATTCAGCTGAGCAAATCCAAGATCCGGATGCGAAACGCGAAATCCTCATCAGTGCTTTCGCTTACGCCGCTGCGGAAAACTCCGCTGCCGGGGAGGAAGTCGTAACGGCTCCGACCTGTGGTTCCTCAGGTGTTTTACCCGCGATTCTTTATTACGAATACAAAATTATGGGACGCCCGATTGAGAAAATCCGCGATGCGTTATTTACTGCGGGAACCTTCGGCAATATCGTGAAACAAAACGCCTCAATTGCCGGGGCGATCGGAGGTTGCCAAGCCGAAATCGGAACCGCGTGTAGCATGGCGGCTGCAGCCCTTTGCGATTTAGAAGGGCTCAGCCTTTATCAGACGGAATATGCTGCCGAATGCGCGATGGAACATTTCCTTGGCCTATCTTGCGATCCGGTCGATGGGTATGTGATTATCCCGTGCATTGAGCGGAATGGCATGGGCGCCTTGCGGGCTTTTGATTCTTATCTTTATGCTCGTTACATCGCCCCTTTGCGGAAGAACCAAGTGAGTTTCGATGATGTGGTCGAGGCGATGAAATTGACTGGCGACTCTCTGACTTCAGCTTATAAAGAAACCGCCGAAGGCGGCCTTGCCGAAATTCTCAAAGAGAAAAAATAAAACTTTTGGGGCAAAAACCCCTTTTTCTTGTCTATGGTTAAGTGAGGACGCGATGTTCTCATTCGCAAACTTCTTCCGTGGTTATGGGACGCGGAGGGAGTTTTTTCGTCTTTGGGGGTGGACTTCTTGGGGCGGAAGCGTATCATCTACCCGTAAAAACTATTAACGTGTTCTTCCTCTGAACCACGTCTAAAAAACAAGGAGGTCATTCTTATGACCAAGTCAGATTCTTTAATTAAAAAAATCGCCGAGAATTCGATCATCGCGGCGATTTATTTTGTTCTTACAATCGCCATACCGGTGTTCCAATATGGTGACATTCAATTCCGAATTGCGGAATTTTTGGTCTTGCTTTGCTTTTGGCGTCCTGATTTCGTTTTCGGGGTGGCGTTAGGGTGTTTCTTGGCAAACTTTGGTTCCCCAATGGGGGCGGTCGATGTTTTGATGGGTACGGCGGCAACCTTAATTTCTTCGCTTATGGTCGCCTATCTTTCGCCGCGTTTATTGCTGGGCGTTCTTTATCCGATTATTGCAAATGGTTTCGTGGTTGGATTCGAGCTTAGTTGGATTCTGGGTCTTCCTTTTTGGCCTTCCGTTGGTACGGTTTCTTTGGGTGAAGGTGTCGTCATCATTGCCTCTTATTTTCTTTGGATGTCTTTATCCCACAATAAAGGCTTTATGCGGGCGATCAATCCGACCCGACACCAAGACGTTCATTGGTAAAGACCCTTTGCAGGTCTTTCTTGCTGATTGAGAGGGGATTTGCTGGGATTTTATCTCTTGTCATTCCTTTCTTGGAGTTTTGCTTTTGCCTTATGACCCGCTAAGCCTTAGAATTACACCGCTTATGAATCAAAATTTTTACCTCGAAATCAAACACGTCGACAAAGTAACGGGAGCCCGCTATGGCTACTTACATACCCCTCATGGCACGGTGGAAGTACCCATGTTCATGCCCGTCGGAACTCTTGCCACAGTGAAATGCCTTTCGCCGGAAGAGATTAAATCCTTGGGCGCTGGCGTCATTTTATCCAATACCTATCATCTTCATCTCCAACCGGGTGAAGAGATTGTCAAAAAGGCGGGTGGCCTCCATCACTTCATGAATTATGATGGACCGATCCTTACCGACAGCGGAGGCTTTCAGGTCTTCTCGCTTCAATCGCAACGCAAAATCAGCGAAGACGGGGTCGAATTCCGCAACGACCTCAATGGGGATAAAGAGTTCTTCACTCCGGAAAAAGTCGTCGAGATTGAAGAAGCCCTTGGCGCCGATATCATCATGTCTTTTGATGAGTGCATTCCTTATCCTTCGGATAAAAAATACGCCGAAGCTTCGACCGAACGGACTTTACGCTGGGCGAAGCGCGGTTTAGAACATCACACCCGTGAGGATCAAGCGCTCTTTGGTATCGTTCAAGGAAGCTCGTATCGCGATTTAAGGGAACACGCAGCCAAAGAATTGGCCAAAATGGATTTCCCCGGTTATTCGATTGGCGGAACCTCGATTGGCGAGCCGAAAGAGGTCTGCCTTCAGATGGTGGAAGATGCCGTCCGTTTCTTACCCTTAGATAAACCTCGTTATTTGATGGGCGTTGGCTCACTGGATTACATTCTTGGGGGCATCGAACGCGGTGTCGATATGTTCGACTGCGTCTTGCCGACACGGATTGCCCGCCATGGGGCGCTCATGACCTCGCAAGGTCGGGTCAACATCAAAGGCGCTCAGTATAAAGAGGATTTCACGCCGCTCGATCCGGAGTGCGATTGCTATACTTGCAAAAATTACACCAAAGCCTATCTTCATCACCTCTTCATGACCAATGAAGAATTTGGCAAGCGGCTGAACTCGATTCATAACATCCGCTTCCTCATCAAGATGATGGAAGGGGCGCGCGAGGCGATCAAAGAAGACCGTTTCAAAGAATATAAAGAGGAAATCATCGCTAAGTATGGCGATGAAAGAGGCTTCTAATGGATATTGAGTTATTTGATTTTGCGTTGCCGGAAGAATTGATTGCCCAAAGTCCGCTTGAGCAGCGGGATGAATGCCGCCTCATGGTGATTAATCGTGAACAAAAGACGATCGAGCACAAGCATTTTCATGACATCATCGATTATTTGAAACCTGGTGATGTTCTGGTTCGGAACAATACCAAGGTCATTCCCGCCCGTCTTGTTGGTGTCAAAGAGGATACCAAAGGCAAAGTCGAAGTTCTTTTGCTTCATCAAATTCAAGGCGATGTTTGGGAATGTCTTGTTGGCAATGCCCACTCTGTTAAAGAAGGCAGCGTCTGTTCTTTTGGCGAGGGCCAATTGAAATGCACTTGCGTTAAGGTCTTGCCCGAAGGCATTCGTCACATGGAATTTCATTATGAAGGTATCTTCTTAGAAGTCCTTGATCAACTGGGTCAAATGCCCTTACCGCCTTACATCAAGAAACAATGCGAAAATAACGATGATTATCAAACCGTTTATGCCAAGGTTCCGGGTAGCGCAGCTGCTCCGACTGCGGGGTTCCACTTTACGCCCGAACTTTTCAAAAAGCTCCAGCAAAACGGCATCCAAATTGTCGACATCACCCTGAATATTGGTTTAGGAACTTTCCGGCCTGTTAAGGTGCAAGATACCAAGGATCACGTGATGCACAGCGAAACTTTCGATGTGTCCCCCGAAGCGGCTAACACTCTCAACCAAGCCAAAAAAGAGCATCGGCGGATCATCGCTGTTGGGACGACATCGGTCCGTACCTTGGAATCCGAATACGCGCTCAAGGGAACGTTCTATCCGACCCAAGACGAGGCCACCTCGATTTTCATTCAGCCCGGTTATACGTATCGCGCTGTCGATGCTTTGATTACCAACTTCCATTTGCCTAAGAGTACCCTCGTGATGCTTGTTTCGGCTTTTATGGGACGGAAGTGGACTTTGCATTGCTATGAGGAAGCCATTCAAGAGAAATACCGTTTCTTCTCGTTCGGCGATGCGATGTTCATCTATGGGAATTACGATTATTCCCACAATCTTGAGGATTAACATGCCCCAGGCTTATATCAATTACTACCAGGAGTCCCTCAAAGAACTTGAAGCGGTCCCCCATGATCATAAGCCCACGCTTTTGCTCCATGCCTGCTGCGGCCCTTGCAGTTGTTTTCCTTTAACGTTTCTGTGCCCGCATTTCGAGGTGACGATTTATTTCAATAATTCGAATATTTATCCCCAAAGCGAATATCAAAGACGCCTTGATGAGCTCAAGAAGTTCTTGGGCTATTTCGAGCGAGATTATGGCTATCACGTGGCTTTGATTGTGACCGCATACGACAATGAGACGTACAACAAAGACCTCGAGCCTTATGCCGCGCTTCCGGAAGGGCAGGAACGTTGTTTTATCTGCTACCGAAAACGCATGGGCGAAGCTTTTGATTATGCCGAAAAGAATGGTTTTGATTATTTCACGACGGTCATGACAATCTCGCGGCAAAAAGATTCGCAGATTTTAAACAAAATCGGTGCAGATCTCGCCCAGAATCATACAAAAACCCGTTATTTTTATAGCGATTTCAAAAAGAATAAAGGCATCGATATTGCTCGGGAAATGCGGATTCATTACGACCTTTATAATCAGCTTTATTGCGGCTGTAAATACACCTATGCGAAAGGTTTATTGAAAGCGAAAGAAAAAGGCTTGGATTGGAAGGGATAGTTGTATGGATGAAGAAAGAAAACTCGCTCTCTTAGTCAAGATTGCCCACGCGTTTAATGAAGCGCATTTAACTTGGGCGTTAGGGGCCTCAGGCTTTCTTTATCTTCAGGGTATCGCCCCAAGCTTTCATGATTTGGATTTGATGATCAAGGAAACGGATGCTCCGAAAGCGGTGGAGATCCTTTCTTCGCTTGGCCAACGGTCTCCCGAGAATTATGATCGGACTCGTTATGGAACCGTTCTTTTCGCCGAATTCGTTATCGCGGGCGTTGATATTGATTTAATTGCCGGCTTTTCCATTATCGCCCTTGGGGTTGAACATCATTTTCCGTTGGATAATCGCTCCATTGCCGGCTTTTTTGATCTTGAAGGCGAACAGATCCCCGTTGAATCTCTACCCGCTTGGCGGAAACGCTACGCCCTGATGGAACGGCAAGAAAAGGTTGCGATGATTGATGCGGCATTACGAGAGTCGCACCGTTTGACTCCTCACTATCGTTTTTCGCCAAAGGATTAAAGCCTTCTTTCGGAGACCTTTGCGTTTTTGTCGTTTTCGGGCTTTCTTTTGGCCATGATTATTGAGGCTTTTATTGGAGATGATTTTCAAGCCAAGAAAAGTTGTTTTTGCCCCATAGAAATTTTTAAAAACTGTGCACGATGCACAAAAAAGAAAGATAAAAGTTTAAAAAAATGGCGCTTTCTTGCGCCGTTGCTCATTTTTTGAAGAATCTCGGGATTTCATCGAAAAAAAGTGTGCGATTTTTGTTGACTCTATCCTACGCGTGGGAGTATAGTCTTCATCGCTGGCGTGTGCGTTGAGGCGTGATGTTGCTGACAC
>DAISHV010000019.1:9934-23355 GCA_036822315.1 Bacillota bacterium | reverse complement strand
TTTATCCGCGTCTTCGTTTTCTTATTCTTTCCTTCCGCCCGTTCGATGATAAAATAACAATATTCAGTTATCGATTCGTGTGGGAAGGGGGTTCTCATATGACGATTGTTGTAGTCGATGATGAGATTTCGGCATTAACCACTTTTTTGGTCAACGTTGTTAATGAAACCAAAGTCGATTACAAATTCTTTCAGAACAATCCGAAAGAATGTCTTTCTTATGTCGAAACGAATGAGGTGGTGGGGGCTTTTCTTGACATCAATATGCCCGAAATGAACGGGCTAGATTTGGCTGAAGCCTTATTGAAAATCACTCCCGCGATGAAAATTGTTTTCATCACGGGTTGCGCCTTCGATGTTGAAAGCATTGAAAAGACCTTCGGTGAACATCTTTTGGGTTTTGCTTATAAGCCTTTTGATACGGATGTGCTCAATCGTTATATCGATTTAATCTATTCCGCTTCGTTTAAGCCCGCGATCGTCTATCGCTGTTTCGGACATTTCGATTTCTTTGTGAATGGGCGCCCTTTGGAATTCTATTCCAGCAAATCCAAAGAACTCTTGGCTCTTTTGGTCGTTTATCAAGGCGCTAACGTGAGCATGGACGACGCTTTGTGCCATCTTTGGCCTGATAAGACTACGGACTTGGCAAAAAGGCTTTATCGCGACGCAGTTTGGAAACTTCGTAAACTCCTCAGTGAAAACGGCTTGCTGTTTCTCGTGAATTTCCGCCGAGCCCACCTTGCCCTTCTTCCGGACTATGGCCAGTGCGATTATTGGGATTATCTTGCGGGAAAGAACCGCGATTATCATGGCGAATTCCTTCTCAATTACGATTGGTCGTTTGATTATCAAAATCGCTTGGATGTTCAAAGCGGTCTTTAGCGGAACTACGGCATTAGGGGCGCTACAGTAAGGATAATGAAATTGGTAGGGGCAGCAAAAAAGAAAGGGGCAGGGCTTCTTCTTTTCTTCGCGATGATCATCTTGGTTCTTCTCGGTCCCTTGGCTTATTTAATGACCTCGTATTACCCCCACGCGCTTTTTACTTACCAAGAAGCGGTGGATGGCGTAAAGGATTGTACAAACTATTCTCTCATTACGAACACTTGGGAACGGCTCAACGGTCAATGGTCGTTTTATTATGACCGCTGGATCGTGAGTGATCAGGATAGCGGAGAACGCGATGGGGTGATTGATCCGATGTCCTCCTGGGCTAATTACACTCTCCCAGATGGCACGAGACTTCCTCGTGAGGGTTACGCTTCTTATGCCTTGGAAGTCAAAGGTGCTCCCGAAGGTATGCCTCTCGTTTTTGATTATCTGGCTTTCGATGGTGCTTATCGGCTTTTTGTCGATGGCGAATTGACTTTACAAGCGGGCACGCTCAGCAAAGATATCCGCGAAGTCAAGAAAGCCTCTTTTTTCACCTTTCATAAGGATGGGGTTGTTCCTCAAGGCGGAAGTTTCAGGATTGTCGCTGAATTGGCCGCAAATGATCATGGCGGAGCTTTTTCTCCGCCGTGTCTTGTTCCTAATTATCAGCCAGGCACCGCCGAAGACTCTTTGACGAAGATGTTGCCTTTCGTTTCGGGCGGGCTGATTTTTGCCATGGCCATCGGTTCGTTGACCCTCTTCTTGTCACAAGGGAAGCGCAATCGGGATTGGAGTTTGCCGGCATTGCTCTTTGGCATCTCGGTTTATTTTTCGTTTTCTCTCGACACTCTTAATGCCCTTCGCTATTTTCGTTTTCCGACTTTCTGGCGTTTCTTTCAAGGAGCAACGATTGCTAGCCAAGTTGTCCTGACCATCATTCTCTTCATCTCGCTTCATCGGCGTGGCTATTGGCATTATTCACAAAAGAAGAACGAACGCCTTATTCTCTTATCCGTAACTGGCATCAGCGTCCTTTTAGGTTTAGGCGCGTTTTTGGCTTATGGCTATGATTGGGCTCGTTTCTTTTTCGATGCCTTGACTTTGCTTCTATTGCCGTTGCTTTATTTTTCTTGCCGCTCTGTTGTTGAAAGAAAGAAACAATCTCTTCTGTTCACCTTCTTGTTGACTCTTTTGATGGATATTTTCCTTTCGGA
This sequence comes from Bacillota bacterium, assembly GCA_036822315.1. Taxonomy (GTDB): domain Bacteria; phylum Bacillota_I; class Bacilli_A; order RFN20; family CAG-826; genus UBA4951. The sequence continues at coordinate 21,266 of DAISHV010000019.1, read as the reverse complement.
AGGATTGCCTTATTGCAATTATCGGACCGCAGTCACTTATTTGATTTCTTCGTTCTTTTGTCTTTTTATCGCCATCCTAGCGTTTTTGATTTTCTGGCAAGAAAGCGCGGCGATTCGCGAACGGGAAGAGGAAGGTCAGCGGTTTAAAGAAGCCTATTCTTCGGCCAAAGAAGAGGCCCTTAGGGAACAGATCAAACCCCATTTCGTCTTCAATTGTCTTACTGCCATCGAAAATAGCTATCATCAAAACCTTCGCCAAGGCGATAAAACGATGACGATGTTTGCCAAGCATCTTCGCAACGACGTTGATTCGATGGATAACGACCTCGTCCCCTTCGCCAAAGAACTCGATATGATTTTCAACTATGTGAACTTGGAAAATTTGCGCTTAGAAAAAACTTTCCCTGTCTATTTTGATATCGACTACCAAGACTTCCTCATTCCACCATTATCCCTGCAACCCCTCGTTGAAAATGCGATTCGCTACTCCAAGGTCAACGAAAAAGAAGACGGATTCATCCAAATTCGTTCCTATCTTCGGGACGATGGTCTTATCGAGGTGGATGTCGAAGATAATGGGGTTGGCTTTGATCCTCAAGCGGTCACTTCGAGTTCCAAAGGTCTCCAAAATGCAAAAGAGCGGCTTCATCTCCTTCTTGGCGCAGAACTCATCATCGACAGCACTCTCGGAAAAGGGACGATGTGTCGACTGGTTTTTCAGCCCCAAAAAGTCCCCGCGAAACCTCTCCAATGAGCTTTCTCTTAACAATGTCGTCTTTTAGTGTCTTTTCTCTTTGACTCGGGCTATAGTAATCGCGCTTCAAGGGCAAAACGATGCGATTTTTCAAGCAAATTGACTTAAGCAAGGGCACTCCGTGGAAGGTGATTTTGCTCTTTTCTCTCCCGATTATCTTTGGCAACGTATTGGCTCAGGTCTACAGCATTGCGGATGGCTATATGGTGGGACGCTACATCTCGGAGGATGCTTTCGCCGCGATTAGTCTTTCTGGCAACGTGATGTATCTTGGGACCGCTTCCTTGACTGGACTCGCCGCGGGAATGAGTGGTTTTACTGCTCAACTCTTTGGGGCGAAAGATACCGATGGATTACGCAAAAGCTATGCGACATCGCTTTTCCTTGGCGTCATCATCACCTTGGCGGTTTCATTGCTTCTTTTGGGCTTTTTGAATCCTTTGCTTCAGCTAGCCAAACTTGAAGTAGGCACCGCGGTTTATCAATTAAGCCAGCTCTATCTTCTTATTATTTTTTCTGGATTAATCGGCACCTTCTTATTTAACCTTTATCTCAACTATTTACGGGCAATCGGGGATTCTTACGTCCCGCTGTTTCTTCTGATTATCTATTCGTTCCTTAATATGGGCCTCGATTATCTCTTGATTGTCGTGTTCCCCTTAGGGGTGCTTGGCGCGGCGATTTCTTATGATGTCGCCCTTTTGCTTTCGGGCTTAGTCGGTATGGTTTGGGTTTTTCTCAAGTACCCGAGGCTTCGGCTTCATTTCCGGGATTTTTCTTTCGATAAAGATTTCTTTCTTTCCCACCTCAAAATGGGACTTCCTATGGCGGCGTTATTCCTCTTTATCGGCTTTAGCGTCTTGATTATGCAAGGCGGAATTGACCAATTCGGCAACGATGCCATCAAAGGCTATTCCTCAGCCTCTCGGTTAGAAAATCTTCTCTGCGTTTTTATCTCTTCTTTGGGCTCAGCTCTCGAAGCTTATTGCGGGGTCAATTATGGTGCGAAACAATATCAACGGCTTAAAAAAGGTTTGACTCAATCGGTGATCATGATGCTCATCGATACGGTCGTTAAAATCCTTATTACCCTCTTAATCATGGATAAAGCGGCTGGTTTCTTTCTTTCTTCGCCCACCGAAGAAACGAAGGCGTATTGCCGGATGTATATCTATTGGGATTTGGCCACTTATCTCTTCTTGGGCTTAATCTATGTTTTCCGCAACGCCTTACTGGGAATTGGCAAAAGCTGGCCACCTTTCTTCTCGGGCATTGCTGAATTTATTGGTCGGAGCGTCATGTCTTTAGCTATTGTCATTCCCTTAGGCGCCGTCGCGGCTTTTGGCTCGCCCGGCGTGGCATGGGTCCTTTCGGGAAGCTTGCTCACCCTGTGGGGAATCATCACGATTTATCGAAACAAAAAATTTGATCATGACGAGCCCCGTCCTGAGGTCTTGCCTCAAAACAAGAACCCTGGGATTCAATGAAAGAGATACGACGTCATTGAAATGGACCCGAGGGTTTCTTCGTCGTTAAAGATTTCGACTTGATCGTTTTCTCGGATTGCTCCCAAAAGATAAAGGAGCGGCGAATAGTGATCGAGGCTTACAAAGGCCTTGGCTGAATCGGGATCCTTTTCGTAATGAATTAAGGCATCGACATCATGCGCTTTAACCCGTTCGTTAATCCGCTTTTGATAGGCTTCTGCCCAAGGATAGCCTTTGGGGTTATCCCAATCGACTAAGGCGAGATTGTGAACAATGCTTCCCGTGGCAAAAAGCAAGACGCCTTGTTCTCGATATTTTTTGAGCTTTGCCCCAACTTCAACCATTTCTTTCGGCGATAAACGGCGATTGACGGACATCGCAACAACGGGGACATCCGCCTCAGGATAGCTCCGGCGGAGAACCGACCAAACGCCATGATCAATTCCAAAGCTGGAATTGCTCTTGCCGCCGATTAGAGCGGCGATTTCATGAGCCAAAGCGGGATTTCCTCGCGGATGGTAAATGATGTCATAGAGTTCTTTCGGGAAGCCATACATATCGTAGATTTGTTTAGGATTTTCGGCATCGTTGAGAAAAGAACCATCGGCGTAGTAGTGGGCGGAAATCGCAAGGATGGCCTTAGGTTTTGGCAACCTCTTCGAGAGGTCTTTCCAGCCTTCAGAGAATTCGGTATCTTCGATAGCGTTGAGCGGCGAACCATGGCCGACAAAGACCATCGGCATTAAGGGAGTTTCCATAATGACCTCCTCCTTCGTTGACACCTTAGCCTTGTTTCTTTGGACCCGTTAGCGATATGCAACAATTGTGGATAACTTCTTCCTTGGTAGTCCAATAAGCCTCGAAAGGTGGCTGTTTCGCAAAAGACACGGTTGAAGGGATACGGAAAATCGATCTGCAAGAAAAAAACAACGGGGCAGAAGAATAAGTCGTTTTTGCAAAAATTAAAGCGGATTTGCGAAGATATTTAAAAAATGATGCTGGATTTCTTTTGCATGAGATCCAAATATTGTTTTTTGGTCTCGCCGGCTTTGCGGCGCGACAAAGGCACGATATTGCCATCGCTTAATACGATGGTGTCTTCTTTGATGAGTGAGATGTAACGGAAGTTAACCAAGATCCCTTTGAAGCAGGTGATAAAACCGTATTCTTCAAGGCTCTCAGCGAGCTTTTCCATCGTCGAAGAAAGCACCCGGGCATCTTTTTCTCCAGAAACGTGAATCAATTGGTTGTGGCGAGAGCCTTCGATATAGGTGATTTTCTCGAACGGAATGGTTTCCTGCCCCGAAGGAGAATTGATCACAAGCCGTTTTGGCTCGTAACGTTCCCGATAGGCTAAATACGAGGTAAGAATTCGGGTGATGTCTTTCTCGAAATTGCTTTTTCGGACGAAACCATAAGGATGGGATTCGAAGGCTTCAAAGACTTTGTCTTCGCGGTTTGATACATAAATAATGGCGGTTTCATCGCCTTGTTGTCGAAGTCTTTTGCCGAAACTGATGCCATCGATTTCTGGCATTTCGATGTCTAAGAAAAGCAAATCAAAAGCTTGCAAAGACATATCGTGTTCCAAAGTCGATAGGAGCGAGTAAGTATAAAGGTCGAGCAAAATCCCTTGAACTAGAAAGTGGCTTTTGATTTGCTCGGAAAGAATTTTTAAGGTTTCGCGATCGTCATCGGCGATCGCGACGGTTAACTTATCGCTTTGCATGCTTTTATTGTAACGCAAAGAAGGGGTAAAAAACTATTTCTCAGGGGATTTGCACTGATTTTCAAGCATTACTGAGGCTTTAAAGGTTGCGTTCTCTACGCTGTAGGTTACATAGCCATGGTTCTTTTCGGCCAACTCTTTGACAATCTTGGTACCATAGCCGTGGTTCGAGGGATTCACTTTGCTGGTGTGGAGAGCTAAGACGTCGGTTTCGTGGTTGGCTGGGGTGAAGGCATTCTCAACATAGATGAAGAGATAATTGGCCTCTTGTTTGATTTCAACCTCAATGTCCTTTGAGGGTGTTTCATCTCGAATCTCGGCTTCAATGGCATTATCGATGAGGTTTGAAAGAATCGAAGTGAGGTCGCTCGCTTCGATGCTGAGTTCTTTGGGGACGGAAATCTTGTATTGAATCTCCAAGCCTTGTCCCTTTGCCTTGGCGAGTTCCATGTTGCAGATAGCACTGAGCAAGTCGTTGCCGCAATCGACGAAATCCATTTGGACATGGATCTTTTCATTAATGTCAGCGAAGTAACGTTGCATCTCGTCGTATTTTTTCTCGCGCATGAGCTCGTTTAACAAGGCAAATTGATCCTTGATATCATGCCGGATTTTGTGGAGTTCTTCGTATTTGCTATTCGAGATTTCCAGTTGTTGCTTCTCGCTTTCGAGTTTGAGGGCATAAGCCTGAGATTTAATGACTTCGTTGTAGTTCTTGGCGTTGATGTAGAAGATAACATAAGTCAAGGCATCCGCTACGAGGACTCCCGCGTAAAGAACAGGCTTGTAGATATTGTTTTGAGGATTGAGCCAATCGTAGGCGAAAATCATGGAATAGCCGACAAAGAAGAAGACGTTCAGCAAGACGATCGGCGTAGTTTTGATGTAACGGAACCGGCTGAGGTCGAGCGATTTGAAGAGCATGACAATTCCGATAATCAGAATGAGGACGATATAGGCGGTGAAATCCGAGAAGAAGTTGTTGGGATAACCATAAGCATCGGTGATGAGGCTTCCGACGCTACCAGAAATGTTGATACCAATAAGAATAAAAGAAGAGACCAGCAAAGCCAAAGTCAGTCGAAGCCAATATTTTGAGATGTTGCGAGGGTAAATCGTGTGGAGAAGTGCGGTGAAGAACCAGACGGTGAAACGGCAAAGCAATCCAAGGTAAAAAGCATCTGTAACCTGGGCTTCGATCACATAGAAAATCGAATTATAAATTAGGGAGATTAGCCACACGCAAAAGGAATCGACAAAAAGTCGCACCGCACAATGCCAAGACAATTCGATCTTATTGAAAATCAAAGCGATGGCGATCGCGCAAACCACGTTGGTCACGATATAGGTCGGGCCAAAGGCTTGATGGACATAGTAATCGGAGAAATATCCGAAAAACATACGCCCATAGTATAAAGGTCTTTTTGATTTTTGGGGATTTTCTCCGTCGTTTCGTTAAGCTAAAAAATCTTTAAATAATGTAATTATTTAGGCATTTTTGCCAAAAAGCCGATGAATTCGGCACAAGAACCGCTTGTGATTTTTTTCGTGCCACTCGGGCGGACTTCTCCAAAATGTAACCCCTTTCTTTTTAAATTATGGCACAAAAACTTCTGTCCCTTTTTTGCTGAGTCGGCGAAAAAGACGAGAGAACAAGGAGGAAAAAATCAGGAAAGGAATTCATCGAAAAGAAGGCGAGACGCTGTCGATAATCAAAGGAGAAAAACATGGATTATAAACGAAAAGTCATACATGGGGTAAGAACCGTCTGCATTCTTGGAATTGCGATGGCTTGCGCCAATGTGCTCTTCAGCAAATTCGGTGATACGTTATCCAGCTACTTAGGTACTTCTGGCGGATCCATTTCGTCGACCGGCACAAGCGGACAAACCTATGATTTGAAAACGATTATCGCCGAAGGCCGCGATATGGACACCCAGCTCGAAAAAGAAGGCTCGGTCCTTTTGCGGAACGAAAACAACACTCTGCCGTTAGCGGTAGGAACGAAAGTGACCCTTTTGGGTGCTCAATCCTATAACTACGTCAATGGCGGAACCGGTTCAGCCGGCGGTCGTTATGACGATCACACCTACAGGATGAAAGAGGCTTTTGATGGTTCCAAGAACGATGGCGAATATGCCACCAGCACCAAGAAATATTTGGATGTGAACTCTAAAGCTTGGACCTGGTTACAAACCGCTTGCGGTGGAACTAGGAACGCCTCTACGACTGGCGAATATGTCGGCCATACTGGAAGCGGAGATGAAACGAACTTCACCGGCACGGGCATCGAAAACAAAGATGGCGTGGGCAATGGTGATTGGGGCGGTTATAAACGGGTTTGCGAATTCTCGCGTAAGGTTTATGACAATCACTACACCAACGATATTGCCTCCGATGGCTATAACGATGTGGCGATCGTGACCTTCGCTCGGAGCGGCGCTGAAGGCGCTTCGCCAGTGATGGATTACGATGGCGATGGCAAGCCTTCGACCGGGACGACTTACCTTCAACTCTCGACCGATGAAAAGGATTTGCTCAAGTTCTGCCACGAACACTACAGCAAGACCATTGTTTTGATTAACTCTTCCGCGGCGATTGAACTCGGCGAAGTTGAACAAGAAGCCTATGGCGTCGGCGCCGTTCTTTGGATCGGTCACCCTGGCGAAGCGGGCCTTATTGGCGTCGCTCAGGTTTTGACTGGCGAAGATGCCGATGGCAATAAGATCTCGCCGTCCGGCCGCTTGGTCGACACTTATTCCTATGACATGTCAACGATGCCGGCCTTCTATAACAACGATGACAACAAATACGCTAACGTCACTGACTCCCTCGTCGGAGGTTATGGTAAAGGTTCCGCTTTTGGCTATTACCAATACGAAGAAGGCATTTATGTCGGCTACCGTTTCTACGAAACCGCTGACAAAGCTGGCTTATTTGATACCACATTTTGGAAAACGCACAGTTGGAAGAACGGAACGCAAACCGGAGGTTATTCTTCGGTTGTTCAATATCCTTTCGGCTATGGCTTAAGTTACACAAGTTTCAGCGAATCCATTGCGAAGAGCAACGTGCCGCTGGCGGTGCACGGCGAAGATAACTCCGTTACCGTGAACGTCACGAATACCGGAACCATTCCAGGCAAACAAGTGGTGGAGCTTTATATGGAAGCTCCTTATGCCACCGATACGACTTGTGGTATCTCAGGAGCTGGCTTACAGAAATCCGCAAAAGTGTTGATGGGCTTTGAAAAAACTAAGCTTCTTGCTGCGGGTGAATCGCAGCAGGTTACCATCACCTTCAAGACGGATGAGCTGGCCTCATTTGATACCTATGGACATGGTTGCTACGTCTTAGAGAAAGGCGATTACAAATTCCACGTGGGCAAGAATGCTCATGAGGATGCTTGCGATGCTTTGCAGGTGAATTTGCCCTCCTCTTATTATTATGACGACGCGCATGTCGGTGCTCGCTCGGTCGATAAGCAGGTCGCTAAAGTCAGCATGGGCGATGTCGATGCTGGCGATGGCAATATGCTCGATGGTTATCTCTCTCGAAGTGCATTTGAGACGGGATTTGCGCAGATAATGACCCACGAGTCTTCTTGCAAAACCGAAAATCTTTCCGATGCTGGCATCAGCGCGTTGACCTGCCCGGCCTTAGGATCGATTGATTATCCTTATACGACTTACGAAAACGGCGTCAAGGTGAATAAGACCGTCAAGAAATATGTTGGCGGCGCTTCTTACCTTGCCTATTCTTCTGATGCGAACTGGGAAGGCAAAACCCAGGATGACGATCGTTACATCTTTGATGATGCCAATGCCGAACACCTCATTGATTATTCGCAAAAATACTATGTTGAGGTTGACGGAGATGGCAAAGCGAAGAAAGACGAATATGGGCAATACATGGTTACCACTACGGAAACCACGATGCCGCTTGACGTCAATTGCTCCGTTTTGAAGACCGCCAGTTACGACGATGAAATTTGGGCTTACTTCCTTGATCAGCTTTCCTTATCGGAAGAGATCAGCGTCGCTGGTTCGATGGGTTGGCAAACTCCGGCCGTCTCTAGCGTCGGTAAAGCACGCATCGCCGTGGTCGATGGTCCGGGCGAGTCGGGCAATGGTCAGAGTAACTATCCGGGTTGCACCTGGTTCTCCTCGGCCGTTGTTAACGCTTCGACATGGAATCCGTATTTGTTGGAGAAGTTGGGTCATACTTACGCCCATCAATCCATCCACAATGGCTTAGGTGGCGCTTACGCTCCGGCCATGAATACCCACCGGACGCCGTTTGGTGGTCGTAACTTCGAGTACTTCTCGGAGGATGGCTTCATCGGCGGCAAGATGGGTGCAGCTGAAGTTACAGGACTTCAGGCGGAAGGCATTGTCGTTTACGTCAAACATATGGCGATGAACGATAACGATACCAACCGTGATGGCAACATCACTTGGTTCAGCGAGCAAGCCGCTCGTGAAATCATGCTGAAAGATTACGAAATCTCCTGCCACGAGATCTTCGTGAGCGATAAGACGAATGAAAATGGCAAGTTTGTTCAGGGTGAAGGAACCCTCGGCATCATGGCTTCGCTTAACCGTGATGGCATCTCGCAATTCCATCAAGGCCTTTATAAAAACATCCTTCGGGGTGAATGGGGCTTCAATGGCATGATCATCACCGATGGTATTGGTCCTTCGCCTTGGCTTATGACGCCAGGGGTTGGTCTCTTCGGTGGCGTTGAAGGTCAACTTGGCGGTAGCGATATTACGACTTACGAAGCTTACGAAGGCAATGCGACGACAACATTCTATGGTCGTTATCTCTTAAGACAAGCGGCGAAGCACATGCTTTACCAGACTTGCCACGCTGCTCAGATCGCTTCGACTCCAAATACGTCATGGAAGGCCTACTGGGTCGCCACGAACGTTGTGTTTGGGCTCGGAATGGGCGCGGCTGCTGCCTTCTTAATCGTGATTCCGTTAGTGAAGCATTCTCATGCGACTCGGCGAAAGGAGGACAAATAATCCTTTGCTCAAGCAAAGGAGAAAATCATTATGGCAAATCCAGAAATGACCGCCGAAACAACTGTTAAAGCGAAGCGGGTTAATCCTGTCGCCAAAGCGATTGATTCGTTCTTCCACATCTCAGAGAGGGGCACAACGATTCGCAGCGAAGTTGGGGCGGGAGCCGCCACCTTCTTCGTTGCGGTCGCGGCGTTACTTCTCAACACCCAGGTTATCGGCGCTTCGTATGGGAGCTATGCCGGCGCTTATTTAGCGGCGACGTTAATTAGCTTCTTGGGCACCCTCCTATTGGGTCTCTTATTCAACCGACCCTTAATGCAGATTTCGAATATGGCAATATCGAGCGTGATCATTTCGATGCTCGGGGTCTATGAAGGCTTAACTTATGCTAACGTGATGATGATTACCTTCATCGCAGCGATCCTTTATTTGGTGATTGTCGTTTCGCCTTTGGGCACGAAGATCGTCAGCGTTCTTCCGCTTGGGGTTCGTAAAGCCCTTCCGGTGGGCGTTGGTCTCTCCACCATTTTGATGGGGTTAAAGAATTCGGGACTCATCACTTCCTCGAATACCCTTGCAAATCCCGCCTCGTTTACGGGTTTGAAGAAATATATTTTCTTCTTGCTCCTCATCGGGATTGTGCTCTATATCGTCTTGAAAGCGTTTAAAGAACGCAAAGCGGGCTTCCGCGTTTGGGCTTGCTTACTCGGACTCATGTGGGCAGGTGGAATTCTCTTCTATATAAATACCTTCGTCGGCGGGCAGACCGCGGCCGTGATTGTCTATGAACGGCTTAACGTCATCATTGCCACCGATGGAGCCTTGCCGTATAACATCGCCTTAGGTTTCTCTTCGATTGAGTGGGGCAAGCTCTTCACTTCCGGCTTCGATTTCTCCGCGGTGACTGCCGCAGGCGGGAATTCGGGTCTCATCGTGATTCAAGGGATCTTGACCTTCTTAGCCTTAGGCATCTATGGCAATGCCGCGAATCTTCATGCGACGGCCGCTTCGGGCGAGTTCTTACTCGAAGACCAGAGCGTTGAGAATGAGCGGAAAGCCTATTTCATCACGGCTGGGCTCAATGTCGTAGCGCCGATTATGGGTGCCGCTCCGACGTCGATTGGCGCTGAAAGCGCTGTGAGCACCGATAACGAGGGAAAAACGGGATTAAGTTCCGTCATTGCCTCGGTCGGACTTCTGATCTCGATGTTCACTTGGGCCGTCTTTGCTCTTACCGCCACCAGTACCAATGGCGTTGGCATGTGGATCGAGCATAGCGAGACCAAGCTGGCCGCTTACGTCAATGACGCCTTCATCTTCTCCGATCTCATCATGGTGATGGTGGGGGCTTCGATGCTGAAAGGATTTAAGGCGGTGGATTACCAGAAAGCGGATGAAGTCATCCCCTTCTTGGCGACTCTGATCACGTTAGCCTTCAGCTCCAATTATGCGATGGCGGTGGCCGCTGGAGTCTTAAGCGATGCCGTGATTCATCTCATCGAAAGAAAATGGGACAGTTTCAAAGCCCCGAGCTTGGTTCTTGATAGCTCGATGCTTGCCTATCTCATCTTCGCTCTAGTTTAATGGGGAGGTAAACTATGAACTTAGCGAAAAAATGTTTGATGACGTCCCTTGTTGCCCTCAGCTTAGCTGCCTTAGCCAGTTGTGGGTCAACGAGCGCTTCGACGGCAGGAAAAGTGCTGCCGGAAGTCAGCGAATTCACGTTTGACTTCTCCAAATCCGCCTATTCGTTTAAAGGAGCCAAGAATGCGACAATCTATTTCGTCAAACTCTACTCCGAAACGAAGGCGAGCGATGGCACAATTACGTTAAATACCAACGCGGTAGCGACCAGCGAAATGATCAAAGCCACAACCGATAATGTCGATAAGACCTATACGGGCACTCTCGACTATACGGCGGTGGCGGGCGATTATCGCGCGGTCGTCAAAGCCTTTGCTACCGGTGGCTATAAAGGATCGGTTTCGACGGTGGATGGCACTTCGTATTCCTTAGGCGCTCCGACGGTTACGGCCGTCTGGGGAACCGAAGGACCCGATACGGTGATGAGCATCACGATTACCGCGGGCGATGCGATTACCAAGGACTATACGGTTAAGGCCTTTAAATCCGCGGATGGCACGGGCGATGCGGTTTATACCAATGCGACGGCTAAAGCGGGAGCCTTGACGATTAAGGCGAGCGATGTTGGTGCGACGGCTTTAGCGGATAGCGACACTTATTCGGTCTCCGTTCAAGGCAATGCCTTTGATTCTTACACTGCTGCAAGCGCTGTGGTTACTGCCGTTTCCAAACAGCAGAATCCGGGCGG
>DAISHV010000019.1:0-9834 GCA_036822315.1 Bacillota bacterium | reverse complement strand
GGCGGCGGTGGTGGCGGCGACTTCGCAATCTCGCCGGATAATGTCACCTTTGATAAAGGTGCAAAGGAGTTCACGATGCCCTTAGGCAGCCATCAACTCTTGAAAACCTGCAAGGCGACGTTAGCCGATACGGCCACTGCGGGCAGCGACTACACCTATAACGTGGTCTCTACCGATAGCGGCGCTCCGTTTAAAGCCGAAGGAACCCTTGAACTCATCACCGGTGGCAATGTCACTCTCGATGTCAAAGCCGCGGGTCCGATTACCGCGACCAGCGTTAAAGGCACTTGGGCCGAAGCGGCTTCGCAAATTACGATTACGTGGTCGAAATAGCCTGAAACATTCTCCTTCCGTTTTCCCCTATTGCCCCGGGAGAAGGACGTGATCAAAATAAGGCCGTTCTCCCCTTTCCGAGAGCGGCCTTTTTTGTAAAAAGTAGATCGAGGAAAACTTAGTAAAAAATTATTTAGTAAAAAATTTTTTACTAAAGTTCAAAGGGGCAAAATAAGGTCTTTCCATACGGACTGGTAATCCGAGGGGTTTTGATGCTATTTTTGTAAAGCCGGAAGGGTTTTGCTGAGATTTTTGGTGTAATAGACCATCAGGATTACGGATAAGACGGCTGTGGCCATTTCGGTAAGGGGCATCACATACCACAGAAGGCCAGCACTGGCTAAAGGTAAGGTATGGAGGAGGAGCAACGGAATCGCTGCACCCCGCAATAAGGAGATAACGAAGGCCATCGGGCTTTTGAGGATGGCTTGGAAGTAATAGCAGGCCACAACGTTAAAGGACAAGGCGATGAAACATAAGGCAAACGGCCGCATCGCTCCAGGGGCTAAGGAAAGGACTTCATCGTTAGGCGTCATAAAGAGGCGGATTAACGGAAGCGGAATGCTTTCGGATAAAGCCAAAGCCACTACGGTGACTCCAAGACAAGTAAATAAGGCATGGGTCAGAATGCTTTTGACCCGTGAATAAAGTTGGGCTCCGTGATTGTAGGAAATGAGGGGTTGGGATGCTTGACCAATACCATAGCTCATGCATTGGACGAAAACGAAGAGACTGACCAAGACACCATAAATCGAAAGATAGGCCGCGGAGTGTTCAGGATAAAGGGCGATAATTTGCCGGTTAAAGGCGACATTGACGATCCCCATGGCGGCATCGGTGAAAAAGGAAGAGAAACCGCTGAGGATAATCGCCCACGTTTTAGCAAAAGGATGATTATAGCGGACCAGTTTGAGGGTATTTTTCTTGGAAAAGAAATGCCCCATCATGATCACGTCGCCAAGAAGCATACCGAGAACCGTCGCTAAGCCAGCGCCTTCCATGCCCATTTGGCAAACATAGATAAAGATGTAATCAAACAAAACGTTGAACAAACCTGGAGCGATGATACCCGCGGTGGCTAAGCCCGGGGCTTTATCGTTTCGCAAGAAGCCAGCCAAAAAATTGGAAAGCGTAAATAAAGGGAAACACCAACGAATCCAGCGAAGATAAGAGAGACAAAGGGGCAACGTCGTTTGATCTGCGCCGAAAAAGACCAACAAAGGCTCGAGAAAAACATTCAATAGAACGGCTTCAAGGATACAGATAATTAAAGTTAAAAGGAGTCCGGAAGTGAAATAAATATTAGGGTTAAGTTTCGAAGCATTCTTGCCCCGGAGTTCGGCATAAAGAACGCTGGCGCCAATTCCTGTCAATAAGCCCAAGGCGTAAATAATGTTCCATAAAGGCGAAATAATGGCCAAAGCCGCTGGGGCATCGGGTCCTTGATAATGACCCATCATGGCCATATCGACGATAGAAAATAAGGATCCGACCAAGGCAGCGCCAAAAGCGGTGAAGAGGAAATGGCGGTAGAGATGGGGAATGTTATCTTTGGCAAGGTCCATACAAGCGGAAATTCTACCACGCCAACCTTGCCAAAAGGGTTTGACTTCATTTGGACGCCAAGAAAAGAATGAAATCCCTGCAAAAACCCTCTCTTTAATCCTTTAGTTGGCGGGGACCACAAAAGCTAAGGCCGCCGGAAGGATTTGAACTTCGATTCGTTCTTTTCGGAAGACTTCGCCATCGACGGCGTAGGCGACCGGTTTTGCCGATTCGACAATCGCTTTCTTGCAGCGTGTATAAAGGACAAGATCTTTGGTTTTAGGCGAAGTGATGTGGCGACCTTCTCGGAAGATTTTCATGAAACCAGCCGCCTTGAGTTTACCTACTTTCTTAATCAAACAAACATCGATTAAACCATCGTCGATTTTCGCTTCAGGAGCGCAATGATATCCGCCGCCATAGCAGAAGCCGTTGGCGATAGCGACGAGAAGACCTTTTCCATCAAAGACCACGCGGTCGTCAAGGGTTAATTTCAGTGGCTGGTTCATTTTGAACAAGAAGCAATGTAAGGCTGCGGCTTTATAAGCCCTTGGTCCATTCATGAAGGGGCGCCTTTTGTATTTGAGTTGGGCAAAAGTGACCTCCCCATCGAAGCCATAGTTGGTGATATTGATGCAAAATTTGTCATCAACTTTTAGGAGGTCAATCCGTTTGCTCTTTCCGGCAATCTCGCGATCGATATCTTGGAAAGCTTCCAGATCGTGGAAATTCTTCACGAAATCGTTGCCCGAGCCTAAGGCGAGGCAGGCGACTTCGGCGTTGGCAAAGCCATAAGCACCATTGACGACATCGTAGAGGGTGCCATCCCCGCCGCAAGCGTAGAAGCGGTAGATTTCTTTTGGATCATGACCTTTTAAATACTCACGGACATAGCCTTGGGCATCGCCCAAGGATTTTGTAACGTAGATCTCGTAATCGATCTTTCCGTCGTAAGAGTGGAGTTTTGCGGAGATTTCTGGAGTCCGATCGACTCGGCCGGCTTTCGGATTGATAACGAAGATATGCTTCATATTTTTATATCCTTGAGGGGTTCATTTTTGGCGATCTTTTGCTCTGGGGTTAAATCGAGCCCAAGCGTTCCGCCCGGATTCATGATCCCCTTAGGATCGAAGTGTTTCTTTAAGGATGTGAAAGTCGAATATTCTAAAGATCCCATCTCGCCTTCAAGCCAGGGGGCAAAGGCTTTGCCGATGCCATGGTGGTGTGACATTGCCGCTCCGGATTTTTGAATGGCGTTAAGAATGCCATCTTGATAATGCTTGTACTCCTCGAGGTCGTTCATCTTGGCGATGAAGATGAAGTAGAGGTTTGCGCCTTGCGGATAAGCGTGGCTCAAGTGGGTCATGCAAATGGTATTGGGGCGGGATTTGCAGAATTTTCGGACATCGGTATAGACTTGATTCATGTTGGACCAGTTGACGCAGCACTCGAGCGTATCGGTCATGATGCCGAAGTCTTGCATCGAATCGCGCATATACGGATCGTTGAAACGGCCTTTCTCCCAGCCCTTGGTGACCATTCCGGTTAAAGACATCGCGTGGTAGCGGTGGGCAATCTTGGCGATGTGTTTTGCCACATTCTTGCTGTAGCCCTTTTCACCATCAGTGAAGCCGAGGAACAGGCAAGCTTTTCCGATTTCGATGCCCCGAAGTTTGAAGAGTTTGGGTAACGGCGTCTCATCAACGCCATAAAGTTTCATCATGATTGAAGTCTCTTCGGCATCGGAAAGTCGGAAGACCGAAGAGAAACCACTTTCGGCTTGCATCATTTCGCGGCAAGCCGCTTGAGCCGTTTCGAAATCCTTGAACATATAAGAGAAACGTTTCCGGTTCTCTGGCATAAAGCGGAACACCCGCAAAGTCACTTCGGTTAATACGCCAAAGGTCCCTTCGGAGCCCATCATGATTTGATTTAAAGACGGACCAGTCGCTTCTCTCGGGTAATGCGAGGTGACGATGTTGCCGATTGGAGTCGCATATTTTTGGCTGAGGACGATATCCTCGATTTTGCCATAGTAAGTGGAGTTCTGCCCAGCGCCGCGGGTGACGACCCAACCGCCGACGGAGGAGTATTCAAAGGACTGAGGGAAGTGCCCGCAGGTATAAGCCCGTTTAGCTTTGAAATTCTTCACCGCCTCATTGAGTGTCTTTTCCAAGCAAGGTCCTGACATGCCTGTTTGGACGGTGATGGTCTGATCGACTTCGTTAAAGGCAATGACCTTGTTATAACGGAGTCGCATATCCATCGAGATACCGCCCTTCATGCATTCGACGCCGCGGGTGACCGAGGAGCCGCCGCCATAGACATAAAGGGGAATCGCATGCTCTTGGCAATAGGCGACCGTTTTCTCGATTTGCTCTTTCGTATCCGGATAAACCACGACATCCGGGATGTTTTCGATCTTCTTTTGCCGGAGTCTTAAGAGATCGTACATGGTTTTGCCATAGGCAACAGACAAACGGGAGTAATCATCACTTCGGACAAAGTCCTTCCCGTAAAGGCTCTCTAAAAAAGTAAGGTCCTCAGGTTTGATGACTTTGCTTTTCACGTCGAAGTGGACGTCTTCTAACCCCAGGTCGGCGTTATATTGTTTAAAGTCATCATCCGTTAAATGAAAGGTGTCTTTGAGCATCTTATAGAGATTTTCTTTCGGGACTTTGACGAACTTAGGATCGCCCCACTTAAAGATGGAACGATAGGATTGGCTAGGAACCTGCCCGTAGTACCATTTCGGCTCGAAGTCTTTGTAGGGTTTGCTCATAAGTTAATGTCCTTTCTTCATCGGCGTCGTGGTGATGATATCCGCGCCGGTATTTAAGATGTTTTGAATCACAACGGAGTTGATTGGCAAGTAGTCGTGGATCGTGACTTTGTTGATTTCCAAGACCGCTTTGAGGACGAGCCCTTTTGGGATTTCCCGCGAGGTTCTCACCGAGACCACCGGGTATTCGGGGAGAGAGGTTTTCACGGTCGTGGTGAGGCTTCGGGTCGGATTCTTGAATTCGCTTTCGGCGTATTTGGCGCCGCGGGGGCAGCGGTTACCCGTGCAGGTGTTGTTCGTTTCGTCATAGTGGAGCGAGCACCCATTCGGACAGACAATGCAGGTATATTCTTTCATCTTATTTGTCCCCCAAGACGAAGCGGATCGCTCCTTCTTTATCGAGGCTGAATTTCAAACGTTCCATTTCAGGCGGTTTCAATGTGGTATAAGTCCGTTTTAGAATTTCATTATCTCCGCAAAACACGTGTAAAACCTTATTTTGATAGATGTTTTTAGCTCGGAAATAGAACACCATGTCTTGGGTAGGTTTAGCGAAGTCAACCACCTCGGGGACGACATAAAGAAGCTGGGGATCAACCTCTACCTTAACGTTATGGTGTTCGACGTTTTGGCTCGTCGCGGCCGCTTTGCCTGCGATTTCCCCTGACTCGGAAACGTAGTCAGCCAAATCGTTCACGTGCATAGCGTTGCCACAGCTATAGACCCCTTCGACGCGGCTCATAAACGTTTGATCCACTTCCGGACCTTTGGTTGCTCCAGATAAAGGAACATCAAGACTCTTGGCTAATTCGTTCTCCGGGATTAAGCCGACCGAAAGAATCAAAGAATCGCAGGGGATCTTTCTTTCGGTGCCAGGGATCGGGGCCATATGCTCATCGACCTTGGCGATTTCGACGCCTTCAAGACGGTCGACACCATAGACGCGGGTGACCGTTTCCGAAAGATGGAGTGGAATATTGAAATCCGTCAGGCATTGCGCGATATTTCGGGCGAGGCCCGAGGGAGTGCTCTTGGCTTCGTAGACCCCTTCGACATGTCCGCCTTCAAGGGTGATTCGCCGAGCCATGATCAAGCCAATATCGCCTGAGCCAAGAATCACGCATTCCTTAATCGGCATCTTGCCCATGATGTTGATGTAGTACTGGGCTTGGCCAGCCGTCATGACCCCAGCGGGATTGGTTCCTTGAATCATGACTTGCTTCGAGGTTCTTTCGCGGCAGCCGGTCGCTAAAATCAGTTTGCGGGTCGTCAAGGTTTTAACCCCTTGCGGATTAACCAAAGTGATTTGATAACCCGCATCGATCTTCTTTAAACGAGTCACGAAACTGAGAAGGAGGACTTCGACTTTGCTGGTCTTCAGTTTCTCAATTTCCCGATAAGCGTATTCGGGACCCGAGAGTTTTTCGTTAAACCGGGTCACGCCAAAACCATCATGGATGCATTGTTTTAAAATGCCACCTAAAGCACCTTCACGTTCAATTAAGAGGGTTTTTGCAGAGTTATCGGAGGCCGTCTTAGCTGCAGCGAGACCAGCGGGACCTCCGCCGATGACGACGACATCATAGTCCATCATGTTATTTGCCCTCCTTCGTTTCGGCGAAGAAAAGATTGCCTTCGCCTTTCTTTTTAATGTTCAGAATATCTTGTTGGCCCTCTGTAGCGAGCAAAGCAACGACGCTTGGCTGGCAGAAGCCACCTTGACAGCGTCCCATTCCTGCTCGGACCCGGCGCTTAATGCCATCGACAGTGGTGGGCGGAATAATCGAATGGATCGCATCGATAATTTCGCCTTCTGATATTTCTTCGCAGCGGCAAACGATGTGACCGTAGGCAGGATTCTTTTTGATTAAAGCATCGCGTTCTTTATCATCTAAGAAACGGGTTTTGACAACTCCTTTCCGTTTCTCAATGAAGTGTTCTTTTTTTGGAGCTTTGAGCATTTGGGATGCCCACAAAGCAATGTCTTGCCCGATGGCTGGAGCGGCGGTGACGCCTGGGGATTGAATCCCAGCGGCGTGGATGATGTTTTTCGTCCATTTTCCTTTTTGGACAACGAAATCCTCTTCATAGGTCGCGGCTCGGGTCCCCGAGAAATAGGTGATGATGTCACGTTCCGAAAGCGCAGCGATGGTATTCACGTGTTTGCCATAAATAACGTCGATACTGGCTTTCGAGGTCGTGTAGTCTTCTCGGTCGGGGATCTCGATGGCATCGGGGCCCACCAAAATGTTTTTGTCGATGGTGGGTATTAAACCTCCGCCTTTGGAATGAGTTCGTTTTTCCTCACCTAATTTCGGATAAACGGTAATGGCGGTTTTCGATAAGGCCGAAGTCATGGCTTTATCCATGATGCTATCGGTGCCTTTGCGGGGGTGGATCGTGAAGAATTGGTCTTCTGCCATGTTCGCCACGACGTCGGAAAAAACGCCGGCGGCATTAATGACGACTTTCGGGTAGAGCGTACCACGATTGGTCTTGACAGAGACGATGCGGTGGTCTTTGACCTCCATACTTTCGACGATGGTATTAAAGGAAACCTTAGCTCCATTGAGAACTGCGGATTCGCCTAACGCAATCGTTAATTCATAAGGCGAAACGCAGGCCCCTCCGGGCAAATAGGCACACCATTTAATGCCTTCAGCGAGGTGGGGTTCGATTTTGAGCATCTCTTCTCGGCTGAGGATTTTTACCCCGCCAGGAACGTGGTTCGCCCGCGCTTTTGCTCGCAAATAAGGGGCGGCGATCCCTTTTAAGGTTAAGCTCTTAAAGGCAACCGATTGCCCATCTTCGCGATAAGGGACATCAAGGTCAGCGCAAAGCTGTGGATAAATCGCTCTTGAGCGGAGAAGATACTTGAGTTTTGCGGAGTTTTTGTGCAAATCGATGCCGACGTGAACGCAGCCATCATTACGGCTTGAAGCCCCCATGGCAAGGTCTTCTTCCTTTTCAACTAAGAGGCAAGAAAGCTGATAGCGGGATAGCTCCCGCAAGATGGAACAGCCGATGATGCCTCCGCCAATGACTAAAACATCTGGGGCGGCGCTCTCAAGAGCTTTATCTTCGATGCTGGAACGTTTGATCGGAGCCGGGGTCCACCCCTTGAGCACAATTCGATTGATGACGCCATAAAAATAATCGGTTTCTGCAGTGATTTTTCCCGCCTCAACAATTTGCTGATAATTGTCGCTTTCACCTGTGAGGACGACGCAATCGTCTTTAGCGGAAGCCTTGAAACCGCTGAACGTTTTATCCAGTTTTTCTTGTAAGAGTTTTATTTTATTCATGGTCTTTTTCCCCCACGAGCAAAGACTTCACCCGTTGATTCAGTTTTTCATCGGAATTTTTCAAAGCTTCTTGGACGGTAAGCCCATCAATCAGCAACATCAGAAGATAGGCGTAGGCCTCGCGATCTTTTTGATCGGGGAAATAACGATCAAGCCCCTCTTCAAGTTTGTCTTGCCAGCTGCGCCAAAGTTCACTGTATTTCTTCTTTAGAGATTCGTTTCCCCGCATGCATTCGTTAATGAGATAGATATGCATTTTGGACTTGTTAAAGAGTTTGACACCCTTATAGAAAATCACATCGAGAAAGCGTTGTTTGCTGATGGTGTCATTCTCGTGACGGTCGAGCCATTCGATATAGTCCCGAGAAAGTTCGTCCATATGCTTTTCCATGATGTCGAGAATCAAGTCATCTTTGCTCGGGTAGTGGTAATAGAGGGTGCCCTTAGAGATGCCCATCTCCTTGGCGAGGTCAGCTAAAGAAAAATCGTTCGCTCCGCGTTCAGTGATGAGTCTCTCTGCCGCGGTGATAAAAGTTGCTTTATCAACATCGTTGCGTCTTTTTGCCATAGCGCCTCCTCGTCAGTCGGTCAACCGCCCGACATTTCCATTATCATAGACTAATGTAAGGGCTTTCACAACACAAGATGTCAGATATTAATTTAATGATTTTGTTAAACTAGCCTCTAAAACATCCAGCCTTAGGCATTTCTAGGATATCGGTAAAAGTGATATTTGTTTATTTAGGTCATCTTTAGAAAATTCAATCTTCACAAAATTTATTTTGTTATGGAATTAGCAAACAAAACCGAATGTTTTTATGTTAGTTTTACCTTAAAAATCATCAGAGTTCTTTCTTTAAGAAAGTGTCGATATCGGTATTTCTTTACTCGTTCTAGATAATTAAGCGTGTTTTGGTTTACAATAGTCAGGCAGGAATTTTTGAATGGATCCCATTAAAGTATTGACGGTTAAGCAATCCGTTTTTGCTAACAATGAAGCTCGAGCGGATAAACTCAGAGCCGAACTGAGGGCGAAAGGCGTATACCTTATCAACCTTATGTCTTCTCCAGGTTCGGGGAAAACAACTCTTCTCGTTTCGCTCATTAATCGCATCAAAGACAAGCTTCGCGTTGGTGTCATGGAAGCGGATATCGATGCGACGGTTGATGCCGAAACTATCGAAGCTAAAACTGGTGTTAAAACCATTCAGCTTCACACGGCCGGAGAATGCCATCTTGATGCGAAGATGACCCAAGAAGGCATTGAAGGCTTCGGCGTGGATGATCTCGATTTGGTTATTCTCGAAAATGTTGGCAACCTCGTTTGCCCAGCAGAGTTCGATACCGGGGCTACCCTTAACCTTGTTATCCTCTCAATCCCCGAAGGCGACGATAAGCCTCTTAAGTATCCTCTGATGTTCAAAGTGGCTTCGGCGGTGGTCTTTAGCAAGATGGACACGATTTCCGTCTTCGATTTTGATCTTGCCAAAGCCGAAGACCATATCACGAAGCTTAATCCGAAATGCGTTTATTTCCCTGTTAGTGCCAAAAAAGGCGACGGGATGGACGCGTTAGCCGATTTCATTCTTAAGGAAGTCAAGGCCTATAAGGCCGCGAAATAAAAGGAGAATTTATGGCAGAAGAACCTAAGTTAAGAGTTGAAGGTCAGCAATTCGCCGAAGAAAAGTACCGCAAAGGCAAAGTCGGCGGTCACATGGAGGCGAACGAAAAGAAACGGCCAAACGTTTTAAAGCTTTGCCGTCACATCCAAGATTTGCCGGGCGCGATTGTTCAATATGGCGATCCGGAATATAACGGTTTGGCATGCTGGGTCACTGATGACGAAGTCACCGTGGCGATGAAGATGAA
>DAISHV010000018.1:0-24111 GCA_036822315.1 Bacillota bacterium | reverse complement strand
GAGACGAACTTCCTCTTTTCTATCCTCGGGCGGTTTCTCTCTTCGCCCTTCCCAGACAAGACTTTCGAAAGGAGTACTCTTTCTCTTCTATGAACAGCCTTATTCTAGCCTCTTTCTTGAATAAAGAAAGAAAAACCCCTTCGAGTCGAGGGGGTTAAGGATTACGCTGGGGTATCTTCGCTCGTGAATTTGATCGCCGGGACTTCCGGATACGTGCTTAAGGCAGGGACCGGAGTTGGAATCTTCGCGTCATCATCAATGACCGCTTTGAGATTTCCACCTCCCGCCGCCGAGGTGATAAAGCCCGAAGGCGAATTATCGCTATAGGCGCTCTTGAGGGCTTCAAGATTCGCTTTCATATCGAAAGAGAAATCGATATTGTCGAGGCCACTTGTGCTATAAGCAATCGTGCTGGTGAGGTTAAAAGTATCGAGACAATCGCCATATTTTTTGATGGGCTTCAGGACGCTATCGTTGATTAAGGTCCACTCCGCAAGTTGTTCCGAAGCGGTACCTTTGCTATTAATCACCGCTTTGACCGAAGTGACCAAAAAGGTGTAAAGGCTCTTAAACGACGTGATGTTCATCTTGAGGACATAAGAGGAACCCATGCCTAAGAAAGTCGAGCCAAAGCTATTGGTTTCCGCATAATCGTCTTGAAGATATTTCACGGCACCATCAATCCAAGTCGGAAGATAATCGTGAAGCGGCAAGAAGTAAGTGATGGCCGAATTCACTTTATCTGGCACCTTAATTTGGGCGCGCTGACCTTCAGGGAAGGTCCAGGTCTCGTTGCCTTTGATTGAGCGAACGGCGGAATTAAGAGCATCGATGGTCGTGCCAGAAAAGTTGGAGAGATCGAGATAAAAAGCTTTCATCGAAGCGTAAGTCGTCAAACTGGTTTCGGAATAATTCGTCGGCTTTTTATCGCCTTGGGCAAAGCGAAGGGTCGGCCAGTCGGCATAGGTATAGGTCAAAAGATCGTCGCCAAGGACATCCTTCGAGCCATTCAAATAAAAATTCACCGGATAATCGCTATCGCTCACGAAGAAAGACAAACCTAAAGTGAAGGGCTTACTCGAATCAATCATCGAGGATGAGGAGGATGAGGAAGCCGCGCTTGAACTCGTTCCCGTCGTTTCATTCACAATCGGAGTATAGGTGAAAACGAAATCGTTATCGGATTTGCTGGTATGGCTCGGCCGAGCATACTTAAAACCGAAGTTATCATGGGCCGCATAAGCTTTGAGGCCGGATTTGAGGGCAGTAAAGCCCGTGGCGCTATCGACGCTTGTTAAATTCGAAGAGGAGCTCGCTTCGATTGAAGAGGAACTGGTTTTATTCGAAGAAGTCGTGCTTCCTTGAGAAGATGTTGTCGTTCCCGAGGACGAATTCAAAGGATTAGTCGAAGAATTACCCCCACCGCAAGAAGCGAGGATAAAGGGTGTTAAGACAAGGAGGGATAAGGTTTTCTGGTTCATAATCTGTTTATCTCCGCCCTCATTATAACCGAGAATTTCAAAATGACAGCCCCTATTTTCGCGCTAAGAGGTACATCAGGATCCCGCCGGCAATTGCCACATTCAAGGAATCGATGCCGCCCATGGGAATTCGAACCGCTTGATCCGCTAAGGCTACCACGGCGGGACTCACCCCGCGCGCTTCATTGCCAAGAACCAACGCCAGCGGAGCGTCCAAGGTTTTGATTTCTTCGGGCGGAAGGGCGGCCTTCAAATCGGTAACCACGATCCGATAGCCTCGTTCCTTCAGGAAACGGATGTCGTCTTCTGGGCTCTTCTCGCTCTCGATCACGTTCAAAGAGAAAATCGCGCCTTGAGAAGCCTGAAGAACTTTACTTGCATAAGCTTCGGAAGAAGAACGGGAAAGAATCACGTCATGGAAGCCAAAGGCTAGCGCGGTCCGCAAGAGCGTCCCCACGTTACCGGGGTCGCGGACGTCTTCCAAATACAAAAGCCGGGGGTTTGAAGGGGGATTTGCTGGCAATTTTTGGCATAATGCTACGATGCCCTCGGGCGAAACGGTGCTTGAAAGCTTCGCAATGATTTCCGGGGTAACAAGAAAGGTCGGAACATCAGAAGCATATTCTTTTAAAGAAAAAATCATTCGTGCCGCTTTGGCTTTTACCGCCATCTCGACCAAATGAAAGCCTTCGACGAGAAAGCTGTCCCCTTTCCCTTCTTTTTCTTTGAAAGCCATTTTGACTTTGGCGTTGTCTTTGCTGGTGATGATTTCACTCATAATGGTGCTTCCTTAGTTTAGCATGAAGCGCGGGATAAGTTGGACAATAACGGTAGACGATTTGATAAAAGGCGGGCGAATGGTTGAAGACAAAATCATGGGCTAATTCATGAACCACCACGGAATTGATCGTTTCCGGCGCGTAATGAACGAGGACGGTCGTGAAAGAAAGCGTATGGGTCCTTTGACTATTCACCCCATAGCGACTTTTCATGCTGCGAACGCGAATCTTATAGGGGGTCTTCACCGCCATGAGACTTTCGTAATACGGCACACTATCGAGCAAAAAGTCTTTCAATTTGGCTTTGAGGAATTTCTCGCGTTCTTTTTCGTCCAGTTTTCCGAAGCCTTCCCAAGTCGCCTTGACACCGAAAAGATAAACTTCGTCCCCTGAATAAGGAGGCTCAAAAGTCATTTTCTTGAGCATTTTTGGAAAGAATTTATTGATGGCATCTTGCAAGGTTTTTCGGGGAATTCGATTGGGAGCGGAGACACAAAAAGTCTTGCCATCTTTATCAAAATGAAAGCGGATGTTTCGCATCCTTTTATAGGTCACGAGACAAGGATAGACCTGATCGTTAAAATGCAGTTCCCACTTTTCAACCACGGGGATAATTATATGCGCGTTCCCATCCCCACCGCCACCGAAGAAATTTTCTCGTTCTCTCGATAGAAGCGCTTTCCGCGCGCCCACGTAGAAAAGAGAGGAAGAAAAGAGTAGACTACTCGTGCAATGGAAAAAATCTTGATCAGCGCCTGCTTGGTGGGCGAAAAATGTCGATATGATGGCGGGGAGAATCCTTTTCCCTTCGCCGAAGAGCTCGCGAAAAGATACGAACTCGTCCCTTTTTGCCCCGAAGTCGCCGGCGGCTTACCAACGCCGCGCGAACCTTCCGAAATCCGGAAAAATAGCGTGGTTACAGCCTCAGGCAAAGATGTCACGGCCCAATATAACGCTGGGGCCGAAGCGGCTTTGAAAGCCTGCAAATATTTTGGAATTCGCATCGCGATTCTCAAAGATAACTCCCCTTCGTGCGGCCCGCGCCATATCGATGATGGGAATTTCACCCATACCCATATTGAAGGCTTAGGCGTTACCGCCCGGCTTTTGATTGCCAATGGGATCAAAGTCTACGCCGAAACCGATTCGCTCGATTTCCTTTTGGGCGAGAGCGAAGAAGTGAAGCAAGCCCGCTTGGCCAAGAATCTCAAAAAGGAAGCCGAAAAGAAAGAGCTTCAGGATCAAGTCAAAGCCGGCGTTATCACCCAAGAAGATATGGACCGCCGCTTACTTCAAAAGAAAGAAAACGAAAAAGCGAAGCGGATGCATGGCCATGGCGGACATTTTTCGCACGGCTATTCCTCCCATTCGAGCGAAGGCTCCTATCCGGGTCACAACTCCTATTCGCATAAGCCTTATGGCGAGCGCGCTTATGGCCACAGAGATGGCGAAAGTAGCGAAGGCGGCTATGGCGAACACAAGAGCTATGGGCGGAAACCCTATGGCGAGCATTCTTCATATGGCCACAAGAGTTATGGTGAACATTCCTCTTATGGTGAACATAAGTCCTACGATCACAAGCCGTATGGCGAGCACAAGAGCTACGGGAACCACGAAGGCTACGGCGAACACCAGAGTTACGACCACAAGCCGTATGGCGAGCACAAGAGCTATGGTGAACATTCCTCTTATGGCGAGCACAAGAGCTACGGGAACCATGAAGGCTACGGCGAGCACAAGAGTTACGACCACAAGCCGTATGGCGAACACAAATCCTACGATCATAAGCCGTATGGTGAACATAAGAGCTATGGGAACCATGAAGGCTACGGCGAGCACAAATCCTACGACCACAAGCCGTATGGCGAGCACAAGAGCTACGGACATGGCGATGGCGAACACAAATCCTACGATCACAAGCCGTATGGCGAACACAAGAGCTACGGACATGGCGATGGCGAACACAAGAGCTATGGTCATTCTTCCTATGGTGCCAAGCGCTTCAATAAAGGCGGCTACCACTCTTCTTACAAAAAGAAGGTAGGCGGCGATGGCGAAAAGTAGAGAACATACTCTCATTGCGAAAATGAGCGCCGTGGCAGTCTTCGGCGCCCTTTCTTTCGTCATGACGGCTTTTTTGAAAATCCCCTACGCCGGCAACGCGGGCTATTTCAATTTTGGGGATATCGTCACCCTTTTAGCCAGCATGGTGTTAGGCCCGATCGAAGGCGCGTTGATCGGCATTGTCGGCGGAGCCCTTTCTGACCTTTTCTTAGGCTATGCTTTTTACGCACCTTGGACCATCCTCGCCAAAGGACTCATGGGATTAGCCACAGGCTTTTTATACAGTGTCCTAAAAAATAAAAAAGGATTACGTTTTATCTCGCCTTTTGTTGGAGGAACATTCGAAGTTTTAGCTTATCTCCTCTGCTATTACGTTCTCCTAGGCACCGGGGGTTTAATTAACTCCGCCTTCGATTGCGTCCAAGCCTATGGAAGCGCCATCATCGCGATTCCGCTCTACTTGGCGGTTGAGAAAGCTCATGTCGTTGAGCATTTCCAAGAATAAAAAGAAAAACGATCCCGCTTGTCGAAGGATCGTTTTTTTGTCGAAAAATCTTAGTGAGCTTTGAGGGCGTCATCCGCACTTTCAGCGCGGTTATGAGCGTCATCGTCTTTGAGAAAAAGTACCGCGGCGATTGTCAAAGCGATGAGCGCAATCAAGACCGATAAAAGCCCGGTGATTCCAAAGGCCCAATTGAGCCCCGTGCCGAGATCCCCTATTAACAAGGATAAGAAGACGATTGCCACCACCAAGAAACCCATCGCGACCCAGAACAAGACTTTCCCAGCTTTTTTCATTGTTGTTTTGTTTCCTTTCGTCACGTTCACTATAGCATAACTTTACGGAAAACAAAGGGAAAGAAAAAGGTCCGAGTTGCCTCGGGCCTTAAAGGGCGAAAGATTAGAAAATGCGCTTCTCGCTTTCCGGATCGAAGATGTGCGCTTTGCTCTCTTCGAAGTCGACGGAAATCGTATCGCCGAGTTTGATTTCGTGGGTCAGCGGAATCTTCGCGACGAGGTCGATGCCAGCGAAGTCGCTGTGGACGTAATACTCGTGGCCAAGAAGTTCGGCGACGGCAACCTTCAACTTGTAATCGCCTTTCTCGGTGGTTTCGTGAATATCCTCAGGCCGGATGCCATAGACAACCGGGTGAGCCGCTAAGAGAGCAGCTTGATCTTTTTCTAAGCTGGAGTGAAGCTTTTGTACTTCTTCGGGCTTAGCGTTAGGATCGCTTTCAAGCTTGGCAATCTTCTCTTGTAAACTAGCCACTTCAGCTTTGTAGAAATCGTCGTGAGCTTTCTTCACTTCAGCGGGGCAGGGAATCTTCTTGCCATCGCTTAAAGTCACAACGCCTTTTTCATAGGTGGCATTGATTAAGTTCATCGAAGGCGAACCAATGAAGCCAGCGACGAAGATGTTGGCCGGATGGTTATAAATCTCAATCGGGGTGCCGATTTGCTGGATGTAGCCTAATTTCATGACGACGATACGGCTCGCCATAGTCATGGCTTCAGTCTGATCGTGAGTGACGTAAATGGTCGTCGCATTAAGGGCTTCGTGAAGTTTGATGATTTCCGAACGCATCTGAACCCGGAGTTTAGCATCGAGGTTGGAGAGCGGTTCATCCATGAGGAAGACCTTGGCATTGCGGACGATAGCGCGGCCGAGGGCGACACGCTGACGCTGACCACCCGAGAGGGCTTTCGGCTTGCGATCGAGGTAATCTTCAATTTGAAGAATCTTGGCGGCGTCGTGAACGCGCTTATCAATCTCGGCTTTCGGAAGATGGCGAATCTTCAAGCCGAACGCCATGTTGTTATAAACCGTCATATGCGGATAAAGGGCATAGGACTGGAAGACCATCGCGATATCGCGGTCTTTCGGCGAGCGATCGTTGGAATATTCTCCATCGATGTAGAGTTCGCCATTGGTGATGTCTTCAAGTCCAGCGATCATGCGGAGAGTTGTGGATTTGCCACACCCCGACGGACCGACGAAGACGA
This sequence comes from Bacillota bacterium, assembly GCA_036822315.1. Lineage (GTDB taxonomy): Bacteria > Bacillota_I > Bacilli_A > RFN20 > CAG-826 > UBA4951. Next base: position 17,783 of record DAISHV010000018.1, on the reverse strand, counting down.
TGAATTCGTGTTTTTGAATATCCAAAGTGAAATCAAAGACCGCTTGAACGTTGTTGTCGTAGACCTTATCGACATGGCGTAATGAAACATAGCCGAGATCGGCGGGCTTCTCTTTCGGAGCTTCCTTCTTTTCTTCGGCGAGTTCCTTCTTGCGGGCTTTAATATCGGCCTTGGTGACCGTTCCTTGACCCTCGCCAGGTTTTAAACCCGTCGCTGCTTCTTTCTTCTTAAAAATACCCATGGACTATTTCCTCCCAGATTTGCTTTCTATTATACCTGCTTTGATTCATTTAACTTGTGCATTGTGCACAAATCGACTAATAAAAAGAAAAAGACCAGCTTTTATCGCTTGTCTTTGTCGCTTAAAAAAGAAAAAACGCCAAAAAAGATTAATGCGGATTGCCTAATTGAAAATAAATTTCAAGCAAGAGGGCGTTATGGTAATCGCGGATATCCAGCTGGGTTTTATCGATGAATTGGGCGAGACGATAATTGAAGGTGTTGCGATGAATGATCAAGGTTTCCGCCGCTAAAGAAGCGTTGAGCCCGCAGCGCAAGAAAGTCCCTGCGGTCAAAAGGAGTTCGTGGGAGACACCTTTGAATTCGGATGAAAGAAGCGGCAAAGACGAGAAATCGCCAAACGAGAATTCCTTCATGAGGACATCCGACATAAAGAGGCACTGATTCGGAAAATAAGCGAGGGATTTTTGCAGGAGTTTCTCTTCAAGAGGTCCACCTTTATGGGCGGCTAAAAAGGAGATGGTGACACCGATGTCATCATGGATCATCAAGACGATCCCCTGGAGCATAACCGCGAAGGTTTCATCGGCTAAAAGATAGCCTTTCTCATTCGAAAGATAGTTGATTTCATAAGGCAAACCCAAACCATCAAGCGCCGAAGAGAGTTCATCGCGCTTAATGTCGCCATTCGCCAAGAAGAAGTAATACTTGTTCATCTTAATCTCAATAAGAAGCTCTCATAAGGCCGGAGGGTGAAGACGTGGTTCTGTAAAATCACCCCATCGCAATTGTGCAAAAGCACATCCGCGATTTCATAATAGAAAGTGAAATAAACCTGATAAGGCCGCATATTGGAAATCACCACCAGTTTCTTGCCGCCTTCATGGAGGTAAGCAAACACATCGGGGTGGTTCGGATCTAAGAGGCTAAGCGGACCGTTGAGGACTTGCTCATTAATGAGCGGGTCGCGCCGGAGGGCAATGGCATATTGATAGAAATTCAGAATCGAATAAGCATCTTTCATCTCATCGAGGGCGTTGACGCCATCGCGATAGTTCGGGTTCACGGCATTCAATGGCTTTGCCATCGAGAAGCCAGCGTTTGGCGTCGTATCCCATTGCATCGGGGTGCGCGCGTTGACGCGGGAGCAGCGATGGAGATAAGACAGAATTGCCTCTTCGCTATAGCCATTTTTGCGACAGGCCATCACATCATTTTTCGTGCCCACATCGGTGAAATAATCTTCGGCTTTTTCGTAGGTCGCATTGCTCATGCCGATTTCTTCGCCATTATAAAGGAAGGGCGTGCCATAGAGGAAGAGCAACGTCGTTAATAGCATTTTCGCGGACTCGTCGCGATAGGCGGTCGAACCATATTGGCTCACAACGCGCGGATGATCATGATTGCACCAATAAAGCGGAAGATCGGCCCGGTTGTGGCAAACGTTATACCACCGCATGAAATTGGCTTTGAGTGAAAGGACGTCGGTTTTGATCTCGTCATCTTTTTTGCCAATCGAACCATAGTTGCCATTGTTCCAAACCGTATCGAAGTTAAAGACCATCGAAATCGACCCATTTTCCCGGTCCGCCATCTTCAAGGCATCTTCAGGGGAAATACAACCCCCCGCTTCACCGACGGTGCAGCAAGGATAATGCGAGAAAACATTCTTTTTGAGCAATTGGAGATAGTCGAAAAGTTCAGGGCGATTCGAAAATTTGCTCGTATCATAAACCAAGCCATCGCGATCGCCTTTGAGGGTTGAATCGCTGAAACTCAAATCTTTGGCCAAATGAGCCACCGCATCAAGGCGGAAACCATCGACCCCTTTATCCAAGTAGAAACGGGCGATTTCGTAATAGCGTTCCCGGAGATTGGGGTTGGCCCAATTCACATCCGGCATCTTTTTGCTGAAAATATGAAGATAATAGTCGTCCGTTCCCTCGATTCTTTCCCAAGCCGAGGTCGCGAAGAAACCCTTCCAATTCGTCGGCGGGAAAAGCGTGCCGTTCACCATCTTGCCTTTTTGAATAAAGTAATAGCCGCGTTCGCTGCTCGCGGGGTCTTTGAGGGCCATCTGGAACCACGGATGTTCATCCGAAGTATGGTTAAGCGGGAAGTCCAAAAGGATGCGAATGCCGCGTTCATGGGCTTCCTTAATCAATTTGTCTAAATCAGCCATCGTCCCGTATTTCGGGTTGATGTCGTAATAATTACTGACATCGTAGCCGTTGTCATCCATCGGCGAAACAAAAATCGGGCCGATCCACAAGAGATTGACGCCCAAATCCTTCAGATAATCCAGTTTTGAAATAATCCCACCGATATCACCAATACCGTCGTTGTTGCTATCCTTGAACGACTCGGGATAGATGATGTAGCCGACTGAGTTGCGCCAAAAGGCGTCCTGAGGGTTGTTTTCCATAACGGCTCTATTATAGCAAATACTTTTTCGAAGGGGGCAAGGGATGCAAAAGTTATGCCAAGGAACCAATTTTGAAAAAAGTTAGCCTTTTCCTTACGATTGACACAAAAAAGAATGACTTTTTTCTCGCTCTTGTTAGAATAACAAGGCACTATGAAAAAATTGATCGCCACCTGCCACAAACTGATTCAAGGGCATGAAAAACTGTATTTCCTCTCTCTCGTTGCACAAATCGCCATGATTCTCTCGCAAGTTTTCATGACATTCTTAAGCAAAGTCTTGGTCGATGTCTTAACCTCGTCGGCCGCTTTAAAATCGGGTCGGGCTTTTGCCGATACCGATATCGGCAAGGCTCAATACGTCGAAAGCTGGGTCATTTGGCTTATCACCGGGGGACGAGGCGCCCAATTTTTGCTGGATAACGAACTTCAAGTCCTCACCACCGCCATCGCGGTTTCGGCGGTTGTCGCCGCTTTGATGTCGTTACTTCGGATGGGCATGCGGTCTTATGTCGCCGCCGTCATCAATGGTTCGATGCAGCTCACCGTCTTCGATCATTTGGAACGCCTTCCTTATTCTTATTATAAGAAGAACAAATCCGGGGATTTGATTCAAACCTGCACCCGCGACTTGGACTTGCTCCGCAAATTCTTGATCGCCGATGTCTCGAACTTCAACTGGACCTTCTGGATGGTGCTCTTATGCTTTAGCATCCTCATGACGATTTCTTGGAAGCTCACTCTCGTCGCTTTGGCTTTGTTCCCCTTAATGTTCATCTATTCGTTCTTCTTAATCAAATATGTGCGCAAACTCTATCGTGACACTGATGATTCCGAAGGCAAAATGACCGATAAAATCTCCGAGAATCTTTCCGCCGTCCGCATCGTCAAAGCCTTCAACGCCGAAGTCTATGAAATCAATTCTTTCGAGAACAACCTCACCGATTATCGCGGCAAGTTCATCAAATGGCGCAAATTATCGGCATTTTTCTTCTCTTCAAGCGACATCTTCGTCTTCGGAAGCAAACTTGTTGCCCTCCTCTTCGGCATCTATCTTTGCTATAGCGGCGAAATCGGCGCCGGCACCTTGGTCTTGTCCACCCTCTTTGTCAATATGATGGTTTGGCCTCTCCGCGAAGTTGCCACCAGTTTATCGAACATGGGCCAATATATCGCTTCGAGCGACCGGGTCCGCTTGATTCTCGAAGAGCCTTTGGAAGATACCTGGTCCGGTTTAACCCCGGCGATTAAAGGCGAAATCGTTTTCGACCATGCTGGCTTTAAGTACGAAGATGGCACGGTCGACGTCATTCACGACGTTTCCTTCACGATCAAGCCAGGTCAAACCGTGGCCATCATGGGCAAAACCGGAAGTGGCAAGAGCACTTTGTCGCTCCTATTGACTCGTCTTTATGATTACACTTCGGGTTCGATTAAGATCGATGGCGTCGAGCTTAAAGACATTCAAAAAGCTTATCTCCGCCGCAACGTCGTCCCCGTTCTTCAAGATCCTTTCCTTTTCAGCAAATCCATCAGTGAGAACATCTTGATGGCCAATAAGAAGGCCACCAAAGAAGAGGTTCAACGCGCCGCTCGAATCGCCGCCATCGATGACACCATCACCAAATTCAAAGATGGTTATGACACCGCCGTCGGTGAAAAAGGCATGTCGCTTTCGGGCGGGCAAAAACAACGTGTCGCTATCGCCCGCACCATCATTTCGAACGCCCCCGTTCTGATCTTTGACGATTCACTCTCCGCGGTCGATACCGAAACGGACCTGGCGATTCGTCAGAACTTGAAAGAATGGGAGAAAAACACGACAACCCTCATCATCACCCACCGGGTCTCCACCGCTCGCGATGCCGATCTCATCGTGGTTTTGGAAGATGGCAGGGTTTCGGAATTGGGCACCCATGACGAACTTTTAAAACAGCCTGGTCTCTACCAGCGCATTGCGACAATCCAAGGCAAGATGGCCTAGAAAGGAGGGAAGTATGGCAAACGAAATCGAAGAAGAAAAACTCCCCGATAAGCTCAATCTCCGGATTTGGGTCCGCATTGGCAAATACACCCTCAAGAAGTGGCCGCTTTTGATCGTCATCGTTTTGATGATGCTCATCACCACTTTCTACGATTCCTCTTTCGTCGCCGTCATGAACAAAGGCGCCATCAACGCCGTCGGCGATTTGGCGATTGCTCAGGCCAATAACGATATCGGCCAAGCCCTGATTCATGTGAGTTTCATTCCCGGAGCGATGGAATATGACCTTTCTTTCTGGAATTTCATGGCCCTAGAAATCGTGATGATTCTTTTCCGCTCTTTGGCGATTTACTGGACCTTCTTCCTAACCAACTACATGGACATGGTCATTATGACGGATCTCCGGCGCGATACCTTCCACCGGGTTCAAGAACTCTCATTCAGCTATTTCGATCATACCAATTCGGGCTGGCTCATCGCCCGTATGAATAACGATACCTCGTCTATTGGCGATGTTCTTTCTTGGGATATTATTTCGATGTTCTGGGCTTTATTCGACCTTTTCTTCACCCTCATCACGATGTTCACCAACGATTGGCTACTCTCGTTAGTCGTCTGCGCCTCAATCCCCGTTGTCGCCATCGTGATCCCGCTCTTCGAGAAGGCTTTGCTCAAACGCTGGCGCACCGCCCGCAATGCCTATAGCCATTTTGTCGGTTGGCTCGCCGAAGCCATCAACGGATCGAAGACCATCAAAACTCTCTCAATTGAAGATGAAGTCTCTTCGGAAGCGAAGACCATCGTCGATGATATTCAGAAAAAGCGTTGGAAAGCCGGACGAATGAACGCGGCGTTCCAGCCGCTGGTCAGCTTCGTTTCGATGGGCATGACGGCCATCGTCGTTGGCGTGGGCATCAATATGACCAATGCGATGGGCGACGTCCAAGAGCAAATCAACAACATCGGTCTCATCGTCCTTTTCATCGGCTTCGTTGGTCAAATCTACGATCCCCTTCAGCAAATGTCAGAAATCTTTTCCGATTTCATGGCCTCGCAAGCCGGAGCGGAGAAAGTCGGACAGCTTCTCGATGCGAAACCGTCAATCGTGGATAAGCCCGAGATTGTCGAAAAATATGGCGATATCTTCCATCCGAAGAAAGAAGCTTACGAAAAACTTCAAGGCGAAATCGTTTACCAAGATGTCACGTTCGACTATGGCAATGGTGTCGAAGTCATCCATCCGCTTAATCTCACGATCAAACAAGGCACTTCTTTAGCCATCGTCGGCGAAACCGGAAGTGGCAAAACCACCATGGTCAACCTTATCTGCCGTTTCTATGAACCGACCAAAGGCAAGATTTTCGTCGATGGCGTCGATTATTTGGATCGTTCCTTGGGCTGGTTGCGGAGCAATATCGGTTACGTCCAACAACAACCCTTCGTCTTCTCAGGTTCTTTCAAAGAGAACATCCGCTATGGCAAACTGAATGCCACCGATGACGAGATCATCGCCGCGGCGAAACTTGTGGGCATCCATGACTTCATCATGAGCCAGGCGAAAGGCTACGACACCGTCCTCGAAGATGGCGGCGGCTCGCTCTCGCAAGGACAAAAACAATTAGTCAGCTTCGCCCGAGCCATCATCCGCAACCCCGCGATTCTGATTCTCGACGAAGCCACTTCTTCCATCGATACCGAAACCGAAGTCGCCGTCCAAAAAGCGATTCAGCCCTTGCTCAAGGGGCGAACTTCCATCACCATTGCCCACCGCTTATCAACCATCGTCAATAGCGATCGAATTCTCGTGATGGACCATGGCACGATCATCGAAGATGGCAACCACGTCAGCCTCATGGAGAAAAAAGGCGCCTACTACCAGCTCTATATGAACCAGTTCAAGGATCTCTCCATCCAAGAGCAAGTCGACACCTACTCGAGTCAAATCGAGGCGAAAGGAGTCAAAATCTGATCAGATGATTCTGAGGCATCATTCCCCTTGGGATGGTGCCTCTTTTCATTTCTCACAAAATCAAAGTGAAGAAGGCGATATCCCTAAAGGGATAAATGTTTTGACGTGAGGAAAAAGAGAAGACTAAACTAAAGAAAAGACCTGAAATCACCTATGAAGCATCTTTACCGTAGCGCTTTTGTCCTTCTTCTCACCGCTGGTGTCCTTTCCAGTTGCGGCGGCGCTTCTTCTTATCGTAAGAACACTTCCCTTGCTCTGAATGAAAAAGTCAGCTTGACCATCTGCGGGGAGTCCGCCAGCAATAAGGCCCTTGAGGATGCGATTATTGGCTTCAATAAAATCTACCCCAATTGCACGGTGTCTTATGAATACGTGATGAACTACCAGACTTCGCTCTTGAAGCGCTTGCAAAATAACGATGACGTCGATTGTTTCCTCGCTTCAACGATTTCTTCGAGTTCCGCCTATATTCCTTATAGCGATGACTTCCGAAGCGAAACCGGCTTGAACTTGAATAACACCTTCGCTGGGCTTATGGAAAATTCCTCTTCTTCAACCGGAGATTCTTCCAAACTGTATTTCATCCCGCTCGGCGGCGAAATCCGCGGGATGTTTGTCAATGTCACTCTTTTAGCGCACGCAGGGCTTAAAATCCCCACCAATTACAATGAGCTTCTTTCCACCTGCGCCACCTTGGCGGGAACGGATGCCAAAAATAGCCCCACCTACATTCCTTTACAGGGAAATCCTGGCAACTTCGCCATCAATGCTTTTTACCCCTATCTCTGCAATCTCGTCGCGAATGGCGAAAATCCCGAGGCACTTAAAACCGCGATCAATACCTGCGCCGATGGGGCCGAAGAAGTTTTCCGCGAGCCCTTGAGTCGGCTTTATCACCTGGTTGAAAGCTATTACTACAATTACGATTATGCCGAAACCCATTTGGACAATTTCAAAGATGGCTCCGTCAGCAGCGCTTGTTATTCCTTCCTCAATATCCACAAGGATTCCTCCGGCGCCTACGTTAAAGCGGATGATATCGGCCAAGTCCCCTTCTTGCCTTGGGTTTATTCGCTCGATGAAACCCTCAAGCGTTACAAAGAAGATTTCGAAAGCAAGATCGACTACCGCTTCATTCTTTCGCCTCTCGGCGATCAAGGTGGCTATGGCTATCTTTCGCCTTCGAGTTGGATTGCCCTCAATAAGAATTCAACGAAAAAAGCTTGGGCCTTGGAATTCATCAATTATCTCTTCTCCGATGAAGGGAATCGCCTTTACGCAAAGACCGCGAACATCATCCCCAATACCAAGGATGCCTTCGAAATCATTAAAAACACCTACAATGTTCCGCTCAATCAAATCGCTCAAGTGGGTCAAGTCAGCTACGCTTGGGACGTTTATAGCGTTTTAAAGAGTTCGCTCACCGAAATTTCGAAAGCCAACAAGAGCAAATACATGATCGCCAATAGCGATGGCACCTACACGATGCACCCCTTTGAAGATTACATGAATAATCTCAAGAATGCCTTCCTGACTCAGAAAGGAAAACTCGCATGAAACCTATCCGCGGCTTTTCGAAATACTCTCCGGGTGGTTTCATCATTCTCGGTAACCTCGCTTTCATTGCCGGCATCATTATTTCCCTCACGCTTTACACCCATGATTACCGGATGAAAATCCAGCAGCAAAACGTCGAAGATATCGGCAACATTACCGAAAGTTCTGCGACGATTGCCCAGGATTTCTTTTTGACGCAAGAAACCCGAATCAACGACATCAGCGTCTACATTAAAGCGACGGGGCTATCCTATTCTTCAGCCATCGATTTCATCGCCGAAAGCAATAGCGATTCCTCAACGGTTTACGAAGTGATTTCCAGCGCCAAAACCGGCGTGGTCGCCAAAAAGGAAAATGGGACCTACCCTACGGTTTCTTATGCCACCACCAGCAAGAGTGATCCTTATGCCTCTTTCGCCACTTTCTTTGCCCCGACGGACGAAGAAAAAAATGCGACGAAGCTTCGCTGCAGCATCGAATACACCGACTTTTATACCGTCAAGCCATCCTTTGCTCCCTATACCTATCTCGACCTTAATGATGGCGTAACAACGGCCACCTATACCCTTCTTTCCGTTCACCCCTCGGCGATTTTGGCCGCTTCGTTAAGTAGCAACGACACCTATCCCGACATGGCGATTGCTCTCATCAAAAAGAATGGGGATTATCTCTTTGGAACCAGTTCTTATAAAAGCGACAATCTCTTCCACTATTTCTATTCGTTCAATGGGCTGACCCTCTCCGAAAGAACCGCCGATGAAACGAGTTTTTCCTCGGGAGAAAAAACGATTTTCTATTACAAAAACGCTCAAGGACAAGATTGCGTTTTCCTGACCAAACCCCTCCAGCTTGATGGGGTCGAATGGTACGCCGTGAGCGCCGTTCCGTTATCCTCGTTTCACAATACCACTTCCAGCGTGTGGATCATCGTTACGATCATCGTGCTTCTTTCGGGCATGATGTTCTTCGACTTCCTTTGGATGGAACGGGCCAATCATCGGCTCAAGGAAGCCGCCCAAAAAGAAAAGGAAGCTGCCCAAAAAGAAAAAGATGCCTCCGATGCCAAAAGCGATTTCTTCTCGCGGATGTCCCACGATATCCGAACCCCGCTCAACGTCGTTATCGGCTCTTCGACCCTCGCCTTAAAAGAAAACAACAATGCCACCACTCAGCGCTATCTTTCAGACATCGACCAGTCGGGAAAATTCCTTTTGTCTCTCGTCAATGACCTTCTCGATCTCAACAAGGTTCAAAGCGGCAATATGGTTTTGCATCCGATCCCCTATTCTTTGAAAGAATTCGCTTTTGCGATGCATTCGATCGTCGGACCTTTGTGCGAAGAGAAAAATCTCACGCTCGTCATCGAAGGCTGCGAGGATTCCACCCCCTATCTCATCGATGCGGTCCGCTTCAAACAAATCTTCTACAATCTGCTCTCGAATTCCGTCAAATTCACCCCGAATGGCGGCAAAATCACATTGAGAGCCTCCTGGGGCGAAGTCAAAGATGGCTATCACAAACTCATCATGGTCGAAAGCGATAACGGCATCGGAATGAGCGAAGAATTCCAGAAAAGGATGTTCGATCCTTTTAGCCAAGAAGAACGCCTGCCCAATCCCGGGAATGGAACGGGCTTAGGCTTAGCGATCGTCAAGAGTTTCGTCACCCTCATGAATGGCGATCTCAGCATTCGAAGCGCCCCCGGCGTCGGCAGTACTTTTGCCCTCACTTTCCGCTTCGAAGAAAGCAAAGCCCCGCTTCCGGATAAGAGCGAAACCCCGCAGGAGTTGACTCTTCTTTTCGGAAAACGCATTCTCTTATGCGAAGACAATCCTTTGAACGCGAAGATCGCCAAGACCCTTCTTGAAAATAAAGGCATGAAGGTGGACGTCGCGGTCAACGGCAAAGCTGGACTGGAACGCTTTGCGACTTCCCAACCCCACACCTACGATTTGATTTTGATGGACATGCGAATGCCCGTCATGGATGGCCTCGAAGCCTCAAAAGCCATTCGCGAACTCTCAAGGGAAGAAGCCAAAAACATCCCGATCGTTGCGATGACGGCAAACGCTTACGAAGAAGATGTGAACGCTTGCTTAAAAGCGGGAATGAACGCTCACCTTGCGAAGCCTGTCGATCCCGCGGCGCTCTATCAGGAAATCGCGAAACAGCTCGCTGGTTCGTCGAAATCTTAAAAACGGAGAAGCCCCGCTCCTCCGTTTTTCTTTTTATCCCCTGCAAAACCCCCTTCTTTTCTTTTAGGAGGTCGGGGATTCTCTTTATTTAGGCGACTTTGACAAAGGCATTAGCGCCCTTGGTGTAGAGCAAATACATCGTGTGGCGGAGGGCTGGCGTATCGGAGATGAGCGTCAAAAGAACCAAGGCATCCGTGACCACTTCGCGGAGGCCATAGAGCGTAAGGGCATAAGAGAATGGCGTCGTTTTGTAGACGAAATAGCGTTCGCTGAGCGGCGGATGAGTTTCAAAACGGTGAATAAATTCCTCATAGTCGCTGATGTCTTCTTGCCGCGGAAATAGATCCGAATAGGTTCCAATGAAGCGAAGAGCCGAAGGATCGGCAAGAAAGAAGTCGAGAAGCCCGTTAAAAAAGCGTTCGAAATCTTTCGGATAGCGTTCCGCTAAAGCGATTTCGTTTTGATAGAAACGGTCATAAAGATAACGATCAGCCGCGTCCAAAAGAGTTTCTTTATCGTGGAAATGGGAGAAGATCGTGAATTCGCTCACGCCAGCTCGGAGGGCAATTTCCTTCGTCGAAAAGGTGCCGCGGGTCTCATTGCCCGCCACCGCAATCGTCGCCAAGATGATTTTGTTTTCCGCTCCCGCGATTTCCCGCCGTCCCATTTAGCGCACCCCCAATTGAAAGCCCGTCAGACCATTGGCAATGAGCTGAGCGTAATAATCGCGATATTCGCGCGAATCCGGGGCCAAGCCATCGTAGACTTCCTCGACCGCATAATTGATATGGCGCCAAATATAAAACCACAAAAGATAGATTTCTTCGGGCGAATACTCTTGAAGAAAAACGAAGGCTTTCTTGGCCGCTTCAACCGCCTGGCTGAATTGGGCGTTCCGTTTCGCTTCGTCATGCTCCACTTTGCCCGTCCAAAAGCCATAGTTGGCTAAAAAGATGGAATATTCGGGAACTTCAAAGGCGTGATAAAGAAGCGCTTTGACGAGATTGGGGACGTCCTTCGAGATCCGGGCAGCTTTTTGAGCCGAAGTAACGAAATCGTTGGTGACTTCGTCAAGCGCCTCCTCCACCAAAGCGTCTTTGGTTTTGAAGAGCGTAAAAAGCGTGAACTCACTCACCCCGCAATTTTCGGCGATGGTTTTCGTCGAAAAACGCTTGTTGGAAGGATTCGCGGCCCCTTCTTTGATCGTGGCTTGGATTAAAGCACTGCGTAATTCGCTCATAGTCTCTTCATTTACCTTATCCTTATTATAAGAGAGAAGCCCCCTAAAAACCATAGGGAGTCCCCGAAGCAATAAATCCAACGATTTGTTAATAAAATGTTCTTTTTATCGGTTTTTTCATAAAAAAGTAAATATCTCAGCGAATGATTCCCTCTTTTCGCTCCTTCCTCAGCTCATTTCGCGCTCTTTGCTTTAAAAAAGTGGCCTAAAGAGAGGAAAATCGTCTAGAATAATCCTAATCGAGAATAAGCGAAGACAAAAAGAGGTCATGATTTTATGAATGAGACTGAGGAAACGGAAGCGTTATTAGGACGATTAACGGCTTGGGGCTGCGATATCCCCTCGGCTTTGCCCCGTTTTTTAGACGATAAAGGCATGTACGCGATGTTCGTGAAGCAAGTGGTTGATGAACCCTCCTTCACTTTGCTCGGCCAGGCGATTCAAGAAGGCGACGCCAAAGCCGCTTTCGAAAAAGCTCACGAGCTGAAAGGGGTTGTCGCCAATATGTCTTTGACCCCCTTATTTAACCGGGTCGTCCTCATCGTCGAGCCCCTTCGGGCTGGCAAATGGACCGACGTCAAAGAAAACTATGGCAAACTCACCGAAGAATGGGGAGAATTTCGTAATCTCGTGAACGGACGCTAAACGATGGAAGAGAAAAAGAACCTCGTCCTCATTGTTGAGGATCAAAAAATCAATCGGGAGATTCTCAAAGGGATTCTCCACCACGATTACGAGGTTTTAGAAGCCACCAATGGTCAAGAAGCCTGGGATATTTTAACGAAAGAACCTGCGATTTCTGCCATCTTGCTCGATTTGCTCATGCCCGTCATGGATGGCTATACCTTTCTTGCTAAAATCGCCACTTCCCCTTACGCGACGATCCCGACGATCGCCGTCACGGGCGAAAACGATATCGAAGCGGAACAGAAGATCCTTGAACTCGGCGCTTGGGATTTCGTCACAAAGCCCTATCAGCCGATGACGTTATTGACGCGATTAAAGTATGCGATTTCCCGCAATGAATATTTTTCCTTGGGCTCCTTGCTTCTCAATTCTTTAGGGGTTCCTTCGGCCGTCTTCGAAGAGGATGGCTCTTTGATTCGACTCATTCGTTTCTCTCAAAGCTATACGGGTGAATTGCTTCAGGAACTCCCCTTCTCTCTTTCGACGGGCTTATTGGAACAGCCCTGTTTGAACGAGAAAGACCGCAATTCCCTTCGCGAGAGTTTCCTCGCATTGCGGAAAGACCAATCCCCTCGCCTTCTTCATTTAAGCGGCGTGAGAGGCAAATCCGTTCAGTTAACCCTCCGTTATTGGGGCGATAACCGTGGGGCGATGGTTGTGTTCGGCGAATTCAAACTTCTTTGATTTAAAACTAAAAAAGAATCTCTCGTTATCGAAAGATTCTTTTCTTTTTTTGACGTTGTCTAATCTTGACCAAAGAGTTTGTAATCGAGGAAAAAGGCAAGAAGTCCCGACAAAGAAAGTCCGAGGCTCACCCCGAAAGCGATCATGCTGTTCCCCGCAAAACAGACCATGCTCAACCCCAGACTCAAAACGACCCAAACGCTATAGAGGGCAAAGCCAATCTTCTCCCCTTTTTCTTCTTGTTTTTCGTAAAGGAAAGCCAAGAGGGCTTTGACGATGGCCAAACTCAATAAGAGGAAAAGAAGGATGCCACCCCCATAGCTTAAAACGGTCGGACCGGAGCGCCCAGCATAGGCAAAATAGGAAAAGTTAGCGCCATCGGCATAGTAAATCGGGGCAAATAAAAGAGAGAGGACATAGAGCAAAAGATAAACGCTAACGATGAGTTCGAAGAAGCTCTTCTTCACTAGTAATGCTCCTCCTGGCGGATGTGATTCACCGCCAGCTTCTTTTTATAAGCGCCAAGGGCGTCTTCCGCGCTGTAGCCCAAAAGAGGCAAGAGGTTAAGAAAACTTCCGAAGGCTCGCGCGTAATGTTTCGCATCATAATGGGAAAGCAAATCGCTCACGAGCACATAGGTTTGAAGAATCTGAGTGGTTAAATCCGCTTGGTCGGTTTTGAAGTGATGGGTGTAGGTGACGACATCGAGGGGCAGTCCTAACGAAAGAAAGAAATGCATCCCATCGGCATATTCGTCGAGAATCACCGCTTTTTCGCTCGGGGCTTTTTCGCTCCAAAACTTAAAGCAGCGCGTTTCGTTCGCAAATTCCCCTAACTCCACGAGGAGGGCGAGGATCCGTTTCTCGTGGGTCACCTCATAGTTGAGATGATGGCGGGCGTGGATTTCCTCATCGAGTCCCTTTTGGAGGGGGAAGAGTTCATCAAGAACAATGACTTCACTCATCTTCCGAAACCTTGAATTGGCTCAGATGCCAGATATCGCGGTTATATTCCGCGATGGTGCGATCGGAAGAGAAATAGCCGCTATAGGCGATGTTCATGATGCAAGCGTGCGCCCATTTTGCTGGAGCAAGATAAAGCTCATCGATCTTATCGCAGGCATCGCAATAACTCTGGAAGTCCGCCAAGATGAAGTATTGATCGCCCCGATTCATGATCTCATCGAAAATCATGCGGAAACGGCCATCGCTCTTGAGGGCCCACGGACCATTGATTAAGGAATCAAGGACGTTCTTGATCCGGGTATCGCTGTTATAGAGATCCCAAGGATTATAGGAGTCTTCATCGACTTTCTTCTGAACTTCCGGCTCGGTGAGGCCGAAGATGACTTCGTTATCCCGCCCCGCCAAATCCGCAATTTCGATGTTGGCTCCATCCAAAGTTCCGAGGGTGATCGCGCCATTCATCATCAACTTCATATTCGAGGTGCCGCTGGCTTCTTTGCCAGCCGTCGAAATCTGTTCCGAGACATCGCTCGCCGGAATGATCTTCTCGGCCAAGCTCACGCCATAGTTCTCGACAAAGACGATCTTCATGAATTTTGAAGCGTCTTCATCGTTATTGATAACTTCCGCCACCGCTAAAATCAATTCGATGATCCGCTTGGCGTACTCATAGCTCGGGGCGGCCTTGGCACCGAAAATATAGGTGTGAGGAACCATCTTGAAGGCCTTCGGATCAGCTTTAAGCTCCTGATATAACGCCATGATGTGGAAAAGATTGAGCAATTGGCGCTTATAAGCGTGGAGACGTTTGATCTGGGCATCATAAATCGAAGAGGGGTCAATCTCAATCCCATAGGTTTCTTTCACGAATTTCGCAAAAGAGACCTTGTTGTCGCTCTTGACCTTCATTAAGGCTTTTTGCGTGGCTTTGTCATCGGCAAAAGCTGCGAATTTCTTGAGTTCGGCTTCCGGAGACATGATCCAGCCTTCGCCAATTCTCGAGGTGATGAGATTGGCTAAGCCTTCATTCGAATAAAGGAGCCAGCGCCGATGAGTGACGCCATTGGTCTTGTTATTGAACTTCTCAGGGAAAAGTTCGTAGAAATTCTTAAAGGTATACGTTTCGAGAATCTGGGTATGGATCTTGGCGACGCCATTGACCGAGAAACCCGCGTAAATCGCCATATTGGTCATATGAATCTGACCATCTTTGATGATCTGCATCGCGTAGCGTTTGTCGCCGGCGATACCTTTTTCGTTGAGGAAAAGGTTAAAGCGACGGTTAATTTCCTCAATGATCATGTAGATGCGCGGGAGCAGCTGTTGGACGTATTGGATCGGCCAACGTTCGAGCGCTTCAGGCATCACGGTGTGGTTGGTATAGGCGATGGTGTGGCTCACCACATCCCACGCCTCGTCCCAGCCATAGCCATATTCATCCATCAAAAGCCGCATCATCTCGGGAATCGCGAGAATCGGATGGGTGTCATTGAGTTGGAAGACATACGAATCTTTAAAGTGGGTCAAATCGCCATAGCGGCGTTTTTCCCCGCGCATGCAACTTTGTAATCCCGCCGAAACAAGGAAATATTGCTGGCGGAGCCGAAGCATGCGGCCATGTTCCGTCGAATCGTCCGGATATAAGCCGAACGAGAGTTCTTTGAGGGTGCGGAGATATTCATCGAAAGTGCAATCGGTCGGTAAATTCTCTTCCGAAGGCTCGGCCGACCAAAGCCGGAGCGAATTGGCGACGCCATTGCGGTAGCCGACCACGCTCACATCGTAAGGAACGGCTCGAACGCTCCGGGCATTCACGGTTCGAATGGCGTAAGAGCCATCCGGCCGTAGATAAGTCTCGGCGTTACCATAGAATTTCACATCGACGGCGTGCTTGGGTTTCCTCACTTCGAAAACGAAGCCATTCGAAAGCCATTGATCGGGAAGTTCAATTTGTTTTCCTTCGACGAACTTCTGACGGAAAAAACCATATTCATAACGAATGGTGTTGCCATGGAGCGGCAAGCCTAAAGAGGCCGCCGAATCAAGGAAACAAGCCGCCAACCTTCCTAAACCGCCATTGCCCAATCCGGCATCGGGTTCCATCTCTTCGAGTTCATTGATATCGATGCCGAGATCGGCCAAACCATCTTTGGCTACCTTATAGATGCCAAGGTTCTGCATATTGCTGAGCATCAAGCGTCCGATGAGGAATTCCATCGAGAAATAGATGCACTGTTTCCGACCGTTATGGACGATATCCTCGCGGCAATTGCGCCAATAATATCCGGCGTAATCACGGACCATCTCACCTAAGATGTCGTAGCGTTCCGTCACGTGCGAATCAGGGACGCTCCGACCATACTTTTCGCTCAAACGACGCTCAAAATCCTGCTTAAAATCCAATTTGTTTTGAAACATTTGTGACTCTCCTGTTGTTGATGTTATTTCTTTTTCTTCGCTGATTTTTTCGCCTTGACGACTTTTTCTGCCGGGGCTTTCTTTTCTTCCTCTTTCACGGGGGTCGGAGGAACTTCACGCTCCAAATGAGCGACTTTCCGCTTAAAGATGCAAGCGGCATAACTGCCGAGCTTGATGCTCACGTGGTAAGGCCGATTCTCCGGTCCGCCCTCATAGCTCTCCGAGGGCAAACCATTGTATTGGTTCCAACCGCCATAGATGTCTTTATCGCTATTGAAGATTTCTTCATAGAGACCTTTATTCGCACAGCCAACATCGTAGCTTTCGTAATAGTTCGGGGTCATATTGTAGACGAAGAGCAAATCGCTCTCCCCGACTTGACGTTCAAAGGCAAAAACCGACTGATCGGAATTGTCCACCATCATCCATTGGAAGTGAGCGGGGTTATGTTCTTCCACTCTCATCGCTTCCTCGGCTTGATAAATGAGATTAAGGTCGCGGCATTCCCGGCGGACCGAATCGTGTTTCGGGAAACTGAGAAGATTCCAGGGCAAAGAACGGCTTTCGTTCCATTCGTCAAAACTGGCGAGCTCGTTGCCCATGAAATTGAGCTTCTTGCCCGGATGGCCGAATTGATAGGCGTAAAGATTCCGCAAAAGGGCGAACTTGGTGTCGTAATCGCCGAACATCTTGTTGATCAAGGTGCCTTTGCCATGGACCACTTCGTCATGGCTGAGCGGCAATAAGAAGTTCTCGCTATAGAAATAGGCCATCGAGAAGGTGAGTTTGTTTTGCTCCCACTTCTTGTAAATCGGGTCTTTGGCGTAATACTTGAGGGTATCGTTCATCCAGCCGAGATCCCACTTGTAGTCAAAACCGAGACCGCCGAATTCGATCGGCTTGGTCACGCCTTGGAAATCCGTCGAATCTTCGGCGATCATCATGACATCAGGGTGCTCGTAATGGAGTTTACCATTGAGCCGGCGGATGAATTCGGTCGAGCCTGAATTCTCGCCATTGGCCTTATTGCCATCCCAATAAACGATGTTCGAGACCGCGTCGACGCGGATGCCATCGAAATGGAAGTAGCAAAGGAAATAGTTCATCGCCGACATCAAGAAAGAGCGGACCGGGTCTTTGCCCAAATCGAATTGGCAGCTTCCCCAGGGCGAGAAGGTGTGGGCCGGGTCACTATATTCATAGAGGCACGAACCATCGAACTCGCGGAGCGCGTAATAATCGGTCGCAAAATGGACCGGGGCGAAATCGAGGATGACGCCGATGCCCGCTTCGTGGCAACGGTCGACGAAAGACATGAGCTGCTTCGGATTGCCATAGCGGCTATCGACGCTATAGAAACCTGTGGCCTGATAACCCCAGGAGCCATCGAAAGGATACTGGGTAATCGGCATGATTTCGA
>DAISHV010000017.1:0-24638 GCA_036822315.1 Bacillota bacterium | reverse complement strand
GCCTCAACCGTCGGTAACTGACCCAAGAGCTTTTTGGTGTCTTGGATGTACTTTGTTTTCTTTATCATTAAGTATGGGACGAAGCCTTTAGGCTTACTCCTTTGCGGTTTAATTATAGACTTTCGGTAAATAAGTAAAAGGGTCAGTAATCGGTAAAAGAACACCAATACAAAAAATATCCGATTTATCGATACCTCCTTAGGAATGTTAATATCGGTAATTTACAAATATCGCTTAATTTCCGTCATGAGAAAACCGCGAAGAAGCATGAAGAGTGAAGAGTGAAGAAAGCGAACCCCCACTCCTCGCTCTTGCTTGGGGTCAAGAGGGCAAGGGATGAAACGAGGCTCCGGTCTCCTTCTATTATTCAATTATTATTTATTTATTTTTAAATAATGTTATCATAACTTCATGGAAACCAGCATTTCCCATTTCATTTCCGATGTTTTTCCTCAAATGAGGGTTTTGGAAATGCCCGCGTCCCAAATGCCTCTTCTTTTGGAAAAAGAGTTTGTTTTCTCAACGTCGAAGAATCCTGACTCGTTTCTTTTTGCCGAAGCGAAACGCTATCTCAGCGCCGGAGAAATCCTTCGCTTTTTTAACCTGATTCGCCAAGCAATCAAACCGAGTAAAATCCTTGTTTTTCTCCTCAAGACCCTTTCGAGTCATGATAAAGCCCTCCTTTTGGATTCCCATATTCCTTTTTTAAGCGCGGATGGCGAAGTTTACATTCCCTTTCACGAAGTCCGTCTTCAATCCCTTTCGCGCCGTCCCCCGCTTTCTTATGACCTTGTGGCGCAAAATCTCGCCTTGGCTTATTTCGCGTTGCCTTATGGCTTCTACGATCTCAAAGCCTTAGCGGCTTATCTCCCGTTTCAGCCTTCGCGAATCTCCGAAGCCAATCGCTGTCTCTTTTCTTTGGGGCTGCTGGAGAAGGAAGGCAAAGAAACTCGGGTGAAATATGCCCGGGTAAAAGACAAATCTACTTACCTTTCCTCGCTCATGCCTCTTCTCATTTCGCCGCTTTATGGCCGATTTTACGTGGAGAAAAGCCCCAATCAAAATCGAATCCGCAACAGCGAAGAATCCCTAGGCTTTTATACGGACATCCTTTCGCAAGAGCAAGGCTTTTGCCTCGACAAAAAAGAATTCAAGCAAGCCAGCCCTTCTTTTTATCTAAAGCCGCGAGAAAGGCTACCCCATGTCGATTACGATGAAGTTGACGTTTTCGTTTACCACCCTCTTTTCCCGGTCCAATCTCATCTCAACCCCCTTGATGTCTTGGCCGTCTACAAAGAGGATCCAGACGAGCGGGTTCAAACCGCTCTTTCCCATATCATTGAGGATCTCATTCATGATCGAATTGGACAAATTTAGTGCGACATTCCGAGATTTTTCTGACGATTATTGCGTTATCGGTGGAGGAGCGATGCTCGAGATTGCGAAAAATTACAGCCTTCAGCCCCGCGCCACAAAAGACATCGACATTATCGTTTTCGTCAAAGCCTCTACGCCTTCTTTTATTCGAAAACTTGCTCTCTTTGCTCAGGA
Source organism: Bacillota bacterium (assembly GCA_036822315.1). Lineage (GTDB taxonomy): Bacteria > Bacillota_I > Bacilli_A > RFN20 > CAG-826 > UBA4951. The sequence goes on along the minus strand of DAISHV010000017.1, from coordinate 23,087 downwards.
AGCGGCTTATCGGGAGTGTTCTCATTCCGAGAATTTCTGCTCTTACCGTTTCTCCCATCCCAAGGACAAAACCTACCCCGATCAAATTGAATTGTTTTGCTTTGACCCCGTTTTGGGGAATGAGCTTCAACACCATTTGGTTCATTCCACCCTGGGCCAAGGAGTCAGTTTCTCGGCCATTTTGTTAGACAAGGATTACTACGATTTTGCTCAACAACACGTTCTGAAAAGTGAAATCTCTTATCTTTCTGAAGAGGCGATGATTCCGCTCAAAGCCAAAGCTTATCTCGCCAACAAGGAACTCTGGGAAGAACATGCTGATGGTGCCTCGAGCGCAAACTACCGCAAGCACGGACGTGACCTCATTCGCCTATCATTACTGCTGAACAACGCCCATACTCTGGCCTTACCCCGCAAAATCTACCAAGACTTGGATCACGCTTTGCTTCGGCTGAGAGAGGAAGGATTCGACTGCTCCGAAATCGCGGGCGTTTCTTCTTTTGCCCTCATCGAAAGCGCCATCCGCAACCACTATACGGAAGCGAAGGTATAAATCTATTAAAGTTCCGCTAAAAAGGCGGCAAATTCTTCTTGATCGACCAGCCGATAATGGGGCGAATAGGCTTTGGTATAGGCTTCACTATGATGAAGGGGATGAATCCCTTCTTGCCAATAAGAAATCATAAAACGGTCAAATTCCTCTTGGGCGGATTGGCCTTTCTTTTCTTTCAAGAAAGACGAAACCAAACTAACAAGATCCTCAAACTCATCCGGGTGCGGTTGGGCAAGGGATGCGCTCCGCAAAAAGAGTTCAAACAGGCCTTCTTCTGGAAATCCTTTCGCCTTATAAGCAGCGATATTGATCCTTAATAGATTCGGTGAGATCGGCTCGGCCAAAGCGAGACTCAGGGAAGGCTTTGTGGCCTCATATTCTTCGTGAAAATAACGTTCAGCCTCTCCAAAATCCGAAACAAGATGCTCCGCGCCGAAACTAACTTGATAGGCCCATTTAAGAAAGTCCTCTTTTTCGTCGAGAGGATGAAGGCGGTATTCTTCTTCAAGATAAGGCAAAAAATCCATAGAAGGAGTATAGCCCTTTTGCGGGAATAAAAACAAAAATCTCCGCAAAAGGGCATTCCTTTTACGGAGATGAGCATTTTATCGTGGCGCCCCGAGCAGGACTCGAACCCGCAACCTGGTGCTTCGAAGGCACTCGAGCTATCCAATTGCTCCATCGGGGCGTGCCTCTCATTATAAGGATTTTACCGCCAAGGAGTTAGTGAAAAACGCGAATAAAAGATCCGGTCCATCCTCAAAGAAAAAACCTCCGAAATATCTGTGAATTTTTAAATTTCACAGTTTTTTCAAGGAGGTCTTTTCGTCTCTTCATTCCGAGTTTTATTTGTCGTTAATCGAGTCAATCGGCTTCTTTTTCGAGATGATAAGGCAAGGGATAAAGGAAGCGAGACTTGCCGTCAACACCGCCAAAAGAAGGATGAGCAAGAAGACCCAGATGCTGAACTGAAATAAAGGGAAAGCGAAGGCGATCGCCCCGGCGAAGGAATTCGATAAAACCGCATCCAAAACGCCAGTCAAGATCTCCGCCACGAAGGCGGCCGAAAGGGTGATCATCATGCTCTCGTTATAGAAGATGCCATAGACGTCGCCACCCCGGGCCCCAATCGCCCGCAAAATGCCGATCTGGCGTTTTTGATAGGTGATGGACGAGGCGATGAAAGTCGCGAGGAGTAACGCGGCGAAACAAGCGGTTGCAAAGCCAACCCAGAAGAAGGTCTTTTTGAGCGAAACCACCATCGAGTTCAGGCTGTAGAAACTTGAGAACGCGCTCATCACATAACTGTTTTTGGCGACCCGGCTCGGATCGACGCGGTCATTCGGAGTATAGGCATAGCCCGAACGGATGGGATGATTGTAGTCATTGAAACACTCTTTCGCCACGAGGAAACGGTACCACTTGCTGATGGTCGCCTCGTCTGGCGTGATCGGCGCCACAGCGGAAGCGAAGGATTTGGCATCCCGACTGAATTTAAAGTTCCTCAAGGAGGAGAGTTCGTCATAGAAACCCTTCATCCCATAGATGCCATTGGCGTAAGAGAGGGACAAGACGTTATTAAAGCGTTGGCGGAGCTGCTCGAGAACCAAATCGGAAGTGTCGGTGTTTTTGATGCCTTTTAAAGCGGCGAAAGGTTTCGCATCAAAATTGGTATTGACGATACCGACGATTGGATAGGTTTTCGTTTGATACGTTGAGGTGGTATCGTCGTATTTTTGTAAACTCATGAGCGGCGACTTCGCTAAGAAGTTCGCCATCGTGGAGCAATCCGTGTCATAGAGATCGACCCGATTTTGGGAATCTTTGTTATAGGAATAGCCATAAAGCTGATAAGCCTCATAACGGAAGTCACTGATGAGAACCTCGTTAGCGGACGTCGGCATCCGCCCAGCGGCGAGAGTGACATTGTATTGCTCTTTAAAATCCGCTTCACTCCCCTCAAAGAAGGACGGGGCACAGTTGTCGTAACCATAAAAATGATAGGCATCGGTTTTATCTTTGACCGGCGAGGAAGCGGAATAATACCAAACCGGACCAACCGTGACGCCGCCATTATAGTCATAACCGAGAATCTGCCGTAAACTCGGGAAGGCCGTAAACGGAAGGCCGGATTCCTCGCGGAGCGCGGCGATATCGTTCAAACTAAAGAAACCGCTCGAAGAAACATAGCAATTATCATAGTAATCGCAGGGTTCCCGGTATTCGCGGGTGAGAGAAAGACTCGAAACGTTATAGTTCTCGTAGACCGCGATGAAGGCTTTTTCCGAAGAATAGGCGGCCAAAGTGGAACTGATGCCAAACATCGTGAGCGAGGTGATGATGAGCAATAACGTCGCGACGAGACGGAAGGGTTTGCTCCGCAAAGACTTAAAGGCCACCTTCAACGAACGGGAGAAAGGCAAGCGGCTTTTCTTCAGATGAAATTCGCTGCCCTCATACGTCTTGGCCCCCACGAGTTCCGGGGTCGTTGAGGAAAAGGTGCCCTTTTTGCCATGGATATCGATCTTGGCGGACGTCTTGACCTCTTGGTTAATGCTCGTATCACTGCTCACCAGCATCTCCTTATCGGCCGCCGCCAAATACGAATTAAGGAGACTAATATCCTCGGTGGTCAGGACATGGCCTTTTTCAAACGAGAGTAAGCGGGGCGAAAGAATCGAAACCCCCACCGCGACTTTCGTTGTGTCGACCATCGTTTTGGAGATATCGCTGATGATATTGCCATCTTTAAGCTCGACCACGCGGTCACCGAAGGCTTCGGCGAAATCGCGGTCATGCGAAACGCAGATGACGAGGTGGTCTTTCGCTAATTTCTTCAAGGTGTTAAAGATGTCCTGACCGGTCTTGCTATCCAAGGCGCCCGTCGGCTCATCGGCCATGATGATCTCGGGTTTCTTAATCAAAGCGCGGGCAATGGCCACCCGCTGCTTTTGTCCGCCGGAAAGTTCGTTGGGTTTCCGGGCATAAAGCCCATGTAAGTCCACTTGATCGAGAATTGCCTCGACTTCGCTCCGTTCGCCCTTTTGACTCTGTAACTGCAAGGCCAAGGCGATATTCTGCCCGATCGTGAAATCGGGGAGGATGTTATATTCCTGAAAGATAAAACCGACATAGGTATTGCGGTAGGAATCGAACTCCGCCTGGGAGAAGTCCTTGCTCGACTTGCCCATGATGACGATATCACCGCTGTCGGCCCGGTCCAAGCCACCGATCACGTTGAGCAAGGTGCTCTTGCCCGAACCGGACTTGCCTAAGATAAAGACCAAGCCTTTTTCGCCAAAGGTCAGATTGATGTGATTAAGGGCGGTGACTTCCGGTCCCCTCTTCACTTTATACGTCTTGCAAACATCGATTAACTGTATCATGAAAAAATCCCCCATCCTTAATGAGAATGCTTCCCGAACTTCGGGCCGGACCTATATTAGTACAGTTAATACAGATGATGCAAGGAAAATCGTGCGGAAGGAAAATTAAAGACCAACCCGGGCATAAATTTCTTTGACGTGCCGGAGATAGAAATCATTGCTAAAAAGCCCTTCGATTTCGCTTTCAGATAAAATCGAGGCCACTTTTGCATAGGATTTTAAGGCTTCTTTAAAAGGCGTGCCCCCTTGGGTGGACGTCATCGCTAAAGGCTGAATGAGATCATAAGCCTCTTCGCGGATCATCCCTTTTTCAATCAAGGCGGTGAGGACCCGCTGGGCGTAAACCGCCCCGCCGGTGAGGTTGATATTCTTGAGCATGTTCTGCGGGAAGACGGTGAGGTTCTCGACCACCTTGTCCATCCGCTCGACCATGTAATCGAATAAAGAAATCATATCGATGAAGGCAACCCGCTCTACCGAAGAATGGGAGATATCCCGTTCATGATAGAGGGCATTGTCTTCGAGAATCGGGAGCAAATACCCCCGCATCATCCGGGCGCAGCCACAAATATTCTCGCTGGCGATCGGATTGCGTTTTTGCGGCATCGCACTCGAGCCTTTTTGGCCCTTGGCAAAACCTTCTTCGACTTCTTGGATCTCGCTGCGGGAAAGGTTACGGATTTCGGTCGCGATCTTCTCGAGGGTCGAAGAAAGGACGACTAAGGCGCTGGCGTAGCGTTCATGGAAGTCGCGCGAAAGAACCTGAGTCGAAATGTCGGCGCTCCGGAGATGAAACTTCTGCGCCACGTATTCCTGAACAAAAGGATCGACATTGGCGTAATTGCCCACCGCTCCCGACATTTTGGCGGCTTCAATCCCCTGCCGCTCTTGATTAAATAAGGCGATGCCCCGTTTTAATTCGGCATAATATTCGGCCCACTTAAGACCAAACGAGGTCACCTCAGCGTGCATGCCATGGGTCCGGGCGATGCAAGGCGTATTTTCATAATCGAGGGCTTTCTCTTTAATCGAGGCTAAGAGCGTTTCCAAATCTTTTTCGATGATATCGTCGGCTTTTTGGTAAAGAAGGCCTAACGAAGTATCGACCACATCGGTCGAAGTGAGACCGTAGTGAATCCACTTCTTTTCCGGGCCTAAAGTCTCCCCGACTTGACGGGTAAAGGCCACGACGTCGTGGCGGGTGATCGCCTCAAGCTCGGCAATCCGCTTCACATCGATATGGGCTTTCTTTTGGATCGCTAAAAGATCGGTCTCAGGCACCACGCCTAACTTAGCCCAGGCTTCAACCGCGGCGATTTCAACGTCGAGATAGGCTTGATAACGAGCTTCGTCATCGAAGAGATGGGCGAAAGATTTGGTGGTGTAGCGTTCAATCATCAGAAGACCTCCTTGCGGATGATCGTCTGGTCTTTGTCCGGTCCGACCGAGACCATGGCGACGTGGAAGCCCGTGAGGTTTTCAATCGTCGCGATATAGTTCTTGGCTTCAATCGGCAGCTCGCTAAAGCGTTTCGCTTTCGAGATATCGCCTTTCCAGGAGGGCAAAGAAAGATATTTGGCTTGGATCCGGCCCACCGCTTCAACGGTGGAAGGCATCGCATCGATCATCACCCCATCAAGGAGATAGCCATTGCAGATTTTGATTTCATCGAGATCGCCTAAGACGTCGAGCAGCATCAAGGCGATTTCTTTGACGCCAGTAAGGCTCTTCACGTAGCGGAGTTCGCAAGCGTCGAACCAGCCAATCCGTCTCGGCCGCTTGGTGACGGTGCCATATTCATGGCCTTTTTCGCGGATGAGTTGGGCTTTATCCAGATCGAGGATCTCGCTCGGGAAAGGTCCGGCGCCAACGCGGGTCGTATAGGCTTTGACGATGCCTAAGGTCTGATCGACGGAATCAAGAGGAATGCCGCAATAAAACGGAATCGCGTTCGATAAGGGGCTCGACGAGGTCACATAAGGATAAGTGCCATGGATGATGTCGAGCATCGCGCCTTGAGCGCCTTCAAAGAGGACTTTCTTCTTTTCGGCGATGCATTTAGCCAAGAAATTCGACGTGTCTTTAATATAAGAGCCGAGCAAGGGCACTAAGGACATCAAACGGCTGTAAAGTTCGTTTTCGTCATAGGCTTTCGCCCCGAAAGCTTCGAGTTCTTTGTTCTTGATCACCAAGACTTCGTGAAGCCGTTCCTGGAGATAACGGGGTTCTAACAGATCACCCATTCGGATGCCCGTCCGCGAGGCCATATCCTCGTAAGCGGGTCCAATGCCCCGACCCGTCGTGCCGATCTTGGCGTTGCCCAAGGCCATTTCGCGGGCATGATCCAAATCGATGTCATAGGGCATCACGATTTGAGCACGATCCGAAATCAAAAGCTGAAAAGAGGTCACACCGGCTTTTTTGATTCCTTCAATCTCTTCGAGAAGACCCCAAGGATTAATCACGACCCCATCGGCCAAAACGTTGACGACTTTCGGATTGAAAATGCCACTTGGCAAAAGCCGTAACGCAAAGCGCTGATCCTGATGGACGATCGAATGCCCGGCGTTATTGCCGCCTTGGCTCCGCACCACCACATCGGCTTTGCTCGCGCAGTAATCGGTAATCTTGCCTTTGCCTTCATCGCCCCATTGGCAACCCTGAATCGCTAAAGTGGACATAAGAAATTCCCTCCCGAGGAAACGTCTGGAAGAATCCTGTAATAGGCGAAGACCTTATTACTTAGGTATCTTATCACCCCGAAAAGAAAGCGAAAGAAGAAAGCGTTCTCTCTGCGATTGCTTTCTCATACAGCGACCAAGTTTCTCTCTCTTTTCGTCCTCCTCGTCTTTTCTTTTGTGCGCTCAAACCATTTCTTTCTGATCTTTTGCCCTCAAAATAAGGGGGATTTGCGAGGTATTTTTATGAAAAAATCATCGATAATTTTTCTCTTCTGCGGTCTTCTCGTGAGCTGCGGCGGGCTGAGCGTCTCGAGTCCGGCATCTACGGCTTCTTTGGCGGCCTCGTCCTCAAAGAGCGTGGCTTCTTCAGCGACATCGTCTGCCGCTTCTTCAAGTGCTGACTCTTCGAGTAGCGCCGCTTCTTCAAGTAACGACGCCTCTTCGAACAGCGCTTCTTCAAGTAGCGTTTCGTCAAGTTCAAGCGAAGTCTCAAGTTCTTCGTTAGCGAGCGCGCCAAGCGTCTTTCTCCTCGGGGATTCAACGATGTGCGCCTTCAATGATGCGTATTATTACCCCCGTTATGGCTATGGCACTCAATTGCCCAGTTATTTCCAAGAGGGATTAACCTGGAATAACCTCGCCTTAAGCGGACGTTCTTCCGTCAGCTTCTTAGCCGAGGACAACTACCAGACTTATCTCACCTCTTTAAAAGCGGGCGACTATGTCGTCATCGGTTTTGGCCACAATGACGAAAAAGCCGAAACCGCCCGCTACAGCGACCCGACCGGCGACGTCGCCACCAAAGGCTCTTTCCAATATAGCCTCTACGAAAACTACGTCAAAATCGCCCTTGATAAAGGAGCCACGCCGATTTTGTGTACCCCTATCGTTCGGCGGAACACCTCAAATCTCTACGAGAACAACAACGCCGTTCACGTGACGACGGATAGCACCGTAACCCTCACGGACGGGACTTCCTATACCTTCAAAGGCGGGGACTATCCCGCCGCCGTTCGGAGTCTTGCCACGAGCAAAAATATCCCCCTCATCGATCTCACCGCTTTAAGCAAAGAGCAATGGTCGAGCGTTGGGGCGGATGGGGCGTTGAAATACCACGCTTGGACCAGCGACAGCGCCATCTCGGTCGATAACACCCACCTGAATCAGTATGGGGCTCAGGTGATTTCCTATCTCTTCGCCGGGGCTTTAAAAAAGAGCGATATGGCCTTGAAAGCTTATCTCAAAGCGGATTTCGCCTTCCCCGATGAAGCCACCTATCACGTCAGTAACCCCAACTACGTCAAGCCGACCTATACCGCACCGACGGCGGGTTCGGCCTTCTATAAGACCACCGCACCGTATTGGGGCAGCGTCTTCGGCGATGTCGGCGGGGCCTCGAAAGTCAATGACACGACCAAATACAAAATTACTGAAAATAGCGATAGCACCGTGACCTTAGGCGCCTATGGAGCGGGCAAAATCTCCAATGCGGCTGGCGATGGCATCGTTTTCTATGGCCAGCAAATCGCCAAAGACCAAGACTTTGTTTTCAAAGCCAAGGCCACTCTCGAACAAGTCACCATCAATAACCAAGTCGCCTTTGGCCTCATGTTACGGGATGATCTTTATATCGATAGTTTCTTAGGCAGCGCCATTACGGGCGATTACGTCGCGAGTGGCATGGTGGGCAACGCCGCCACAACCGGATCTACCGCCGCCTTCTCGAAGACCAGCGGAGCCTTGGCCAAAGATCTTTTAGCCACCGCCATCCCGGCTGTCAATGATGTCTTTGACCTCAGCATCACCCGAAAAGGCGAATTAATCACTTGCACCTATAACACCTTATCTTATTCCTATAGTGAAAAGAGCTTAGCGGGCATTGATGCCGCCTACGATTACGTTGGCTGCTTCGTCGCCCGACAAGCTCAAGTCAGCTTTAGCGAAATCTCGTTAGCGTAAAATCGCTTCGCGGATATCTTTCTCCACTTCTCTCAAGCGAAAAAGAATGGTCTGCCAGCTCGGAACTGGACCATAGAGCATGAATTGCATTTGCTCGTAGTCTTGCTCCAAAGCTTGCAGCCTTTCTTCGCCTGGGATAATCGTGAAATTCTTTTTCATCTCAGCGCATTTCATCCATGTGTCAGGGAAAAAAGTATCCTTCATGAGGATGACGTCATCCAAAATGTTCGGTTGGGATAAAGCCGAAAGGTAATAAGGCGAAAAACTAAGGCGATAGATATCGTAAAAATGCCTCGAATACCGTCTCGGCGTCATCTTTTGACTGGGCCTTTGCGTCTCACGATAAAGAATCGATATTTTTTCCCAAAAGGTCCTTTCTGGTGCCAAGCAGCGGACCGAAATGGGCGAAAACGAGTAAAAGGAAGCGGCCATTGGGACAATCTGCCGTTGAACAACTGGGCCTTTAGCGGATAAAGACCCCATTTCCAAAAGCAAAGTTGGGCGTATATAAGAAGTCGTAAACTCGTGGGGAAATTCGACAATCAGGGTAGCAATAGATTCCGAAGAAGGCGTAATCGTCGGCTTGAACCCCCACGCTTCCGTCAAACCTTTATCCAAAGAAGCCAAGAAAGGGCCTTTGACAAAATCATCGGTTTCTTGACGGGCCTCATCATTGAATTTCTTTCGCTGGGTTCGATTTCGATAAGCCAAGGGGTCGTTTCCCGAATAGGCCAAAATATCCCAGGCAATCGAGACGTCAAGATCTTCAGAAAAACGTTGAATCAAATCAAAGCATTTCGATAAGCAGGTCCCGCCTTTAAACAAAAGCGAGTCCTTGTAAGGCGAATCGTTAAACAAATAAGAAAGAAGCAGACAGAGCCAATAGTCTTTTTCAACGATAGCAGGCGACAAAGATAATTGAGCGGAAGTTTTGCGAATCAAAAAGGACCGATCCGAGTCGGGGAGCAGAATAGATGGACTCATGAATATTTCTCCTCAAGCGCCGAGGGCGTCTTGAATGGCTTTAGCAAGCCAAGGCGATAATTGAGTGCTTTCGTTTTCTAACGTGATTTTGTCTTTTTCGTCCAGTGCCTCGATGGCCGCTTTTAAGTTGGCATAAGAAAGCTCATGCGGGCCAATTTCCCGCAGAGCTTCCGAAAAAAGAGCGGTCGTTTCAGAACAAAGGGCTAATTCTTTATGAAAAGAATGGCGAAAGACGATCTTGAAGGAGCCGATCCGATACGTTTTATAAGGACCGGTGCTGATATAAACGCTTTGAGTGGGAACTTGGGTGGATAAACCAAGGAGATTAGCGGCCGCTTCTCCTGCAGGCACGATCTTCCAACCAAATTTCCGGGCCAGGCCGTCCGCGATCTCCTCGGGCATGATTTCTTCAAAATCCCCGAAGCGGGCATTATAGACCTTTTTCCCATAAAGCCCGGTGGATAAACGCGTTATTTTGCCTTCTTTCGTCAAGCGTTCAAGCGATTTGGCAATCGCTTTGTACTCGCCATAGTAGCGGAAATCGCTGGTCGAAAACACCCGAAGTTTTCCTTGGCTGATTTTCTCTTCCAATTGGCGCTGTAAAGATTTCTCTTTCATACCATTTACTATATCGTTTTTGCGACAATAAACAACAAAATGATCGCCAATTTCCACTTCGTCTTTCATCTTCGGGATCAAACTCTTATGATGAAGGTAAGGAAGAAGGTTCCCTTTATGGAAGAAAAACATCCTGTTCAAGCCCTGGTTTGGGGCATCGTCGATCTCGTGGTCGCCTGCGTGGGCTTGCTCTTTATCATCCCTGAAATCGTCCTACCGATCGTCTATACGGCAATGAAGGCGGGCGGACAGGTCCCCGAAGCGGATCTCCGGACCGTTGCCACGACTTTCTTCGTCATCGTCGTGGTCTTCGGCGTCATCGTCTTCTTCATGGGCTTAGGTTCCTTGATCATTCGTTCTTGCACCAAATCGCTTTATGTAACGCCCTATGACGATGGCCGTTACCACTCCGGCGTGACGACAAGAAAGATCGCTTTGCCTTTCGCCATCGTCGAAATCGTCGCCGCAGTGCTAGCCACCACTTTCTCTTCCTTGGCTCTTGTTGGCATTTTCTAATCCTCGTCAAAGGCTCAATGATCCTCCGAAATGAGGAGTAGAACAGCCTCACAAAATCAAAAAACGGGGTTCTCAATAGAAACCCGTTTTCTTTTGCCTAACTAATGGCAAAACGCCCCCATTCCACTTCGGGGGACATACAACGGACCATAGGTCGCAGCCCTTCTGCCCCATCAACAAGCTTACACAAAAAAATTAAAAGGCCAGAACGAACTATCTAGCTTTGGGGTCAAAAAGGGCAATTGCGGTTACCGCCTGATCGAACAGATCCTTTTGACCAACCGAATGGTTCAGGGACGAATAAGGGAAACTATGGTATCCGGCTCGGTGTGCCACTCGGACTTTCCGAATGTCCTCTCCCGCGGCAAGGGCCCCATAAAGAAGCATCGCCTTGGCGGCACATTCCTGCGCTCGCGTGGCATTCCAGTCAAACGCGAAAACGTGATCGGAGAGTTTATCGATTCCTGGCTTAAAACAAGTTCGATATTCTTGATTTTCATCCGAGGATCCCAAGGTCAAAATCGACAAAGCCGCTAAGAAAGAATCGCGAAGAATATCCTTTTCAGAAAGACTGATGCCTCGAAGCTTTTTCTCCTCCAAAACCACCCGATGATAGGTTTCAGCAACCACTCCAAAATCCCACATCTCTTCCGCCAAAGCGTTGATGTCATAAAGTTGTTTGATGATTTGCAAACGTTTATCGCAAGACGTTCCGAAACTCGTGACAAAAGGATGGACACCAATGGTTTTAGGGGCAAAGGCCGTCAGCTTATCCCCAAGAAGTGAATCGATCGAGGGCGTCCAAACGCTGGAGGGAAGACCATCGTTCAAAAGAAAACGATTTTTTAGAGGGCTTGCAACGGTTTGATAAAGATTCGACCCGAAATAAACATCAAGTAAAACATTCGCCTCAGTTCCGTAGAGAGGCGGGCAAGCAAATGAATAATGAGCGATCTGAACACCATTCTTGCTGTTGATGGCTTGATGAGAAACCCTAAGCAGAGGAAATTCGTGTTCTAAATCGGCAATGTACGGACCGAGGTCAGTGCCGGGCTTGACAAGAATGTCGATATCGGTCGAAACTCGCTGAGGCTCAGGGAGCAAAAGCATCAGGGAAGTCCCGCCTTTGAAAACAAAATCAAGTTTGCTTGAAACCAGCCTTTGCAAAAGACCAAAGGCATACATCGTCATTTCGAAAACGCCTAAACTGACTTTGGGATAGTGCTTTTGCAACTCTTCGATGTGTTCTTTCGTATAGTTTTCTTTCGATAGCATTTAGTGTTCTTTGAATTTCACTCCAGGGCAGCCCGATAAGGCCACGGCAGACTTGACTTCGCTTTGCACACATCGCCGTTTAGCGTAGCTGAGCAAAGCGCGGCTGTCATAGGAATACATGGATAAGAACGTCCGGGCCAAACTCTCCGCCTCATCCGTGGAGAAAAACTCTCGAAGACCTCGATCAGCGAAGATATCGACAATTAATTTCTCTAAAGATATTTTACCCCTTTCGTGGGAGAGTGGCGAACGACTTGCCAAGGGGAAAATCACAAGCGAATCCCCGCGAGAATAATGGCTGCGTTCTTCCAGGGTTGGATTATAAAGAATCCGGAGACGGGGAAAGTGCTTTTCTAAAAGAGAAAAAGCGAATTCCATACTTCTACTAGGCACTTCAACGATCAGGGTTTCGTGGGCAATCAGTTCATTGAGTCCTTCATTCAATAGCCCAGAAGTAAAGACGACGAAAGGAACTCGTAACTTCTCTCTCAAGAAAAGGGAACGAACTTGTTCCACGAGGGGATTCGTGGGACCGCCTGAATAGGTTTTGGCTTCTTTCCGCGAATAGCGTCCATAGGCCACTCGGAAAATAATCTTTTCCCGAAGAAATTCGGCGATGATCCATGAAAAATCATTCTCTTTGTAGTGAGGATAGGCTATTGACAAGGAATACAAAAGTTCCGCTCGGCTAAAAATATCCTTTGAGGGCAATAGTTTCTCATTCAGGGAGACTTTTGAAGGTTCCATCAAAGGTATTCTACCATTTTATCCATATTATACAAGTTGCCATATTTTAGTAAATTTGGCATGGTATATAAAACGATGTTTTGGTTCGAGGCTGTCTCCGTCTAAACAAAGCATTGAAAAGGCAATAGCGGACGCTTCAAGGGTAATTCAAGTTGGTCCAAACGAAAAAAATCAAATGAGAAACGTCGATGAACAGCCGCTTTGTTCTTTCCTAAGCCGAAGTTAGTCAAATGAAATCAAATAAAGAAAATGACTTATACCCCGTAAGTTATAGGAGCGGGGACACCCCTATCGCTCTTTTTAAAAAAGAATGGGGGATTTGCAGGGAATAATGATTTAAATCGAATAGAACGAACTGTCGAGTCCTAGGCCCAAATAGACCGCATAGGGCAAAAGAGCTTCTTCTTTAAGGTGAGCGAATAAGGTTGGCGTCAATTCCTCAAAAAGCGAAGCGTGATAACGCCTTGGGCAATCATCGACATAGACCTGAACTTTATTGCCATCGATATGGGCGGAGAGTTTGGCTTTGTAACGGGCGTTGAGACAATTGATCCCTTGGACCAAGAAGGGCGAAAGGAGATTCAGTCCGGGCACTTCTTCATCCGCGGTCACGTCGTGAATCTCGTCAAAGGATGGCGAATCGCTTTTGAGACGAAGCAATAACGGTTTCTTTTTGTAGTAGGAAGAGGAACGGCGGTCTTTGATGATGAGCTCAAAAGGGAAGCTGTTATGAAGCGTGAATTCGATGTAGCGGCCTTCCGCTTCAAAAGTCTTGTCCCCCACTTTGGCGACATAGCTATAGCCGAAGGAATAAAAGCTCGCTCCTTCGACTTCGCCCTTGAAGAAGGAATCGCCATCGAGCTCTGGCGTGCAGGAAAGCACTTTTCTTAAAGGCATCGTCAGCATTTTGCGTTCGGGGCGGCGGATAAAAGAAAAGCTCCGGTATTCGCCTTTGGTTAATGCCGGAGTCACCGTTTGATAAAAATAATCGAGATAATGCTGACGGATTTTGAAGGCTTTCCGTAAGCAAAGCGGGGCGATGAGCAAAAAGAAGAGCGCTCCTAAAACCAGCAAAGAATAGCGGAGATAAGGATTGAGACTGGAATCATTGCCCCAGATGCCCATGAGGCAAAGCCCCAAGACCACGAAAATCAAAGCAAAGACCAACGCGGTCACAAAATCGACGAGATGCTCCCGCCGGCTGGCCTCCACTTTTTTTAAAAAATCCACGTTCTCGTTCATCGCGGTTTGAATTATAGCGTTTTTTCAAGAAGAAACACGCCTTTTATGCTTCAAGTGATTTTTGATAGACGTTGTAGTCACATTGATCTTCCGCGAGCATGCTCCTCACATAGGCCGCGGAAGCGAGGCTTGAGGCGCGCCACAAAGCGAAGCCTTCCGGGCAGACAGACTCATCGGTTTTCTCGCCAGCGAAGTAATGGTAATTGATCTCGCTATAACTCTTGAGGAGTAAATCTTGCTCTTTCGCCGTGTAGTCGCTTTCTTCTAAACGTAAAATCATCCGTCTTTGATTCGAAGTCCGGAAAAAATCCTCGGCAAAAGGGCCATAGTTTAATAAGTTCGGATCCGTTAAGCCTTTCGCCTTCGCATAAGAGGCCACATCGACTTTCTCCGTGTGGTAATCCAATTGATCCCGGCTTAGATTGACCACTCCATAGTGGGAAGGCGAGACGAGAAGACTCGAGGAACAAAAATCTGGGAAATACACCCCATTGACGTAATGTTGGATATGAAGATGCCCTGAGAAATTCGCTAAAACGTCATGACTTTCGAAAAGGGAGGATAAAGCCTCGGCATTGCCCAAGGAATAAGAAGAGAAAAGCGGGTTTTGCTTCAAGACGCTTTCATGGCTGAGGGTCAGCCACTTCACCCCCGCTTGCTTCCCGGAGTCGAGTTGGCTTTTCGCCCAGCTCATCGTTTCCTCGCTCAAAGTGCCTTTCCCGCTCGAATACGCATCGGCGCTCAACGCCATCACATAAAGATCTTTCCGCAAAGGGTAGACATAACTCAAGGAGGATGAATCGAACGCCGAGATATGCTCATAAGTCACCGGTGCGTAGATCCTCAAAAAGGAATTGGCATCGACGTTATCGGTGGCGCCCGTAAAATCTTCGCGGTAAAAATAAGCGTTGGTCGAATCGATGTCGTGATTGCCAGGGATCACTAAGACCGCGGTCCCTTGCTCTTCAAGAGGCAAAAGCTTTTCGGCGAGATGCTCGTGGGAAAGCCGCTCGCCATTGAAAGTGAGATCGCCCGTGAGAAAGAGGGCATCGGGCTTGACCTCCGCCACTTTCGCGATGAAAGCATCGATGATCTCTTCGCCATATTGGGTTAATTTGCCATCGGCATTCTCGACCATATTCATAAAAGCAGACCCGCCATCTTTTAATTCAGGCGCCAAATAATGGAGGTCGGAGGCCACCATGATCTTTAGGGGCGAAGTCGTTAAAGACGTTGTCGGCGGAGTGCCGGCAAAAGACAAAAGATAGGGGATAGAGGACGAAGAAGAAGCCCCGCTCGAGGCGCACGACGCCAAAAGCAATGGCAAAAGCGCCAGCAAAACCCCCTTATTTCTTTTGGGGGACCACTTCGGGGTTGGCTTCAAGATCAGCTTGGATGAGAGCATGGACTTTTTCACTGAGGGACTCGCTGTTCAGTTTATCGTAGTCCTTCGGCTCTAAAAGGGCGAGGATTTTGATGGTGACGTGCGTCCGTTTCCAGGGCGCGTTATGGGCGATATCTTCGGTGTGAGAAAGCCGGGCCACCACGATCGGACAAGAGGATTTGAGGGCGATCTTGAAACTGCCGGCTTTGAATTCGTGCAAGGCTCCATCGTGACTTCTCGTTCCTTCAGGAGCCAAGGCGATGCTGGCTTCGTCTTTTTTGATATAGTCGATGCACTGCAAGATACAACGTAAGCCTTGAATGGGGTCATCCCGGTCAATCGCGATAAAACCGGCTTTGTGCATCCACTTCCCCGCCACGAAGAAACTCTCGATCTCTTTTTTGCCTAAGGAAATGATCCTCTCCTTCCGATGGGCGAAATAACAAAGATGATCAAAGCTCGAAAGATGATTGCTCACGAAAAGATAACGGCGTTTTGCAGGGATTTTCTCTGCGCCGATGATTTTGACCGAAACATTGGCGAAGAAGAGAACGATCCAGATAATGTTCTTGATGACGAAGTAGCCCCAGGCTTTGGGCTCTTTGACCGGCTTATGGAGATCGACGAAAAGGGAGGCGAAATAGCAATAGACGAGGAAGAGGGCGAAAAGGGCAAACCAATAGGCAATCGTTAAAGGAACAGGAATGAAGAGATTCCATAACGAAGCGCCCCAGCCACAGAAATAATACGTGACCCCCGTGAGTCCCACCGCCAAAATAAGCCAAATCAAAGAGAGAACCATTGCTTATTATTTTCCCCTAAATGAAAGGAAAAATCACCTGTTTTAACGAAAAGCCTTATAAGGCAAAGGACTCGGGAGTTTCACCGCATTGATTAAACGGGGATCGTCGTGGCAATAACGGTTGCTGAGATAGGGGTCTTGCAAGATCAAACGGGAGACAAGACGGTAAAGCTCTTTCCGCTCCATTTTCGGAAAAGTTTTCTCCATCCGCAATAGATCTTGCTGGGTGAAACCGCCGATTGCTCCAACCGTCGAAACGAAGAACCGGGTTAAGGGACTTTCCTCGATCGGCTCAAGATAGTCTTGAAACGAGAGGAAGTCTTGATCGATATAGGCGGAAAGAAACCCTGAATGTTGGCAATAGGAAAATAAAGCCTCCATCTTGACGATATTCTCGTCTTGGGCCATCCCGAGGATCGATTTGATTTCGACAAAAGCGATTCGCCCATCGTAGGTGCGGAAAATAAAGTCGGGGTAATAAGGCCCAGGGTTAGTGGCCCAGGGTTTGGTATAGGGAATCGCTTTGGTCTGGCCCCGAACCGAAGAGGCGAAGCCACTGCGGGTGATCAGATCCAAGAAATGGGTTTCGGCGTAATCGTTGAGAATTAAAGGCATGCCTCCATCGACTTCATAAACGAGATTTCCTGTCGGTAAGCCATCGCCCGAAGCAATGGCGTAAAACTCTTCTAACGAAAAGCGCTTGGCACTCTTTTGACCGTAAAAGAGGCTTTCTAATCCGGCGCAAAGCCGCGGATCTTGTTTCGGATTCGGCAGGTATTTGCTCTTCATCACGACTTCGCTTTCGCCTGGTCTTCTTTTAAAGAGGATAAAAGGGCTTCGGCGCTTTCTTCGTGGCAGGAGAGGGAAACCAGTTGCTCCGCTAAGGGGATGGCCACCTCATAATCCTTGTCGCGCTTGCCCGCTAAAATAACGAGTTGTTCGAGCGCTTGTAAGAAAAGCGAAGAAGAGCCCATCGGCACCGCTTCTTTGTCTAAAAAGGCATGGAGTTCCTTGGCATCGAGGTTTTGATAAGGGATACCCGTCGTATCGCTAATGCGTTCCACCGCTTCGCTTTCTTGCTTTTCCGCTTCATCGCCCTCGGCGAAAGAAAGGCCTAGAGCGTGATAGATCTCGGCATCGCGATACGCGCCTTTTTCTTCGGCGAGATCCCCTAAAGCGTCATAGAGTTGGCGGAGGTCTTCGCCTTTACGGACATAAGGAAACATCCCCACCAGTTCTTTTTTAAGCAGGGAGGAATCTTTCTTTAAGGCTAAAAGAATGGTGTAGCGTTCTTGATAGAACGCAAAATGAGCGGGTGAGAAATTGAGGGCTTTTTTGATGTCGCCCAGAGCGGATTTCAAATCATTGGTTTCGTAGCCGATTGCCGCTTTAAGGGCGTAGATTTCGCCTAAAGGATAAAGGACTTCCGCGCCCAAGCCTTCTTTTTGATGAAGGAAGAAGTCGACGAACTCCTCATAGCTATCCTCATAATAGGCGTAGCGACCTTTCTTTTGGCTTTGATAAAAGAGGGCCACCTCCTCGACGAAAGGCATCACACCTTCGAGGCTGAGTTCTGCCTGCTGGAAATCCTGATG
This sequence comes from Bacillota bacterium, assembly GCA_036822315.1. GTDB lineage: Bacteria > Bacillota_I > Bacilli_A > RFN20 > CAG-826 > UBA4951. The sequence goes on along the minus strand of DAISHV010000017.1, from coordinate 5,345 downwards.
CGATAAGGCTTCTTTGATCGCCTTGATGCTGGAGGCGAAATGATATTCTTTTTCCAAATCAACCAAGACGGGATTATCGGCCTCGCTCACGCTCTCTCGCTCTTCGATTAAGAGATCGTGAATCTTTTGGGCGTAAGCCAAGCGCAAAAGACGTTCCTCGGGATGCTCCTTGGCCAAAGAAGTGAGATAGCTCACGACTTCCTCGCTCGAAGTGAGGGCTTTGAGATGCTCGGCGATCGCTAAGGCTTCTTTGTTATCCATGGTGTTCTTGTCTGGGCTCTTTGGCCCGATCCCCTAACGGCTCTTCAAATAACGGAATACGCGGTGAAATCCGGATAAAAAGGCGTGGCTTCACCCCAATAGAAGGTCAAAACGTAGTTATTGGTCAAGCTCTCTTTCCCGGTTGAAGTCACCCACTCCCCCGTCCCCGTATTGACGGAACGGACAGGAAGATAGTTTTCAAAGCTAACGAGTTCCTCGCCTTTGAAGCTGGCGTCAGAATACTCTTTCGCCCAAGCCATCTTAAAGGAGAAACTCCCGGCTTTGCTCCCGCTAACGAAATCGGAAACGCTGTGGCTGTCGAGATAAGAGAAATAAGATTCTTTTGACGAATCAAGAAACACCCTGAGCGCGGCGATATAGGTATTCGCGGCGCTTTCGATCTGCGTGGTTTTGATGTTTTGAATAGCGGAAGATAAACTGGTCGCACTCGCTGCGGTCTTCTTTAAAACGCCTGCTTCAGGCAAGGATAGGGAAGTATAGGTCCCATCGCTTTCTTGATAGACGAAAGCATAGATTGAGGTCAAAACCTTCCGTTCATTGAGATCATAATGGGCGGCATAGCCTTTTTCTTGATCAAAGATCGCCCATTCATCGAAATGGATATCGGTGGAACCCCCGCTACGACTATAAGAACGGCATAAAGCGGAACGGGTGCTATCGGGATAAGAATAACTCGAAGAATCAATATAGGCTAAAGCGCTGCTAATCGTGGTTTTGTCTTCGGAAGTCAGAGCAAGGCTCCCACATGAAGCCAGAGGGAGCAAGAGAGTTAAGGACAAGAATGGAGTGATTTTTTTCATAAAAAGACCCCCAATCCTTTTTCTTTATTATAGAAGATTTGTCACGGAGGGGGTTAGTAAGAAAAATGGCATTTTCTTCAAGACGAATGGCAAAATTAGAAGAACCCGCCCGTTCCCGGGCTAGCAAGGGAATAGCTGGATAAATCCGGATAAATCAAGGTACTCTCACCCCAAGAAAAGGTGGTTTCGTCGCTGGCGGTCGAGATCGAAGCACTCCCCGAAGACACCGGAGTTCCTTTCTGGAGAAAGGATTTGGGCAAATAAGAAGCAAATTCAAAAGTGAAGACGCTATGGGTGTTTTGACCCCCAGCGCTCATATCAAGCGTTTCGGTAAAGGCGAGGTTTCCTTCGCTATGAATCGTGATATCCGAGAAAGAAACGTTTTGGCAGGTCATGCCGCTAAAAGAGAACGGGCTGGAGGAAGAGCTCATCCCGTAATTGACTGTCCATTCGATCCAGCCATAAATCTCCTTGGCCCGCTCTTCGATCGGCGTTTTGGTATCGCTCAGCATCTGGGCGTATTGGGTGTCAAAGTCCGCTTTTTCAAGGACGGTATAAGTTTTTTGGGCGCTGAAGACAATCGGATTAAGATAACGGCCATCCGCGGCTTTATAAAGATAATGGGCATAGTTCTGCCCCGAAGAATCCGAGCCAGAGACATAAGAGAAATTTCCACTATTGCGGCAATACGAAGCGGTCGTATCGTAAGCGAGTTCCGCGGTGGAATCGTTCACGACGCTGCCCGAGGTTCCTACATTTTCTTCATAATGCGAGACTTCGCGCATCATCGCCTTTTGACTATCCGGAAAAGTGAATGAGGTGTCTTTTTCGTGCTTGACAATGGCCGATAGCGCTTTTAACAAATCAGCAGAAGTAGCGCTCGCCTTTTGACAAGAGACAAAAGGTAATGCAATAAAGATGAGCAAAATCCACGCTTTTTTCATTCTTTTTCACCTCCGCGGACCCCCGCCTTTATTGGCATTATAGCAAGGGTTTGAGAGAGAAGCACGCTTTAAACGGGCGACAACACTTGGGCTGGAAGAAAATCGCTTTTATAATAGGAGCATGACAAACACCGAACCCCTTCTTTCCTTATTGCCTGAATGCGAAAACCTCCGCAAAAAGGCCCTCTTTCTCTTTGTTCTCGACATTATTTTGGCCGCTTTATTCGGTTTAGGGGGCTTCGCTTGCATCATCCTTGGGGCGATTTTGGATCTCAATCCGGAATTCCTTAAAGGGATTTTCGTCGGATTAGGTTTTCTCTTTTTCCTCGGCGGGACTTCGGCATTTTCTTTATTGGCAATCCATACGAAAAACCACTTCAAAGAACATTTTGAATCCACCTTCGCTCCCTTATTCTCGGACGGGGTCTACGAAGACTATCATTTCGTCTTCGCTAAGCCAATTGAAGCATTGAAGAAACAAGCGCTCCTTCCCTTTAAGGAAAAGCCCGATGAAGAGGATACGTCCTATAGCGAAGGCCGAATCAAAGACACCTCGTTCTTCGCCTTTTCTTATCAACACATGAAAGCCAAAGACGGCCACCCCGATAACGCGAATGGACTCTATGTCGAACTCACCCTTAAAGAAGCAAAAGAAGCGGAAATCCTTCTTTTAGCGAAGAAGGGCAAAAAGATGTTCTCTTTGCCTGAAGAAAAAGAGTGTTTTGAAAGCGAATCGATCGCCTTCAATGATCGTTATGCCCTTTCGAGCAATTCGCAGCTTTTGGCCCTCCAAGTCGTGACACCCGCCTTTATCGACGGGATCAATACTCTTGCCAAAGAGGAAGGTGGCAATTTGTCGCTTTATCTCAAAGGCTCGCGCCTCGTCGTTTATTTTGATGATTATCCCGCCAAGGAAATCTCGCTCGGCCACTCTTTAACCGTCGAGGATTTAAAAGCATTCCAAAACGAAGTGCTGCTTCCTTCGAAGATCATCAACGCCCTTCATCTTTAATCGGCCGGCTTTTCTTTTTTGCTTTTCGCGATTTCTTTTTCTAAGGTCGCGTAAAGGATTTTCGGATCGATGGGTTTGGCCAAGTGGGCATTCATCCCCACCGCTAAAGACTTATTGACGTCATCCTGGAACGCATCGGCGGTCATCGCGATGATCGGGACTCTGATCGCATCTTCGCGCGGCAATTGCCGCAAAACCCTCGTTGCCTCGTAACCATCCATGATCGGCATGCGGATATCCATCAAAATCGCATCATAAAGATTCAAGGGCGAAAGTTTGAATAGGGTCAATCCTCTTAAACCGTTGTCCGCAAGGTCCACCACCATGCCTTTGTCTTCCAAAAGACGCCGGGCGATTTCCTGATTGAGGGGGTGATCCTCAAAAACCAAAATCCGTTTGCCCGCCAAGAAAGAGGACGGAGCCGTTTCTTTCGTGACGTCCGTCGGAGCGGCGGAGGCAATCGAAACCGCTTCAAAGGGAGCTTCGACGACGAACGTCGTCCCTTTGCCCAGCTGGCTTTGGACCGTGATGGTGCCACCCATGAGATCCACCATTTTCTTGCAAATCGCTAAGCCCAGTCCGGTTCCTCGATTATTCGCGGTATCGCTTCGACCTTCTTGGCTGAAGGGGGTGAAAAGAGTCTTTTGGAACGCTTCGCTCATGCCAATGCCCGTATCGGAGACTTCGGCGTGCATCCAAAGCTTGTTTTCATTCGGCATTTTGGTGAAAAGGCACGAATAAGAAACCTTGCCGCCTTCGGGGGTGAACTTCACCGCGTTGGAAAGCAAATTGAAAATCACTTGGTTGATCCGAAGTTTATCCTGCAAAGGCAAATAGCCTTCCGCCATCGCGATGTGAACCGAGAAATGAATCGATTTCTCTTCGCACAAAGGTCGGATCACCGAATCGATGTAGCTCTCAAATTCTTCGTAGGTGTAAGGAGCAGGATGAAGGACGATTTTATTGCTTTCGACCTTGGCCATGTCGAGAACGTCGTTGATCAAACCTAGCAAGAATTTTGAGGAGGTATCGATCTTTTGGAGATATTTTTCCGTGGCCACCGGATTCTTTTCTTCTCGAGCCAAATAGGTCATCCCGACGATGCCGTTTAAGGGCGTGCGGATATCGTGCGACATCCGGGAGAGAAAGTCGGTCTTGGCCGCGTTGGCTCGGTTGGCTTCCTCGAGGGCGTCTTGAAGGGCCTTTTTGGCAGCGATTTCTTCTTTTTTCTCCTCGTCGATCCTTTCGAGGGCGAGAACGATCTGATTCGTCTTTTCGTTTTTCTCCCCAAAAACGGGCAAGATGACGAGACGATACCAACCCTCTTCCTTGAGGAGGATCTCCACGCTAATCGAATGGCGGCCATCCAGACGGGACGATAAGGTTTTTAAATCGGTGAAGGCAAGATAATCTGGCACGCTTTCGGCGCTGAGTAAGGGCAATAAGGAAAAGCTAAAGAGCTCGCTGGCGTTGCGGGCCAATAAACTCCGCGAATGCCAAAAAGGCGTGGCTTCAAGCTCGTGGAAGCGAAGCGAAGAAAGATCCAAGACGTAATCGCAATCGTAGAGGTTCGCCAAGCTGGCGATGACATGAGAGCGTTCTTGTAAGCCGAGCTCATTGAGGGTGGCGGCGTAAGAAGCCCGGACGAAAGAAGTGATGACTAACGTCAAAAGATGAAAGGCCGCGTCGATTTCTTCTTTGCTCCGGATTTTGACTTCGTGGACGGCTGCGACGTATTTCTCTTCATCGATCCCTAACTCTCTCGCGATCTTACGGAAATGATCCTCGTCCGGGGGATTCGGCAAGACCTGACCTCCGATGATGCGGCCAAGCACTGTTCCATCTTCAAGGGTGATCGGGGCCGAGAAATCAACGAGGCCAGTATGGCAGAAATACACGCCATCGCCTTTCTTGTCGCATTCAATGCAGCGTCGTCCCCCTTCAGGATTTTTCCGGGTATATTCGGAGCAGAAGGCTTTGAAATTAAAAGGACGGGAAATATATTCGCCATGCTTCCCCACCGCTAAAGTGGCAAGCCCCGTGCCGATAGCCCATTCCTTCATGATCTCTTCGAAACGGTCCATATCGCAAAAATCGGGGATGGAAAGTTTATCGGTTAAAAGGGTGACGAAAAAACTGCTTTCGGGCGCCGGTCGTTCAAATTTGGTGACACTCATAAGATTGACTGACGATATTTTAGCGTAGTCTATTCGGAATGAGTATAAAATGTGTGGCTATAACTAATATATTTAAAACTCCTAGGTGCACGTAAGGGAAAGTAAAATTAGTTGCTATCGTCATTTTCCT
>DAISHV010000016.1:0-24915 GCA_036822315.1 Bacillota bacterium | reverse complement strand
TTTTCTTCGCTCTCCTTGCTGATTTTTTCTTCATTTGTTTTAAAATAAAAGGATGGCTTCTTATTTAGATAACCTAAACCTCTACGATGCAAGCACCCTTTCTCGGGGGCGCGCCTATTTCAAAAATGGTGCGGTTCAAGAAGTAAAAATCTCGGGGAAAGACGTTGATGCGGTGGTCGTTGGAAGCGAGCGTTATGAACTTCATTTTCATTTTGATCAAAACCATAAGCTCTTGAATGCCAGTTGCTCTTGCCCCTGTCAGTTTCCCTGCAAACACCAAGTCGCTGTGCTTTATAAGCTTGACGAGATGGATTTGGAGAAACTGAGCGTCAACCCGCAAAACAATGAGGATTTTTCCGCACAATTCAAAGCGGCGATTCGCAACCGTGATGCCGCGAGTTTTTACCGTTTGGGGCTGGTTTTGTTGGGGAAAATGACGACTTTGCCTCTTGGCGATGCCCAATCGCTTACGGCATTCTTTTTGGGAAATTTTGGCTTGCTTTCTTATTCGCAACATTTTGGTTGGAACGCTTTGGCGGAAAACCTTCTTTTCGCCTTGCCTTTGTCCGAAGGGGACAAAGTGGATTTCGTCTATGCTCTCCTTACCGATCCAAGCACGGCTCCAGCTCAAGAAGGTGCGATGTTCGAGGCGTTCGTGGATGATGGCCGCCTTGCAAAAATCTACGATGCTTCTTTCGTTCGTCTTTATGAAAAGAAAGCTTATTTGGCCAAAGTGATTTTGGAGCGTTTTTCTTATCATCAATGGCATAGCGAGAACTTATCGTCGATGATGCTTTTGATTCTTTTCAAAGAGAAATGTTTTTTGCCGAACGAAATTGATCTTTCTGAGCGGCTTCCGCACTTGAGCGAGACTTCTTCGCCTGAGGAAATTTCGCTTTTTAGCGCCATCATTGCCTATTGGGCCGACAATCATCATCTCGAGAAAATCCCGGCGGATGCTTTTGCTTCTTTGAAGCGGCTGGGTCGTGATCAAGAAGCAGCGGAGTTGGCCCGCAATATTTTCTTAGCGCAAAAGAGTTTGCGGGCCTATCAGGTTTATCGTTCTTACTTAAAAGAAGACGAAGTGGCAGATGTCGTTAAAAACTTGGAATCGCCTTACGAAAAATTGCGTTGCCGTGATGCGATTCTCCTTTATGAATCCTCTTCGCTAGAATTGCCCCGCCCGAAGTTGGTCGCGTTAAGTCTTGAAGATATTTATCTTTGCGCGGAACGCGTTGAACCGACGTTAAAGAACGCGGTGGTGGAAACCCTCGATAAAAAATTATCCGCTTCTTTGGATCTCAAGCGGGTCGATCCTGATTGCGCCTACGGTCTTTTGGCTTTAAAGAGCATGGCCCAGGACGATCTTTTGAAGAAATACCTGGGAGATCCCCGTTTGGTGAGCAAGAGTCTGTCCTCGGCTTTTTTGCGGGGGAAATATCTCCTCTTACTTGTTGAGGAAGGATTGGAACAAACCGCTGGCTATTCGTCTTATGAGGAGGCAAAGCATGTTTCTCAGTAAGTTCACCAGTGAAGAAGCGCTTCATTTAAAAAATGCCTGTCAGGACGATGGCTTGATGCCGTTATTGGCGCGGCTTCAAAAAGGAGAATTCCAGATTCTCTGGCATTTTGACGAGGCGGATGACCGCTTGATTTATGAGGCGATTTCATCAGGAGAAACCGAGCCGTCTTATTTGGGCTTAGCCGTCGGTGCGGACCATTCGCTTTCTTCCTTCCCCAAAGAGAATTTCACTCAGGATTTTTATGCGTTGGCCTTTTATCTTTATAGCGAAGAAAAAACCTTGATGAGCCATGATCCTGAAGCCTTAAAAAAGAAATATGGCGAAATCTATAAAAGCATTGAACCTCTTTTGTCCTTAAGCCCTCGTCAAATCGAAAAACGCCTGCAAATCCGCAACCAATTTATTCAATCGGTGCTTTTTGTCGAGAAAGAAAGCGAAGCCAGCGCCAACACGGATGCCTATAAAAATGGGGCGAAGCTCCATCTCGAAGTCTTGTTTCAAAGCCTCAATAGTTATTATGGCGAAGGTCGAGTCTATCTTCGGCTCTATTTGCTTTCTGAGAAAGCTGAGCGTTTCTCATTAAACGATATCCCCAATTTCTTAATGACTTATCGGAGTGGGGGCAACCTGACTCTGAAGAAAGGGAAAAGCGCTCTTTCGCTCAAACTGGCTCCGTCATTATTTTCGGAAGAGGATCAGGCTCTTTTATCCGCTTTAGCCCAAGTCAATTTTTCCTTGGTGAATACCTACGAGACGAAAAAGGATTTATTGGAACTTGAAAGCGAGGACGTCTTGCGTCTTTTGTCGCTTTACGCGGGTTCGTCTGTCAGTTGGGATAACGATCGTTATGATGTCATCAAAAGTGATAAACAAGCGGGTCTTTTCCTTACCCCCGATGAGACAATGAGTTTCTTCCCGTCGCTAGAACGGGTGGGCAATACGCTTTATTCACGCAAACTTCTTGCCGTGATCGACCGTCTTAGGAAGAAGTTCACGCTTTATGATTTCCCGAGCGAAGAAATCGGTGAACTTTATTCGTTCTTTCTTATTAATGGCTCCGAAGTTTTTGGCGATGTCAAAGATCTCATACAAAAACGAGTCGTACCGCATTTAGGCTCTTCACTCACGACGCCGCGCCTCCCCAATGAAAACCAAGCGAATACTTCGCTCCTCACCATCCGCTATGACATTGACCTCACCGAGCAAGGCGAACTCCTTTTCAAAAGCCGTTACCAACTGGGCGACAAAGAGGTGGAACGTTCTTCCCTCGATGGCAGTCTTTATTACACCTCGCTTTTGTTCTCCTTCGATAATGTGAGGGATGAACTGCATTTGCCTGAGAGCGGAACGCTCAAAGACGAAACTCAAGTCTTAGCGTTTTTTAAAACAGATTTAACCAAACTCAAGAAAGTGGCGGAGGTCTATCTTTCGGAGCGTTTAAAACGTGTTAGCCTACATTCCATCGGCAAAATCTCTTTCAACGTTTCCTCGCATTTGGACTTCCTGTCTCTTAGCGCTTCTTGCCCTGATTATAGCGAAGAACAATTGGCGGAGATTCTTTCCAGTTATCGGAAAAAACACCGCTTTTTCCGCTTGGGTGATCGTATCGTCATGCTGGACGACCCCGCGCTGGAGGAACTCGACTGGGTCAGTCAGGAAGTGGGGCTTGATGAGACTCATTTGAAACAAGAAAAACTACCCCTTTATGCGGTGATGAAACTTTCGGCGGCGAATAAGGAAACCACCTTGTCTTTGGACGATTATGTTCGGAAAGCGATTGAAGAAATCCGCGACTTTAAATCCTTCCCGCTTGAACTCGCGCCTGTCTTGGCAAAGAAAATGCGTGGCTATCAACTCGATGCGACGCGCTGGATGAGCGTGCTTCGAAAATATCATCTTTCGGGCATCTTAGCGGACGACATGGGAATGGGAAAAACTCTTGAAAGTATTGCCTTTATGTCGACGATCACCGAAGAGGCTCCAATCCTCGTCGTCGCACCCAAGAGCGTTCTTTATAACTGGGAGGCCGAATTCCAAAAATGGCTGCCCTCCCTTAAGGTCGTTGTCCTTTCTGGAGAAAAAGGCGAACGCGAAAACTCGATTCTGGGGATGGGCAAAGAAAAAGCGGCTTACGTCACTTCGTATGATTCGCTCCGAAACGATTTGCCCCTCTACGAGAAGAAACACTTTTCTTTGATTTTGGTTGATGAAGGACAATATATCAAAAATGCCTATGCTCAAAAGAGCAAAGCGGTCAAAGAGCTTGATGCCACAACGCGTTTTGCTCTCACCGGTACCCCGATTGAAAACAACCTCGGCGATCTTTGGAGCCTCTTCGATTTCTTGATGCCGGGTTTCTTGGGGGACTACGATTCGTTTCAAATCCATTACGTGAAGAATGAAGCCAATGCGAAACTCCGTCAACTGATCACGCCCTTCATCTTGCGGCGGAACAAAGAAGAGTATTTAAAGGAATTACCCAAGAAATCCCTGCAAATCGTCACTCTTTCGATGGGAGATGAGGAGCGAAAACTCTATGACGCGACCTTACTCGAAGCTAAGAATCTTTTGGCGAAAGGTGAAAAAGGCGTCTCGATTTTTGCTTTGCTGACGAAGCTAAGAGAAATCTGCGTTGACTCTTCGGCTTTCTTTGAAGGCACCAGCACGCTTTCAAGCAAGATGTCTTATCTTCTTGAAGCGGTGGAAGAAGCGATTGCAAACGGCCATAAAATCCTTTTGTTCTCCTCCTTCACCAAAGTTTTAGACCATCTTCGCTATCTTCTCGATGAAGAGCATCTTTCCAGTTATTACATCAACGGCGACACTGAAAGTTCTTTGCGCCTCAAGATCGCGAATTCCTTCAATACGTCGGACCAAGTGAAAATTCTTTTGGTTTCGCTTAAAGCCGGCGGCAGTGGTCTCAATCTTCAAGGAGCAGATACCGTTTTTCATATCGATCCGTGGTGGAATCTCGCAGCCGAGGAACAAGCAACGGATCGCACACATCGGATTGGTCAAATCCACCCGGTTCAAGTCTATAAACTCATTTGCCATGACACGATTGAGGAAAAGGTCATTTCGCTTCAAGAGAAAAAGAAAGCTCTCTTTCGCTCCGTCATCAATGAAGGCGAAACGGGCATTACTTCTTTATCGGTTGAAGATTTGCTTTATCTTCTTTCTTAGGCTAAAGAAAGAGCGGCAATAGTCTTTTTAATGGAGAGTGATATGGAGCAAAACTGTCGTGGGTCCATCATGAGTGTAGAGTGCTAAGTCTTTTAGATTTTGAATTTGAACATAATGGGATACGCGTTCGATGAGGCGTTTTCCGCTGACGCTATTCCAACTTTTCGGAGAAGCCGCGAAACAATACCGTTTTCCAAAGGATCGGCAAGAAAACCAGAGGTTCTCTTCGAAGATATAAGGGCTGAAAGAGGCTTCGCTTAAAGTGGTGAAATCCAAGGAGTAGCGCTCTTTGTTAGGGGCGATAAAAACCATGCTGTCTTGATAAACGATGGTGGAATAAAGAGTGAATATTTCCCCGGGGAGAACGTCGTTTCCTTCTCCTAAGGAAGCTTCGAAGCCAACGTCTTTCTTTATTTTTTCCATACCCCTCATCCGTCTCTCCTTGTTTCGCAAGGAGTAAATCTTTAAAATCATTATAAGGCTAAGCACTCTATGAGAAAAAGCATTCTTCCGTTAATCCTTTCCCTCGTCTTCGGATTAGGGATTATTGAATCGCTTCTGGCCCTAGTTTTTTATGTTGCCCAAGGGAAGAACAGCCATGGGTCTTGGATCTATGCCGATTTTGTCTTCACTATCGCTGCTTTTGTTTTCTTCGCGCTCTATTTTCATTGGGAAGATCGCCTTTGGCCTCTCCTTGTGATGTCTTCGCTCATGCTAATTGATGTCGGGGTCACCGCGATTCAGAATGTCATCATGAATCCTTCCTATTTGATTCGCTTTGATTATTTTCCTGACAATGCGTTATTTCTCTATTGGGTTGCCGCGTTTCTTTTTATCGGTGTCGTGATGATCGCCAAACGCTTTCGGAAAGACGAAGTTTTAACGACGTGAACTAAAAAAGAATTACATGGTTTTGCAAAATCAAAGGAGGTTTTGCAGGGATTTTATTTTTTCTTCTTTGGGTTTAAGACGAAACGATTGCGATGATAAGTAATGAGACCTTTCTTCGCCATTTCCGACAAAAGGCGGGACAGAGCACTTCGTTCGCAGCCAAGGTATTCCGCCATCTCTTCGCGGGTGTGGGGGATGAAGAAGGCTTCGCCAGACTTAGAGGAATAGCAATCTAGGTATTCGAGGACTTTCGCTTCCAATCCTTTTTGGGTCACGATTGTCAGTTTTTGTTTGAGCAACAACGTTTTATCGGCTAAGGCAATGGCAAGATTCTTTAGTAAAAGGACGCCGAAGCCACAGGATTCTCTTGAATAGAGTTCATCTAAGTGGAGATAGAGAATATCGCTATCCTCTTTGGCGTAGGCATTAAGACCATAGACCGCTTTTTCTTTAATCGCATAAGCTTCGCCAAAGACTTCGGCTTGACCGAAGCTTTCGAGGAGTTGGCTTTCTCCTGTCAAGGTGTAACGAACGAGATCAACGTTTCCTTTGAGAACGAAAAAGGCAGTCTCTGCTGGATCACCTTCAGCGAAAATGAGGGAGCCTTTGGAGAAGGAACGTTTTTCAGCGCTTAAGCACGATAACGCCTCGGGGAGTTCTTCCAAACGAATTCCGTTAAACAATGGGTTCTTGGCAAGGAGATAAAGTTCTTCAGAAGTGAGCATAATGTTGCAAATACAACATACATTATAACGCGCTCAGATTAATCTCGTCGTAAAGGAAAAAGAAAATGGAAATCACGGTCCTGAGCGCTTATGAAACCAGCGCCAAAGAATTCTTCGAAGGGATTCAAAAAGCCAAGGCGGATGTCGTGGTAGATGTACGCCTTCATAATACCAATCAATTAGCCGGGTTTACCAAGGAAGGCGATTTGGCCTATTTCATTCCAGCCATCTTGAAAATTCCCTATATCCACGATACCCGTTTTGCTCCAAGCGACAATCTGCTTTCGACCTATCTTCAAGGCGGGTTGTCTTTTGAAGGCTATGGGAAGAACTATCGTCATGAGCTAGAAATGAAGAACGGCAAAAACTTATTTCTTTCTTCTTATCCTTACGCGAGCGTGGTTATTATCGGAACCACCACGCGGAAACGCCATTCGCATGCCGAAGTTCTCAAGCAATATTTGGAGGAAAAATAAAATGGAAGAAGCGATGATTTTAGAAAATATTTCCAGCAAAAAGCCGTTGTTTTTGAAGGATTTGATTCACGTTGAAGAAGGTTCAATCGTCAGTAAAATCTTGATTCAAAATGAGGCGGTGTCTTTAACCCTTTTCGCTTTAGCAAAGGGTCAGGAAATTTCAGTTCACCAATCGGACGGCGATGCCTTCGTTCAGGTCATCGAAGGCATTGGGACTTTCTTTATTGATGGCGTGAAGTATTCGGTTCCAGAAGGGCAGTGCCTAGTGATGCCTCATCATCATCCGCATGCCTTAAAAGCGGAGCAAGATTTTAAAATGTTGCTCACCGTGATTTATTAATTCAGGATGGCGTAAGAAGCGACATCTTCAAAACCTAAGGCGTGGTAGATTCGTCCCGCTAAAGGATTGTCATAAAAAAGGCAGACGAATTGCTCGCTTTTTTCGAAACGGTTTTTAAGCAAACTACTTACAACTAAAGAAGCATAGCCTTTGCCGCGGTAATCCGGATGGGTGCAAACGCCAACGAGCATGCTGGAGAGGGTGGTGTCCGCGGTGGTGGAGGCGACCGAAACGAGGACGTCGCCAACATAAACCCCAAGGCAAATCGCTCCACGCTTTTTATCCGCTAATAAGGAATCGACTTGATCCTTTTCTCCATGGTCGGAAGAAGCAAATTCGACGATCTGATGTTCGAGGGCATAGAAAGCTTGGAAGTCTTCTTTACTCGTCAAAGCGCGAACTTTTGCTCCTTCGGGACAAACGGGGTCCCGTTTCAAGTGGTTGCAGCGCGCCATCATGGTTTCTTCAAGCTTGAGCGGGGAAAGATAGGGAAGGAGCGGGCGAACCGCTTGGCTTTTGCCACTCAGGCTCACGCCTTTCAATGTCGGATTATCTTGCCGAATTAAGTCTGCCACTTCGGCAAAGGGGAAAGCGGGATCGCGGGTATAAAAAACGTAATTCCGTTTCATGTAGCGGAGCAAAAGCCCTTCGATGGCGCCATCCTTTTCGTAGGAATGAAGACGAACGTGTTTTTGATCGATGCCAAAATTGAGCAAATCACCCGAGATAAAAAGATTGACTTCAGGCTCTTTGCTCACGAAAGCGAGAATTTTCTCTTCCGCCCCTTTTTCAAGTTTTTGCCATGCCATCGTTACTTGCCATCCTATGTTCTATTTAGCGATTATAGGAACGAGATAAGGAAAAGGCACGAAGAAATAATGAAGCTCACACAAAAGACTTCTCAAAAGTTCCTGGACATGTTAAAACGTTAAGCCCAAGGAAAAACGGGCGAGGAATTACTATGAAACTTTTTATTGATACTGCCAACATCGCCGACATTCGCGATATCGCCAGCTATGGCGTTGTTGCCGGCGTTACAACCAATCCGTCATTAATCGCAAAAGAAGGCCGCAAACTTGAAGACGTCATTGAAGAAATCGTTTCTTTGGTGAACGGACCGATTTCGGCAGAAGTTGCCGAAGGGGATGCCGCCAGCATGATTGCCCAAGCGCTTCCTTTAGCCGCAATCAACAAAAACATCGTCATCAAACTTCCGATGACCTGGGAAGGCATCAAAGCCTGCAAAGCTTTGACCGCGAAAGGCATTCATACCAACGTTACGCTTTGCTTCTCGGTGAGCCAAGCTCTCTTAGCGATGGAAGCCGGTGCAACGTACATCTCGCCTTTTATGGGACGGCTCGATGATGCCGGAATGGATTCGGAACGCCTCATCCAAGACATTGTGGTTGCCCGTGATAATTATGGCTATCAGACCCAGATCATCTCCGCCAGCATTCGCAACTTGCATCATATTGAAGTGGCGGCTTTAGCTGGAAGCGATATCGCGACGATTCCCGCTAACGTCTTCCGCAAGATGATTGAACACCCTTTGACCACGGCGGGACTTCAGATCTTCGCTGATGCCGCAAAGGGAAAGAAGTAATTATCCGTTTCATTAAGGAAGGCTCGAAGAAATTCGGCCTTCTTTTTTATTGTTTTTGGTTTTATTTGGCTATTTTTGACCATTTTACAATCAAAAAGTAATCTCTATTTTTGATCACTTCAGCGTATAATTCATCCACAAGGATTCAAAAACGATGTCCTGGCATTACGAAACTGAAATCATTGCGGTCCTGATTCTGGTCATCGTTTTGATGAATGCTCTTTTGAGGCTTGATCGAAGCCGGCGACGAGATCGGGTTTTCTTTTACTGTCTGATTTCCGCGATCGTCTTTAGTTTGCTTGATATGTCGGATTCGTTAGTCGAAGCCTATTGGCCGAATTATGCGGCGATGTTCACTTTTCGAACCCTTTATTATTTGAGTTTCAGCCTTCCCGCTCTTTTGTGGTTCATCTATCTTTTTTCGATTGTTCACGAACGGGAAGAAAAGAAATTCTTTTCTTGGGCTGGGGTTGGCATTGGGATTTATTTGATCTTCTCGGGCTTCATTTTCGCCAACATTAAAACCCACAACATCTTTGATTTTGATAGCAATCTTCAGTCGGTCCACAATTGGCTTTTCCCGATTTCTTATGCCTTCTGCGCTTTCTACGCCGCTTTTTTCTATGTCGTGCTTTTCGTGAATTCCAAGCGGATCCCGAATCGGCAGCTTTTTATCGCTCTTGCCTTTTTGCCCTTAATTCTCGGAGTCGGAATGCTTTTAGAGATTTTCATCCCGCACTGGTTAATGCTGGGACCCGCCTATAGCATCGCTCTTCTCGTCGCCTATCTTTTCATTCAAAATTCGACCACCGAACAGATTATTGGTCAACTCTCCTATCAAGCGTCTCGCGATGCTTTGACGGGTTTATATAACCGAGCGTTTTTCGAACGTGATCTTTCCTCGGAACTCGCCGGGAAAAAACCGAAAGTGGTGGCTTTGCTCCTCATTGATATCGATGGGCTCAAAGGCATTAACGACAATTTGGGTCACCCCAAAGGCGATGAAGCGATTCATCGGGTTGGGGAAGCCTTAAAAACGTACCTTCGAAGCGCTGAGTGCATCGCCAGAATTGGCGGGGATGAATTTGCGGCGATCGTCATCGACAAAAGCGAGGACGAAATTGCAAGCGAAGTTCAAAAGCTTTTAAGCTCTTTTGCCCAGATGAGCATCGGCGAAAAAGCAAACGCCTTGCCTTTGCGCTGCAGCGTCGGCATTGCCTTTAGCGTCGACGA
The DNA here is from genome assembly GCA_036822315.1 of Bacillota bacterium. Classification (GTDB taxonomy): domain Bacteria; phylum Bacillota_I; class Bacilli_A; order RFN20; family CAG-826; genus UBA4951. Next base: position 14,941 of record DAISHV010000016.1, on the reverse strand, counting down.
AGCTTTTACCCCAGAAACCCTTTATTACCATAGCGACGTGGCCCTCTATTCTGTGAAGCGGGGCGAGAAGTATTCCTTTGCCTTTTATTCGCCGGCTTTGGAGGAAGAATATCAATCGCCAAAAAAGAGGAGCGTTCAGTGAACGCTCCTCATTCTAATGGCTTTTTGCAGGGGATTTTTATTTCTCTTGCGGAATGGCTTCGGTAGGCTTTTCTATGGCAGGAGAAGCTTTTTTGATCTTTCTTAATGACAAGAACGAAGTCAAATACGCGATGGCCGGCGGCAAGATGACCGAGAAAGAAACCGCAAACGGAACTAAGTTCCAGCTCTTCATGAAGTCGATGGTGAATAAGGCGGTCGCATCTTCGACGATGAAGTTCTTTTTGACGAGCAAAGCAATCAGGAAATAGAAGACAAAGACCGCGCTGCCAATGAGCACATAGAAGGAAATCTTGAGCGATTGTTCCGGGGTTTTCTTAACTGCGGTTTTATAAAAGAAATCATGGTAGAAGAGAACTCCAGCTGGTATCCCCATAAGAAGCCAAAGGGCTAACATGCACCACCAGGTGGGAGAACCATAGTTGGCAATGGCAATGCTCATGAGAAATGCCCCGAAGAAATAGAGGGCGAAAAGAACATAAAGCGAGCGGAAGATGCTGGCGAAAATCTTGCGGGTCAATCCATGTTCATAAGGGAAATAGACCCGCTCGCCTTTTGGAAAACGGAAGCCCCGATAAGCGAAGGCAATTCCAACCCCCAGAATCAGGAGGTCAAGCAAGAAATAATCGAGCGGGAAGAGGGAGGTCAGCATTCCCATAATGAAACTGGAATAGGTTTTGTTGGCCACGTAGACGATGAAGAGGAGGGCAGAAAAGAAACTGAGGACGGCGAGGATAACGCCATTGACTTTTAGGGTAAGAATCAGTTTTTTCTCATCGCGGGGGAAAAGAACGAGATGACTGACGAAAAGAAGATAGATTGCCGAGAAAGAGCTGAGATAATACGGCAGCATCCGTTTGATGGGCGAGTCGGTCGAGCCGATGGCATTGCCGACGGAAGAAACCAAAGTGAATAAAACGAAAGAGCAAATAACGAAAAGCAAAGCTTCAAGAATGAGATTGAGCGTTCGCTGGGTGAGTTTCATAGGCCGGTGACCTCCTCATGATAGGTGGTGTAAGCGGCATCTGTTTGGACGTAATAATGGGTGAGATCGAAAGTGCCGTTACTGTGGAGCGTCGATAGCGAACCTCCGATGATATCGTAATCGCGCAGATATCCGCGCGTATCGGAACCATGGGTGTAATAAAGTTCGGTTCCCGATTTGACGCCATAACCAACATAAGCCGATCCAGCTTGATCGCTATAGACATTGCCCCAGTCATTCGAATGGTCGTGTCCACAAAAGAATCCTTTAACGCCTTTTTTGACGCCGGCATCAAAGAAACCCGTGTCTTGATAACCGGGGAAGAATTTCACACTCTTTCCGATGGCGGCAAACTTTTGTTTGATGTCGTCGGGGGCTAAAACGAAAGCGCTCGTTTCAAGGATTTCGCCCATCATGCCTTTTTGATTTTCGAGATAGGAGTACATCCATTGATAAAGAGGGATGTGGAAATAGGACAATCCCGGGACGGTGTAACCGTTTTGAGCGGTGGAATAATCGGCGGCCTGGTTGAACCAGTTGATTTGATCCGAATGAATCACATCGTAATCGTAATAAAGACCGGAATGGCTTTCAGGGTAAGAATTCGAATCGATGGAATAAATATTCCAAGCCGCTTTGCCGGTCTGCTTATTCATCAAAGAAATCACGTAATTGGATCGGCCGAAGATTGAATCATCGACTTCGTTATAATGCGAATCCTTGGCGTTGGTGAAAAGTTTCGAAAGCCAAGTTGGCGAATATTCGCCTTCGCGGTCGTGATTGCCCCAAGTGACGGCAAAGGGTTTATTCCAACTTTCGATGACCTTGACGAGACTCTCCGCCGTGCTGGTTGAAGCGCCTAATAAAAGATCGCCCGTAATCATGATGAAATCGGGCTGAATGGTCTCAACCACTTTCGTCAAATAGGCGCCTTGCTTGGCCGCGTCGGTATTGACGGACCAATGGATGTCGGTAAGCTGGAGGAGACGGAAGTTTTCTTTAAACTCAATACTCTCATCAAAATAGGCGGAGATCGAAGGGCTTTTTGTTGCCCCGCAAGCGGATAGGAAAACGAGAGGCAAAAGCAAAAATGCTCGTGAGGAATGTGTTTTCATAACAGGTTTATTATAAACGTTTCACTTAACGATGCCAATAAAGCCAAAACGATAGCCTTTTCTTTTCGTCCTTCTATAATTTGAGCGTGGCAAAGCGAAAGATGACCCCCAAAAGAAAAAGGCTATTGTGGGTGCTAGTTATCGTCTCTTTTCTTCTTCTCAATCACGTGGCGGCTTTAATCGCGACACCTTTGATCTTTCAAAGGATTTTTGCCAGTTCTTCCTATAATGTCGCGTTGACTCCAGGTTTAGTCGATTATCAAAGCGTTGCCTCACTTTATCCCCGAAGCGATTTTTCTTTTCCTTCGGATGATGTGACACTCCAGGGCCATTTTTATGATCAGCCCTCTTCAAAACGGTTAGTCGTCATTTCCGCGGGGATTGACGATCCAGGTGATGGCTATTTGAGCCAAGCTCTTTATTTTTATAATCAAGGCTATGATGTTGTTTCTTATGATGGCTATGGTAAAGGTCTTAGTGGGGGTAACAGCCTCAAAGGTCTTCCCCAAGCCAAACGGGATTTGACTGCCCTTTTGCACTATCTTTCTCAAAGCGTTTATCAAGACGAACCCATTTTTCTATTCGGCCATTCGCAAGGGGCTTATGCTTCCGTCGCGGTACTGGGCGAAGGATTCAGTCAAATCAAAGCCTTGGTGGCCGTGAGCGGCTTTGATTCTGCCGAAGAAACCGTGATGGATTTTGCCCGCCGCAAAGTCTCTTTCTTAGCGGATCTTTCCTGGGCCTACGTGACAACTTATGAACGCTATCTTTTTCAAGAGGACTCGCCGCTAAAAGCCTCCGATAAACTCAATAACTCTGCAATTCCCGCCTTAATTGCTCAAGGGGACAATGACAAAACAATTCCGTTAAACCGTTTGTCGATATATCGCCATAAAGATACATGCCAGAATCCCAACGCTTCGTTCCGGCTTTTTAGCGGAGAACAAGGCGGACACGCGAGCATCCTTTATAGCCTTGACGCTCTTCGTTACCAAAAAGAGGTTGAAGCGGCTTATGACGCATTAAAAGAAGCTCATCCTGAGGGTCTTGATGAAGCCACGAAAAAAGCATTCTTTGATCAAGTGGATGATGCCCGCTATTCGGGTCTTAACGACGATTTAATGGGAGCTTCGATCGCTTTGTTCAATCGTTTTTGAGCCACAAAGGTTCAACGGCAAAGTTATTTTGTTGGAGTGAGAGCGAGGATGGAAGTTCAAGCCGATAGGCATTGAGATACATCCGTTTCGCCTCATTTTCGCTATAGCGTTTATCGCCTAACAAGGTTAGCCCCAAACTATGTAGGGCAAGACGAATTTGATTTTTGCGCCCGGTTTCGATTTTGACCTGAAGGGCGGTGCCGATTTGAATCGGGTTCTTCACTTCAAAATGGCTGATGGCTTCTTTGCCATGTTCGGGGTCGCTTAAACGGACCGTTTGGCCCTCTTCAAGATATTGATCCACATCATAAGTTTTGCCTTGCGGCAGACTTTCTTTGACGACGGCTTCATAGTAACGGCCGACTTGGCGGGCTTCGAAAGCGGCTTTGAGCGCCGATTGTTTTTCAGCGGTTTTAGCAAAGACGACTAATCCAGAGGTTTCGAAGTCCAAGCGGTGGACTAAATAAACCGTTTCATGACTTTCACTTGCATAAACTTGGAGGTAATAGAAAAGATTGTGATGGAAAGTTTTGGGGTCTGGAGTCGCAATCGTGAAAACATCGCGTTTTTTATAAACGACCAGAATCTCGTTATCCTCGTAAACGATGTAATAAGGCGCTTTCGGATTCTCTTTCATTTCGGCAATGCGTTCGGGATTCATCATAAAACTCTAATCTTTCTTGTCCGTGTTCGTTGCATCGTTCGGGGCATCCGTGACAGGGGCAGCCTCTTTTTTATCCTCTTTCTTGTCGTCTTCGAGTAGACCTGGAATCGGATGGTAATAATGGAAAATGCTTTCGAAGATATAGAGGGCACCGATGTAGAGGAAGGCGATGCCGATCACGAGATGATGAAGATTAGCGTCGCTCGTCTTTGAAAGTAGAACATAAAGGTCGTAAGAAATAAAGGTGATGCCGACCGGGACGATGGCAATCTTATCCAAAAGCGATGATTTTTTCCGGTGCTTAGCAGAAAAGAGAGTCCAGAAGAAATCGAAGAGAGTGTAGCTGCCACCAAATAAGGTGATCCAGACAAAAATCGTCCGGCGGGTTTCGCTCGTTTGATAGACACCAGTGAGCATCAAAATCCCCAAGGTCAAAAAGACCAAGGAAATCAATAAGAGCTCGCCGCTATAGACAAGTTTGATTTTCTTCGTTTCGTCCATCTTTGGTTTCGTTTGTGGTTGTTGCATGGAACATAGTTTAGAAGAAGCGGAGAGGATTAACAACTTTTTGCGCGAGCCTTGTATAATGGTGAACGAGGTAAAAACAGATGGTCATCTTGACGATCAAAGACATGGGCGACATTAAAATCGAACTCGATTATAAGAATGCCCCGAATACTTGTGCGAATTTCGTTTCGTTGGTGAATAAAGGCTTTTATAACGGCTTAACCTTTCACCGCATTATCAAAGGTTTCATGATTCAAGGCGGCGACCCATTGGGTCGGGGAAGTGGTGGTCCTGGCTACGCCATCAAAGGTGAATTTACATCGAATGGTGTGAAGAATACCCTTTCTCATAATCGCGGTGTTATTTCGATGGCCCGCGCTTCCGATCCCGATAGCGCTGGCAGTCAATTCTTCATTTGCGATAAGGATGACGGCTTCCTTGATGGCAATTATGCGTCCTTTGGTCACGTGGCTGAAGGAATGGATGTCGTCGATAAAATCGCCGCGGTTCGCAAAGGAGCGAACGACCGTCCGCTCAACCCGGTGGTGATCGAAAAAGCCATCGCGGTTGATGAACCCGCCGCTGAGCCGAAGAAGATTCTCTAAACGAATGCTTGACGGAAATTGGTTACTTTAAGCCTTTTTCCTTTTAGAATAGGCGGAAGCGGAGGCTTTCTTTATGCCACAGAAAAACGATATGATTCTCTCCCTAAATCAAGAGGCACAAGAACTGAAGAAAAAGGGAATCGATGTCACCAATGGTGCCATCGGCATGATGTATCTCGATAATGGAAAGCTTCCTGTTTCAAATGACATTAGACGCTTGCTTTCGTCGCATACCGAAGACCAAGATTTGACCTATTCTTCTGTCGCAGGAACCAAAGATTATTTGATGGCGATGCGAAAGTGGTTCTTAGGCGAGAATTTTGAAGAAGAAGCTAAAACCGGGAATTTCTTTGCGCTTGGCACTCCTGGTGGCACCGGAGCGGTTTGTTTATCTTTTGCCTTATCCCGAGGCGAGAAAAACGTGCTCCTTGTTCCGGAACTTGGCTGGCCCAATTACGTCGGGATTGCCAAAGGTTTTGGCATGGATATTTGCTTTTATAACCTCTTTCATGGAGATGTCTTTGATCTCGCTGGGCTTGCCACTTCTTTAGATGCTCTATTTCAACGCTATGACCACGTCGCGCTCTTGATTAATGATCCTTGCCAAAATCCGACGGGCTATTCGCTTTCTCCTGAAGAATGGCAAAAGGTTATCGACCTCTTCTCCAAAAAGGATTATCGAGGCAAGATGGATTTGATCATCGACGCCGCTTATATCGACTTTGCTCCGCTCGAACTCAAAGAAGGCATGATTCAAGCCATTAAGAAACTTCCGAAAGAATCGCTTTGCTATTTCTGCTTTTCTTTCTCCAAGACTTTATCCTTCTATGGTTTAAGGATTGGCGGTTTAGGTGTCTATGGCTTAGATGAAAAGAAAGTGGCCCAATATGGTGATTTCGCCACGATGGAAGCCCGGGCGCTTTGGAGCGTGCCGAATCACATGGCTATGAATGCGATTGCCGAACTCTTAAATGAGCCGGAAAGCAATGCGAGTTTGAAGAAAGAAGTTCAGGAAAATCGCGAAATCGTTGCAAAACGCGCTTCGATTTTCCTTCAAGAAGCCAAAGAAGAAGGCTTAAATCCTTATCCTTATCGCTCAGGCTTCTTCGTGACCCTCAAAGTGAAAGATGCTTATGCGACTTGCCTTGCCCTCAAGGCGAAAAGGATTTTCTTGGCTCCGGTGAAAGACAACGCCGTTCGCATTGCGCTTTGCTCGCTTCCGAGCGACAAGATCCCCGGCCTGGCCCACGCGATCAAGGAGTGTTCTCATGACTGATTTTTATTTCGCCAATCAAGTCTTCGTTGCCTCGGTTAAGGATTTCGAGCCTTATTTGTCTTCTTCTTCCTCCCCGAGTTCTGTTTCAAAAGACGACGATTTGATTGCTTCGAAAGCTTTCCGCCAAGTCCTGGCGGCTTATCTTGACGAGTTAAAAGAAAATGACGTTGAACTTTCGGATTATCTTTCTGAGCGTTTGGCGCAGCCTGTCGATGGCGTGGTGGCGATGAGCCTTTTGCTTTTGCATGATATTCGGAGCGTCGTCGCTTCGAAGGATTCTTCTTACGCCGCCGTCCTTTCCGATAAAGGGCTTCACTTTTACCGCCTCCTCAATGGTTTCTTCCATTATTGGATGCGGCTTGCCCGTTTTGCCTACCTCGATGACGAAGGCAAAGAGGCGTTGTCCTCATTGAAACCGCGGATGCTTTTCCTTCGCAAATCGATTTTCCATATGTATAACGCGATTAAGAGCCATATCTTGGAAAAACCGATTACTCTTGAAACCGACTTCTCCGCTGGTTTCTTAGCGGGTTTCACTCTCCGAAATTTGAACTTGCCTTATCCCGAAGAATATCGAAATCTTTGCAAAATCCCCTTCATTTCCGCCGCGGATATGAACTTACCCTATTCGGCGAGCACCAAAAGAAATAAACGAATCGGTGTTTATCAAGCGAGCGTGGAGAATCCGCTTAAGGGATTAACTTTCGATGAGAAAAAATGGCTTTGCCTCCCCTTAAAGTGTGGAACCTCATTGGTTTATTTCTATTTTTCTTATAAATACGCCAATACGGTCTTAGGCACGCTCAATCTTTTCGAAAAAGCCGAGATCAGCGAATGCCGGGGCAAGCCTGATCTTCTCATTGTCTTCGGTGGGAACGAAGGTCAAACGACGGGCACTTATTATACGGATGAGAAGAACGACATGATGGTGGGCTACGTGAGCGACACCGATGAAGCAGACTATTTCGGTTACGTCAAAAAACTGGTTCTCACCCTCCATAACCTTCGGATGATTAAAGCCGGAGCCCTTCCGATTCACGGCTCGATGATCAAAATCACCCTCAAAGGCGGCAAACAAGTCCACCTCGTGATCATGGGCGATAGTGGTGCGGGCAAAAGCGAATCGATTGAAGCCTTCCGCCTTTTGGCCAAAGAGTATCTCGAGAGCATCACCGTCATCTTTGATGATATGGGCACCCTCTTCTATAACGGGGGCAACATCAGCGCTTGCGGAACGGAAATCGGAGCGTTCGTCCGTCTCGATGATTTGGATCAAGGCTACGCTTTCTCTCATCTCAATGATGCGTTGATGTACAACATCGCCGAGAGCAATTCTCGCTTGGTTTATCCTTGTACTCCTTATGAAGAAGTCATTCATCATTATCCGGTCGATATGTTCCTTTATGCCAATAACTACGAAGACTCCAAAGAGAATCTCCATCTTTTCTCCGACTATCATGAAATGATTCAAGTGGTCGAAGAAGGCAAGCGCAAAGCCAAAGGCACGACGGGAGAAGTGGGACTCGTGTCGAGCTATTTCGCTAACCCGTTTGGCCCGGTTCAGGAAAAAGCCAAGACCCACCAACTCGTGCTTCAAGACTTTAAGGCTTTAGCCGCGCAAGGGACCAAACTTGGCGTCATTTACACCAAACTGGCGATCCCTGGGCATGAACAAAGCGGACCCCAAGAAGCGGCCAAAAGCTTCCTCGAATGGATGAAGAAAAATTGAAAGGAGATTCCTTTTATGATTGATTTTGACAGCATTGAAGAACAAACCATCCCCCATATGAAGGGTGGAAAAGGCTATGCGAAATGCCGGATGTATACGGATGGAATCAATAAGATTTTGAAGGCCACCCTCGATCCGGGTTGTTCGATTGGCTACCACGTTCATAGTGATGGGGCGGAAATCTGCTATATCCTTCAAGGCGAGGCGACTTGCCTTCTCGATGGAAAAGAAGAAATCCTTCATGCCGGGCAAGTGCATTATTGCCCCAAAGGCTCTTCCCATTCGATGGAAAACAAAACGAATAGCCCTCTTTTGGTGATGAACGTTGTCGTCAAACAATGAGCGATTGACGAAATTTGTGCCCATTTTATGGGCACTTTTTTCATGAGCATTATCCTTTTTTCTTTTTTCGTGCTATAAAAAGAGCATGAGCATCATCGCAGGTTTCATTGTCCCCCATCCGCCGTTAATCATCCCCGAAGTCGGACATGGCGACGAAAAAGGGATTGATGAAACGGTCAAATCTTACGATCAAGTCGCTCGAGCGATTGCGGAGATCAAGCCCGATACCATCATCATTTCTTCGCCTCATGCCGAAGCTTATTCGGATTATTTTCAAATCTCTGATGGCGAAGTCGGCATCGGAAGCTTCGCCGAATTCCGCGCTCCTCAGGTTTCTTTCCGCGCCTTTTATGACAAAGAGCTGGTTCAAAAGATTTCGGCCTTAGCCTTGGCGAATCATTTTCCAGCCGGTTCGGAAGGCACTCAAAAACATGACCTTGATCACGGGACGATGATCCCCCTCTATTTCATTAATCATTATTACCCTTCTTATAAATTGGTTCGGGTGGGCTTAAGCGGCTTACCTTTGGTCGAGCATTATCGCTTTGGTATGTTGATCAAACAAGCGGTGGAAGAGCTGTCGCGCCGGGTGGTTTTTATTGCCTCGGGCGATTTGTCGCATTGTCAAAAAGCCGATGGACCTTATGGGCTTAATCCCGAAGGGCCGAAGTACGACGAATGGATTATGAAGGTCTTCAAGAGCGGTAATTTCGGCTCCTTGTTCACTTACGATCCTCATTCGCTAGAAAAAGCTGAAGAATGCGGCCATCGGAGTTTTTGCATTTTAGCCGGCGCTTTGGACCGCGAAGCCGTCAGCCCAAGCGTTTTATCGCACGAAGCCACTTATGGCGTGGGCTATGGTGTCGCGGAATTCCGGGTCGAAGGAAGCGATCCATCCCGTGCTTTTGCCGATCTTTATCTTGCCAAACAAGCCATTGATATCGGCTTAAAAGAAGCCAAGAGCGACGAGTATGCGACCTTAGCGCGCAAGGCGATTGAAGAATTCGTTCTTCGCAACTCGATTCTTTCGCCAAACCCGCTTCTTCCTGAAGAAATGCTTCGGAAACGGGCTGGAGTTTTTGTTTCGATTCATGAAAACGGCGAACTCCGAGGCTGTATCGGCACGACCTGTGCCACATGCAAAAATATCGCGGAAGAAATTGTTCATAACGCGATTGAGGCCTGTTCCGAAGATCCGCGTTTCCCAGCAATTGAGGCCAAGGAGCTTCCGTATTTGGAAATCTCCGTTGACGTTCTTTCGCCCTACGAGACGATTGCTTCGGCTGAAGATTTGGATGTCAAAAAATATGGGGTTATCGTTGAGAGTAGAGGACGGCGAGGCTTGCTTCTCCCTAATCTCGACGGGGTCGACACGGTGGAGCAACAAATTGCGATCGCCGAACGAAAGGCGGGCATTGCCCCGGAAGAAAAAGCAACCCTGTACCGTTTTGAAGTGGTACGGCACGAATGAAATGCGACGTTTGCTTTCATCATTGTGAATTGGAAGAAAATCGAACTGGCTTTTGCCACGTTCGAACCCTTAAAGACGGGAAAAACATTCCCAGCAATTATGGTTTATTGACCGCGCTGGCTCTTGACCCGATTGAGAAAAAACCTTTGCGCGAATTCTTCCCGGGATCTTTTATTTTTTCCGTCGGATCGTATGGCTGCAATCTCCGATGCCCCTTTTGCCAGAATTACGACATCTCCCAATGCGATCTTTCCAAAGAATGCCGCTATTACTCCCCCGAAGACATCGTTCAAGAAGCGCTCGAACTCCGTTCGCAAGGGAATATCGGAATTGCTTTTACGTATAACGAACCCCTTATGGGCTATGAATACGTTCGAGATTGTGCCAAGTTGGCTCACGAAAAAGGTTTAAAAACCGTTTTGGTGACGAACGGCTGTGCTTCGCTCGGTGTCTTGGAGGCAATCTTGCCCTATATCGATGCGATGAATATCGATCTCAAAGGTTTTTCGGAGGACTATTTCCATTATGTCGGTGGCGATTTCGCCATGACGAAGGACTTCATCGCTTTGGCGGCGCGCCATTGCCATGTCGAACTGACAACCTTGATCGTGCCTCACCATAACGATGATCCGAAAATGATGGAAGAAGAGGCGCGGTGGATTGCGATTCTTGATTCGGGTATTCCGCTTCATCTCACCCGCTATTTCCCTCATTACAAAGAAGACGAGCCGATGACTCCTATTGCGACATTAGAACGGCTAGCGAAGATCGCTCGACGTTATTTAAAATCCGTCTATTTAGGCAATATTTAATAATACGATGGCCTTTTGCGGGGATTTTTGTGTTTCAACTCTTTTTCCATCATCACGTGAGGATGGCCTTCGTCATAGTCGATCTCGCCTGTGCCCGAAACAGCGTAGCCACATTTCTCATAGAAACCTTTTTTCTCAAGCTGAGCGTGCAAGATTGCCCGGTGTCCGCCCAAGGTTTTAATTTTGACTTCGAGAAATTTCAAAACATAGGTTCCGATTTTCTTTCCCCGGTACTCTTTTAAAACGGCGACCCGACCGATCCGATAGGTTTCGGGATCGACCTCTAAAAGGCGACCTGTGGCGATGGGTTTTTGATTGAAGTAAAGAACCAAACACCAGCAAGGCCCGTCATCATTCGTGAATTCATTATGATAGCCTTGTTCCTCAACAAACACCTTTTGGCGAATCATCCGGGCATCCTCGGGTAGTCCTAAGGAAAATCGTGGTTCAATCATGGCAACAAGTTTACTGCAATTTTTGCCGAAGAGGACGATAATGCCTACATATGAATATGCAACGCTTAAAAAATCAGTGGAAATATCACTACAAGAAATTCCTGGCTTTAACTTTTACCTCTCTCGCATTGCTTTGCCTCATCGGAAGCGGCGCTTATACCATCTATTTGACCTTTGATTCGCCCTCAAGCGGTTTAAACACCTATCTTTCCATCTATGACTTCGCTCTTTTCGCCATCGCTTACATGCTGATTCTCATTGGTAACCTTCAAGGTTCGACTTTGGCTTATCAAGGAATGCTCATGTATGTCTTCATGACCCTTTTCTCAGCTTTTATCGCTTTTTTTAAAACAAATATCTTAAATTTCAAAATTTTCCAAAGCGGGAACGCCGCTTCGATCGTCTTGCTTTTATTCGTTTTGGCTTTCTATGCCGCCATCGTCGTCACCGGGATCATGACCTATATCCGAACGAGCCAATATCTCCGCAATTCTTATTCCAATTACATCGGGGTGCGGACCTGGTGTTTGCTTTTTACCATTTTTAACGCTTTGCTTTATGGCTTTGAACCCGCCCTTCTTGCCATTACGGAAAATAACATCAGCGTCCTTTTGCTCGTTTTGGAGCCTTTGAGCCAAGCCTTCATCGGCATCGCGATTTTCTTTACCGTAACCCGTTTAAAATCAGAATATTGATTGTCGGCGAAGACCTTTGTGATAGAATAATCCCCTGTAAAGGGGAGTAGCGGTCAAATCCACCTCCGTCAACCCGTTAGGATTTCAGTCCTGACCGGAAGGGATGGGCCAAAAGCCTCGCGAGACCTTTGCGGCGAAATGGTTTTTCGCAGTAAAGGAGGTTCCCACTAAAATAATTTATGTTTGAGAACAAAACCATTGTCGATTCTTTAAGCGAACTGAAAACCACTCAAGAGAATGGCTTATCAGCGAGCGAAGTCGAGACCAGAAGGGCCAAGTATGGCCTCAACAAACTGGAAGAGAAAAAAGGCAAAAGCGCCTTTTGGATCTTCATTGGCGAATTCAAGGATCCGATGACCTTGATTCTGGCCGGGGCCGCGATTATCTCGATGGTCCTTGGCTTAGTCAAGCCCGATCCTTCTGATCCTAATGGTTGGGTCGCTGACGTCGTTATTATTTTTGGTGTCTTGATTCTAAATGCCATCATTGGCACGGTTCAAGAAACCAAAGCCGAAAAAGCCCTTGAGGCCTTAAAAAAGCTTTCTTCACCGACCGCGACCGTGCGCCGCGATGGAAAAATCATTGAAGTCAAAGCCGAAGAACTCGTGCCTGGCGACATCGTTGTCTTGGAAGAAGGACGGACCGTTCCAGCCGACCTCCGCTTAATTAAAGCCTTCCAGATGAAATCCGATGAATCCTCGCTTACGGGCGAATCGCTTCCCGTCGAAAAAGATCCGGAAATTGTTTTAACCGGCGAAGTTGGAGCGGGCGATCGGGTCAACGAAGCCTATATGTCGACTCCGATTGTTTATGGACGTGGCGAAGGCGTTGTCATCGCCACGGGTATGAACACCGAAATCGGCCGCATCGCGAAGATGCTTTCAAATAACGAAGACGAAGATACGCCGTTACAGAAAAAATTGGCGCAGCTTTCGAAATTCTTAGGTTATCTGACCTTAGGCATCGTCGTGTTGATGTTCGGCGTGTCTTTGATCTACGAAGGTGTCAACGGCACGATCGGCACCGACTGGAGCAATGCGCTTCTGGATGCCGTCGGTCTTGCCGTCGCAGCGATTCCTGAAGGCTTGCCCGCTGTCGTCACCATTGTTTTGGCCTTAGGCATGCAGAAGATGATCCGGGTCAATACGATCGTCCGCCGTTTGGCCTCGGTTGAGACCTTGGGCGCCGTTTCGGTGATCTGCTCCGATAAGACGGGCACCCTCACTCAGAACAAGATGACGGTGGTGGCCGTTTATCAAAACAATCAACTTTTCGAGAAGAAAGATTTTAGCAAGGACAATCTTGGCCTCTTGGCAGAAGGCATGTGCCTTTGCTCGGATGCTTCGATTGAAAACGGTGTTTATGGCGATCCGACTGAGGTGGCTTTGGTTCAATTTGCCGCCGATTTCGGTATGCCGAAGTCCCAGCTTGAGAAACTCTCTCCACGCATCAACGAGCTTCCGTTTGATTCGGTTCGCAAGATGATGTCGACCCAACATAAAAAGGGCGAGAAGACCATCGTCTACACCAAAGGCGCGATGGATCAGATTCTTAAACATTGCGACATGATCCTTAAAGAGGGCAAAGTCGAGCCGCTCATGGATCAGGATTTGCAGAATATTCGTAACGCTGCCAGCAAGATGGCTGAAAAGGCCCTTCGTGTTTTGGCCCTCGCCATGCGGGAAAGCCAAGACCTCAAAGAAGAGCATTTGATTTTCGTTGGCCTCGTTGGCATGGTCGATCCGCCCCGTCCAGCCGCCAAACCGGCCGTCGCAACCTTGAAAGGCGCTGGAATCACGACGATTATGATCACCGGCGACCACAAGGATACGGCCTTCGCGATTGCCAAAGAGCTGGGAATTGCCAGCGATATTAATCAATGCATGTCAGGCGATCAGATTGATGCCTGCACCCCGGAGCAACTTCAGGAGAAGGTGAAGACGGTTCGCGTCTTTGCCCGAGTCTCGCCTGAGAATAAGGTTCAGATCGTCAAAGCGATCAAAGCCAACGGCCACATCGCCGCGATGACGGGTGATGGCGTCAACGATGCTCCTTCCCTTAAAGCAGCCGATATCGGCATCGCCATGGGTATTACGGGTACCGACGTCGCCAAAGGCGCCGCCGATATGGTTCTCACCGACGACAACTTCGCTTCCATCGAAAAAGCGGTGGAAGAAGGACGCGGAATCTACGCGAACATCCGCAAGACGATTCTCTTCTTGATTTCCTCGAACATCGGCGAAGTCGTCTGCATGTTCATCGCCATCGCTTTTGGTTTACCGGCTCCGCTCATCGCAATTCATTTGCTCTGGGTTAACCTCATCACCGATTCCTTACCGGCTATCGCTTTAGGCGCGGATAAGAAGCCCGATGACATCATGCACGATCAGCCTCGTAATCCGAAAGAATCCTTATTTGCCCATGATGGTTATGCCATCACCTTCGGTTATGGTGCTCTCATTGGTATCGTGACGCTGGTTGCGTTCTTGCTCAAGCCGCTAGGAACGATGGCGGAACAAGGAACAGCTTTCTCGCTTGATGCGCTCCGCACGCTTCTCAACGACAACGATGGGCTCCGCAAGGAAGCCCAGTCGATGGCGTTCTGCGTTCTTTCCTTCAGCGAGCTTTTCCACATGTTGGGCATGACCGATACGCGCCACTCGGTTATCCGGGTCTTCAAAGATGCGAACCCCATGCTTTGGTTCTCCTTCTTCTTAGGTCTTGGCTTGCAGATATTCGTTATTGAGACCCCGGGGGTCAACACCTTCTTCAAGGTCTATACTCTCTCGGATGATCCGATGGATTATCTTTGGGTCTTCTTGCTGGCAATGAGCCCGCTATTAGTCCACGAAATCTCTGTTTTCGTTCAGTGGCTGATCAAAAAAGCGAAGGTCTAATCAATCGCTGCTTGTTAAGATAATTCAGTTGGTCTATATTAATTGGGCTGCCGCCTTAGCTCAATTGGCAGA
>DAISHV010000015.1:0-25411 GCA_036822315.1 Bacillota bacterium | reverse complement strand
GTTGAAAGTTCTTCGGACAGGGGTTCGATTCCCCTCGACTCCACCATCAAAACAAAGAAACCTAGGCATTGCCTAGGTTTTTTTATGTTTTCTTAACAATGTTACTAACCCTTTTACTAGCCCTTTTTGCAAAAAATGACATAAAAAAATTTCTTAATTTTACTCATTAATTTTTTAGGCATATCACAAAAAGAAGAGGTGTTTTTATTCCCACGATGAGCACAGGCTTTCGCTTTACGTTGTCACTTTTTCTAAAAAGTCTTCTTTAGACATATCGTTTTTTGATTGACGAATCCTTTTCATTAATAAAAAACAAAATTTTTCATTTCACGAAAGAACAAAATCTAGTTAATCAGAGGGTTTGTTTTATAATAACTTCATGTCGACTCTTCGAAAAATTGACCAAGTTCTACCCGACGGCAGTATCGTCGAAGATTTTGATCATTCTTTTTCCGTCCAAGAGATCTCAAAACTTTACCGTTCTTTATTCGGCCAAAACGTGGTGGTTGATGGCCACCAGGTAATCATTAGCAATAAGGTTGCACTTTTAACAGCTAACATTACTTACTTAGGGGGCTTCTGGGAATCCTATAAAAAGCGGTGGCAGCTGAAATCTTATTATCCTGAATACGTTGAGAAAAACGGCCTCAAGCACCTTAAGACCTTTTATATCGGAATTTATTCCTACAAAGAAACGTTGCTGTTTGTAGTAAACGACCCAGTTTCTCACATTGGCAAAAAGGTTCACAATTCGTCTTCACATATTCACATCTTCGACCTTCAATATGCTTTAAAAAACGGATCCTACCGAAAGGTCGATAAAGGCGGAAACCTTTTAACCGTGATGACTAAAGCCAATTTCATCGTATTCATTAACAACATCATCACCGGCGTTGTTGATCAAAGCGCAGAGTATTACGACACTTTAATTGGTTATTTTGATTCGTTCTTCTCAACGATCAAAAAGACCTGGAATGGCTTAGATTGCTATAGAGAGATGGCAAAGGACCACGACAACAACGCAGCGCAACCGGAATGGTGCGGCTTTTATTTAGAATACCTTTTCAAAAAACGCCTTAAAGAAGTTAAGACAGATGGAATTTTGTGGAATAGCGACAAAAAGAAAACGGGGATTGATCTAGATTTGCGCTTTCCCAAGATTGATTGGTTTTTTGGCGACCTCAAAACCGACAACATCGACAATGACGTTTTAGGGAACGATGAAAAGACCTTAGATATCGTGATCGAGCAGCATCAAGGAAAAATTTGGTACGTGGCCCTTCGCTTCTCAAAAGAAAAAGATTCAGATCACAACTTTGAGGTGACGAAGCTGTGGGATAGTTTGAGAGGCGGAAAATACGCAGCTAGCGGATATAAAGACATTTCCGATCGATATGGGAAAAAGATGAAATATTCCATTACCATTAAATCCGCTCAGATTTTGAACATCGACGAATCGACCTACGAGATTCTCAAACAGCACCCGTTCAACCAAGGGAAGAACTCAGATGAACATCCGCGTTACCCCAAGATTAAGATCAACGACGAAATCGCGGAAGCAATCACGATTTATCAGCGGAAAATCTAGACCAAGCTTCCCTTTTACTAAGGTTTAAACTAAAATATCCCCGTGTCATTAAAACCCGGTTTCAAATTTATTGATTTATTTAGCGGAATAGGCGGCTTTCACCAAGCAATGGCCTCTTTTGGCGGCCAATGCGTTTTAGCCTCAGACATTGATGCCGACTGCATTAAAGTCTACAAAAAGAACTACGGTATAGACTCCAACCACAATATTAGAGACATCAAAGATGAAGACGTTCCCGATCACGACGTTCTTTGTGCCGGCTTTCCTTGCCAAGCATTTTCTAAGGCTGGCAAACAACTCGGCTTTTTTGATCAAACGAGAGGCACTTTATTTTTTGAGGTAGCCAGAATCCTAAAAGCGAAGCATCCAAAATACATCTTATTGGAGAACGTTCGCAACCTGGTATCTCACGACAACGGAAATACTTTTTTCGTCATCAGGCAAACACTTCACGACCTGGGTTATCGCCTTGAAGCGGATCCATTGATTCTCAGCCCATATCAATTCGGCATCCCACAAATCCGGGAAAGAGTCTATATTTTGGGCGTCTATGACCCGGAAAACGTGGATGTTCCATTAAAGATCAAGTTACCAAAACTAATGGATAAAACCGAAAATTCGATCGAGACGGTTTTAGAACAAAATGCAGATGCTTCTTATAATATTTCGCCTCACCAAACAGAGGTTTTAAATGCCTGGGATGATTTTTACCACGGCATAGACTTGACCGTAATTGGTTTTCCAGTTTGGTCAGAGTTTTTTCAGGCACAAGCAACAGACGATATGCCTGATTGGAAAAAGGATTTTATTAGAAAAAATAACCAACTTTATACAAGGAATATGGTTTTCATTAACCGTTGGTTAAAGCAAAATAATTACCTCCAAGATTGGACACCTTCAGAACGAAAATTTGAATGGCAAGCCGGGAACCAAGAAAATTCAGTTTGGCAATGCTTGATTCAATATCGGCCTTCAGGAATCCGGGTAAAAACCCCAAATTGTTTCCCGGCTTTGGTGGCAATCGTGCAAACCCCGATCATTGGACCTTTGCATCGCTATATGACAGTACGCGAAGAAGCAAGGCTACAGAGTTTTCCAGATTCTTTTATTCCGGCAGCTAAAAAACAAGTGGCCTATAAGCAATTCGGAAACTCAGTTAACGTAAAAGTATTAAAAACCTTATTCAAATCGTTAACTAAGAATTACTAATCAACAAAACCATCGAAAAGTTTTAAGTCTTCTTTAATTTGAGCTGAGGCATAAAATAAATTCGTAGTTAATCCAGGCAGAAGGCTAACGTCTTCTTCGGTCTTTGGCATTTTATTGACAAAGGCAGAAATAAATTTTTCGGGGTCAGAAACAATTTGGACATTTAAGGCCTTTTCAAGTTTTTGAATATCAGATAAAACTAACCAAGCACGGTAATTCTTTTGAATATCATTAGCAGTATTAAATCCCAAAGGTTTCATATTACAAAACTCCGGGACAATACTTCCGGTTTTAGCCTTAAGTTTTAGCATTTTCGTAGAAAAGTAATGCCACAAAGCATCGTAAGCAACGGAAAAGCGGGAAGAATAAAATAAGTTAACCAAGAGTGTTCTTTTTAATTCTTGGGCTTTTTTAACGTCGACAGGAATCTTATAAAGTTTGTTTGATAAATAAACTATCGCCCCGGTTAAACTAGTGTCTTTTTCCAAAAGATCCCTTAGTTCATCTTCACGCAATTCTAAAGAAGCGATTTGTTTTTCGTTTTTAATTTCATCCCACCGAGACTTATTCACCAATCTTTCGAAATCTTGTTTTTTAATCGAATTGTCGTCAAGGCCATCAACAGTTTCGGCAGATGACCAATTTTGTTCTAACGAACGCCGTCCAGAAAACGCCTTAAACCGATTCTCAAAATCGGAAAACGAAAGGGTTGAAGGCCCGTATTTATCAAAATATCGCCTGCAAATCTCCCTTATTTTAACTTCATCATTCCAAAAGGGTTCGATGGATTTAAGGTAAAAACAAACCTTTTTATCTAATTCCGGAAATTGGAAATACGAAAAGATAATCGAAATTGTTTGCTTACGATAATAATCACAGTTGCTCAAATGCCCTCCAGGATTAACAGTAATCCCTCTCCGGTTAGGGAACTCAAAGTGAATTTTCTTGGGCTTAGAAGAAATGCATTTATAAATCGGCATACCGGAAGAACTCTGGAATTCTTCATCTTGCCGATTAAAACCACCAGGTTCCAAATAAGGGTTAAAGTGAGCCTTCTTCTTTTTGCGCAATTGTGGCGCTGCTTCTTTAACAAAGATGTAGCCACATACAGGGCAACGCAAAACGTTCAAATCACAAAGCGTTCCGCAGTGCGGGCATTCAAGAAGCGTTTTATGAAAAGACCCCTTTTCAGCAGAATTATAAAAAGCCCAATTCTTTTTCATTTCTCTTCAATGATCTTATTGCACCATTCAATAAATACTTTCTCTTCAACCTTTAGTGAACGAGACAAATCAACATCATATTGGGTATTGGTAACACCGGAAGGCTCTGGTGATTCAAACCTCGGGAGATCTTTTGCCCAGTAAAAGCCAATATTGTCGATGGCGTCGTCAAGAGCAAACGAAATGCCCGGATTTTCTTCATTAACACCACAATTTTTGCGAGATTCTTCAAGATACAGAATTAAAGAAGGATCCTTTATATCCGCTTCAACAACTTGAAACATTTGATAAAGGGTCGTTCCTTCTTGCGCTCTTTCTAAAATAATCGAAATAACGGCCACAAAACAATCTGTTCGGTATATTTGGTCGTGTCTAAAAGTATGAACACGATTTTGGCCCGTTGTGCTTTTGACTTCAATGCGGTTTTTGTCATTTAATTCGATATCATGCTTAAGGAAAAAATCACGATGATACTTTTTATAAATACCATCAACCCCCAGTTGATGAAGACGCCAAATAGCAAGCAATTCACCAAAAACACCAATTTGAAGTTTTTCGTTGGTCTTTTCTATTTCGGTTTTAAAAAGTTGTTTTAGGGATTCAAACAATTCAGATGCTTCAATCTTGGACAAAGGCGTTAAACATTTTTCTTTTAAAAAATTAAAGGCCGTTTCAAAAGCGCGCTCGCTTTCAGGATCTTTGTTCTTACAAGTTAAAGAATGAAACAAATATTTTTCCTTTTCCCGACCAACAATTGCAAGTTCCATATCAGTGATCAGGATCAAATCGTTAGTGTTGTCGGTGTTTTTTGAAGATTTAACTGAAGAACTTTTAATTAAAATGGTGTTTCTAGATTCTTCGTCGATACATTTCAAAACAACTCGCGAACTAATGTCCTCGGGAGCTAAATCAGTTATGCATTTAATTTTTTCCATAATCATTTGTTCCGGTAAACACTCCAACCGCCTCCTTGGAAACGGTATTGTTTAACGCCAAAAGAGGAAAAGTATTAAAGAGTTTGTTCTTTTCGTCAGGAGCAATCGAATGAATTTGAATATGAAGGCAATTCTGTAAACCTTTTAGTTTTTTATCACCATCGTAATTAGATCCGTGATCGTAGGATTGAGGCAATTCAGGAATGGTGATTCCGTTGCTACAATTACGGTACTGATTTTCGCCGTAGCGCATTACAACAACCTTTATTTCATTAGGAATTTGCCCGTTAATTACGGCCTCATAAATATCTTCCAACACTTTGGGCGTCAGTCTCCTGGCACCAGAAGGGAAATGATACTTAGAAAGGAAATTTTCAAAACAATCGGTGTAAGGAACCGAATAGATTTTATGAATATGATTTCCGAAAGCTTTTTCTTCGGAAGGTTTCGAGGCCAAGTAAGCCGCAACAAGTTGGTTATTAAATTCCTTGTCACCCGGTTTAAAGCTGATAGATTTGTCATAGAGGTATCCGGTAGTCGTCAAAGAAACTTGAACAGTTCCGGAAACCGATCGGCGAGTTAATTTAAGTTTTAAATCACCCTCTCCAGAAGGAAGACAAAACTTCCTTTCAAAATCCTTCATATGGATATCGGTCGAAAGGAAACTTTCAAGATCTTCCCACATGGTGTTTTCCGAATCTGTAATCCCGATATAGGCTTTCAAAAGTTTTGGAGGCATAAAGACCCGGCACAGATCAATATAATTCTGCTTGTAACCGAACCAACGAGCCCGCTGTTCAAGGGTATCGATGGTGTTGTCTTGCTTAGCGACACGATAAATGTACGTAACGATCAAGTTGTCCAGAGTTATGCCGCGTTGCAGCATATTTCCACCAATATAAATACGATAAGGAAATGACTTTTCAAAATCCTCCAGATCCTTGTCTCTCTTGGATTTGTCAGCAATTGCAGAATTCACTACGTGGTACGAAGTAATTGAGAAATTGCTTTTTATCGCTGCAATTAAAGAATCAGTATCAGGCCTATTTTTTAAATTTTTAAATAACTTCTCATAGGTTCCTAAAATACTATCTCTATAAACAGGATAGGCAGGATCCCTTTCATCGGATAAGTGCTTTTGCAAAGGAGTTAAAATATGATCAACAACGCGCTTAATGTCTTCGTGGATCGCTTGGTTCCTTGACGGATGAATAAGCATACTAAAAACTTGTTCGTGGAAGTTATTGATATAAGCGACAGCACAACCGATCAAAAAAGAATTAATAGCTTCTTTTAAAGAATCGGGAATGCTCCCGTTTTCAAAATCGGTAGTGTCTTCGATAGGAATAACAAGCGGATTATTTTCCGCGTCGTGGAAAACGTTGCCGCCGGTATAACCCTCACCAGGTTTTACCAAAACGCAGAAATCAGGTGAGATTTCTTTGTCTTTGACCGTCGCCATCAAAAGATTGGCTTGAGGCGTAGCAGTAACGGAAAGGTAACTTACCCGGTCAATTGATTCAATCGCTTCAATAATGTCTTTGTGGGCAGAACCAACATTAACTTTTTCCTTGCCCTTTAAACGCCCTGGCGAAATCTCATCACCTTCATCGTCAATAACGATACTGGGGATGTCGGATAATTCGCTAGCCAATTTAGCAAAAGCAGGAAGATTGCTGTTTTCGCTGGTTGAATGGTTTGAATTTTTTAAGACAACAACAATTACTTTCCGATTAGCGGCGATAGTATCTCTTATTTTTCTAGAATCAGTAACCGAATTTATGTCGGTAACCATAACGAAGCGAATAGCCTCTTTAAAATCTCCAAAAATTCTTTCCAAATCCTGGGATTTTAAATTATTAGTCGATCCTCCAAAAACATAAGATATGCCATAGCCATTATCGAAAGCCAAAGCGATCGCAGCAATGAAAAAACTAGTTTTACCACTCTGGATTTTGCCAATGCAAAGAGTTTTAGTTTTCTTTTTATCTGGAGATTTAGGATCAACCAAATAAGGCATAGCAGAAAGAGCATTGCTGAAAATATTAGCAACTTCTGCTTGAGCTTCCGCTTCGGTTTTTCTAGCTCTTTCTTTTTTTAAGAGAAAGTTTTTCAAATAAGTAGCGAGAGGCCCATCAGAAACGTAAGAGGACAGAAGACCTTCCTCAGTCGTTTGGCCAGTTTCTAGCATCTCAGTTTTTACCATTGAACTTTCTGAGCCATTTCATTAATAAAATCTACAAAATAGGCGGCATTAGGAATCCCGTTTTTAATGCCTTCCAATTCGGTTAAAGCAATCATCGTGGCAAGAGAAGCAAGGCCATCGTAACCTTTTTCTCCATTAGGAAGATTGTATCGAAGGGAAAAAGGCATATCGTCCCGAATCGTTAAAAGATAGGACTTAGTGGCTTCGTCTTCGGTTTCGATTTTGAGCCAATCAGGATAAAGAGTTTTGCTGTTTTCACCAACAAAAACACACCGAATGTTATAGGTGGTTCCATTAACCGGAATAGGAATAGATTTAACATCTTTAACGTCTTGAGACTTAGTATCAAAATCCGCAAGCGGAATGACTTTAGTATTATTAATTTCTTTACTTGCCAGAATAGGAACATCTTTTAAAGAAGCAAAATGTTCCGTCGTTCTCTCAAGTACCTTATTAGTTTTAACGGCAGACAAAGATAAATTCTGTCTCTTTTTGTTTTTGGCGTAATCGGTAATCTCTTTAAATTCAGGGATATCTTTCAATTCTTTAACAAAAGCGGCTTCGAGTTGTTTAGACCAGGTTAACTTTGATTTGTTAATCGATACCGGGAAACTAGTAACATCGATCTCGCCGTAGATACGCTCAGAAACAAACGAGTTAACAGCACCATAAATTTCTTTTGGTTTATATCGAAGTTTAATCGCTCTTCCGTTTCTCATCAAAGAAAGACCGGAATTACTTAAATTTCCTCGGCTTTGTTTCTTATCATGGATCATCAACATCCAAACTTTGCCAGAAAAAGGGTAACTTTTTCCATCAAAATAAACGGAAGAAGAAAATTCACGATATTTTGTATCGCCATCATCGGGATCTTGATAGGTTTTAGGAATGAAGGCCGGAACGGTCTCAATGCCAAATTTAATCAACAATTTCTTTTGCCGAATAAAAGAAGCGTAGATTTTACTTAAATCATTTATAATGCCGCCAATATCGTTAGCAGTAACTTTTTGGTTAAGGCGCGTAATAGTGATACGAGTAAAATGCTCATCACGTGTAACATCTTTTTTTGAACAATCGAAACCCCAATCTTCGCCCCGTTTTACCAAACTCAGTTTATCCAAATCGGTCGATCCGATAAATTCGATTCCGCTGTGGAACTCGGCTGTTTCAATAGTTCTATAATTTCCAAAAAAACCAGCAGCTTCTTTCAATCCCATTCCAAACTCATTAAATCTATTGGGTTTGTCCAAAGGAGAATCCGGCTGCAAAGCTCTTTCGAAATTCTCCCGGTTCATGCCATAGGCATCGTCTTTAATTACAATTTTAGAAGGATCGCAGTCAATCTGGACAGTTAAAGCGGTTTGCCCGAGATTAACAAATTCTTGTTCGTGATCAAGATAACTTTGCAAGGAATTATCAATTAATTCAGCAAAGGCCATTTCAATCTCGTAATCCGTCTGGCCAATTGTTTTTAGAATTCTGGGGCCAATATACCCCTTAATAGTGAAGTGTTCTTCTGCCATAACAATTAATTGTTATTATACAACCACGCTATCCAAATAATCTTTTAAAAACTTGCCGAAGTTTTCAGGAACAAAGCCCCAGAGCGTTTGATTCATATCTTCGGTATGAAGAAAACCATCGTTAAGAACAGTTTGAATGCTGTCGTCGTGGACGTAACACGATCTTAAGGTTTTGTGAAAAATATAACGATAATAATTCCAGGCAAAGAAAAGTTCTTTTTGATCTACTTTAGTGTATCCAATAAGAAGATTAACCTTTTCACGAGTCGTTTCAGAATAAAACCCAGGAGCTAAAGTTTTAACGTTTCCAACCTGGATTCTTTTGATCCAAGGTTTATCAGCCCAACCAGCAAGACTTACGTTTTTCATATAGACATTTAATTCATAAATATCGCCCCCTGATTGAATATGAAATTGGGCGACCTTATTTTCATCTGGTTTAAGATCCAATATTTTGAAACCAGACATAAGCAAAGAATTGCAAAAACGATCAATAAGTTGGTTGTGTCTTAAATAATTTTTAGAAATATCTATCGGCATACGGCTAATTGTAAGACAAAGAAACAAAAAAGGAAGGAATCGTCTCCTTCCCTTTCAGTTATTCATTTTTTATCGTCCGTTTTTCCTGAATAAATCGGATTTTCATTCATCCAAACGGCGATATTGTCTTCTTCATCCCCAAATAGATGTGAATAGAAGGCCGAGATAGTCGCCTCAGTATCCCCCAGCCACCGGGCCACAAGACGTATTGGCTGGTTGGCTCTGAGGAGGTTTGAAGCGCAACTGTGTCTAAACTCGTGAATCTTTAAGGGTTTAAAACCGGCGAGTTTAGCATATTTTCTATTCTTCTTCCGGACGGTGTTTTCTCCGATAACGGTCGAAATTGTTCCAGGGAACAAAAAGCCGGTCTCTTTACGAGGGAGCAAACTAAGCACGTCGGAAACAAGTGGTAAAGTCCGGAGCGAAGTCTTCGTTTTAGGAGTTTGGAAAACTTGTTTTGATTCTCCGGTTTTAATGCAGGCAACCCGATTAACCGAAATGGTATTCCGGGAGAAATTAATATCTTCATAGCGAAGAGCGGTAGCCTCGGTAATGCGGAAGCCATAATCAACGAGTAAGGTGAACAAAAGCTTATCATCGGGATCTTGGATAACCGAAAGGAATTGTGCTTCTTGCTCCCGGGTCCAAACGTGATAGACGTGCTTATAGACTTTCGGGTCTTTAAACGCGAACAGTTTTTCCGGAAGAAGTAAGGGGTTAAACTTCCGAAGGAACTTAATCCAGTGATGAGCAACGGAAAAAGCGTTGTCCCTGGAGCCTCGCTTAATAACATCATTCAAGACGTGATTAATGTTTTCAAGATCGTCATTCGTAATATCTTTAACCGACAGCCCGGTAAACTGGGGAATAATATAATTTTTGAACGCGTACCATTTAGTTTGAGTAGTGGTGTTCTTCAAAAGTTGTGTTAAATATTGATGAAACTGAGGAAATAAGGTATCGCATAAAATGGCCTTTGCGACTTTTTTCGGAGCATAAGTCGCGAAGCACCCAGGTTCAGCAAGACGGGCCTCAGTTTTGCTCCCAAAGGGGACTCCGGTTTCAGGATTAGTATAAAAAGTAACCCGTTTTCCCTTCACGGAAAAACGAATATAGAATTGCTTGCTTTTGCGGTCATAAAGAACTGACATTGTGACTTTTCCCTCCTTCATTTATATTATCGTAAAAAGAAATAAAACGCTATAAAACATATCGTTAAAAGAAATAACGCCAGTTTAAAACTAGCGTTATCCGAAAAAGTTTTACATTCGTTATGCCTCGGAAACGTTGACGGGCGCTCCATTTCCTTTGGTTTTCTTCTCTTTTTTCGCCATTGGGTTCTCAAAGAGCCCCCTCGTTTCCCCGGAAACGGATGCGACCATCCCGGAGAAGGCTTGCCCTGACTTGATCAGATCATTCAGACAAGCGAACGGTGGACGTCTTTTCGTAGCAAGGAAGTTGTTAACGATCGTTAGGTCTTCGACCTGGAGGTTATTTAGGCCCTCCAAAACGAGAAATTTGATGACGTTGATAAAATCCAAGGAGTAATAAGCGGCGAGCCTGGCGAGCACTTTCTCGGCGTCTCTTGCGAGCCACTTTGCTTGGCACTCAAGAGTGCTTTCGTCGTCATCCCCGTCAGAGAATTTGATGGCCGAGGCATCTTTGAGGAAGTTTGTCCACGTTTCCCAAGGCTTGGCGTTCCTCATTGTTTCGACGGACCTTTTCCCTGGGTCTTTGAAGCAAATAAGACCAGCAAGCACCCGGGCGCAGAAACTGTTAAACTCCCCTTTTTGGATGGCGTCGGCCATTCCGAGGAAAGCGAGGTCAGCCGTGTCGTGGAAGAAGCGAGCTTCGTAGCGCATCCAGTAAGGCGTGTTGATGGTGCCGCCGTGCACCAACCGCTCGGCGATTTTGTTGTAGATGCAGAGCTGAATCTTGTCGGTGCCTCCGAACGTCGCGGAGAAGGCAGCTAATTTGCAGCTTTCCTTCACCCTCGCGTGATCGGCGTTCTTCGGGAAGGTGTCATCAAGGGCGAACGAACGGAGGTTCGTCGTGTATTCCTTGTTGAGGATTTTGTCGTGAAGATCGGCGAACGGAATGAGGCCGCCCAGATCATCCGTCGGAAGATCGAGGCGACGGCAGTGGCACCCCATTTCGATGCAAAGCTGACAGAACGCGTTCCAGGCGCTGTAAATCGCGATTTGGGCGAATGGGCTATTGCCTTCGAAGTCATCGGCCAAGGAGACCCGTTCCTCAAACAGACGGCAGGCGTGGCCTTTCATTTCGAGAATCGACGTCTCTTCCCCGATCTTGCATCGGGTCGAGTTGCCCCCGGTGGAGATAAACACGCCCTCATCCCATTGGTAGGTCGTCTCGTAGCCTGAGAAGCCGGGAAGGATCAAGAAGCCGTTGATGTCGAGCTTCAGGATCTTAAAGAGCTTCTGGAAAGCGGCATCGCCGAAGTCGAACGAACGATCGAATCGGATTTTGACGTAGTCAATGCAGCAGTGTGTCGTGCAGCTAGCGGGGGTGTTACTCATCCCCCGCTCGCACGAGCTTGCGCCCGTGCTTTCCGCTTCGCCCCCGAAGTCTTCGGGAACGGATTTGTCGCCTTCCGGCGACTCTTTTGGCAGGTTGTCGGCTCGCAGATCTTGGTTCATTGTTTTCCTCCAGCGCTGGCGCGCCCAGAACGGTTCGCGCCCACTGGGCGCCGGGAGCCGTTCTTGACCCGGCCAGCTTGTTTGTTCGAAAAGCGATGAGCAGGATCTTCGAGATCCGAGACAACATAGCTGCCTTGGATATCCCACTCCGCCTTGGTCGGCATAATGTTCAAATAAGTCGGGAGATCGAAGAATCCCCGAATAGCATCGCTCTTCTTGGCGTTTAGAAAGTCCTTCATACAGGCGCTCTCAAAACGGTAAGCGAAGTCGATGTAGTTGATGATGTAGAACTTCTCGGTGTCGCCTTCTATGAGGTTCCCCGAGGAGTCGGCTGTGCAGTTCGGCAGCAAACATTCCTTGTAGCCGAAGCGGTTGTAGACGTAAGCCTCTCTTTGATAGGCTAGCGAAGCCACCGCGTTGAGGAAACGGAACATCAGCGTCCCGTCCTCCCTATTAAGCCGGTATTTGATATAGAACTTGTCCCGGATCCTGATGATCCAATCCAAGATAAGAGGTTCGACCCACCACAGATGGAGCGCGATCTTCTCCGTTTGGTTCTTGGGGTCCGCCGTGAAGATGGTTTGCGCGACGTCCACCAGGTTCGAGCTGAGAGACCCCGATCGCTGTTCGTCGGCGATGAACTTGAAGAAGTTCGTGTGCCAAATGTTGGCCAAATGGCCGCCGAGCTTCATCGAGTAATCAAGAAGATCGTTCTTCGGGTTCGCCTCTTCGTCGGTGGCGCTGTAGGTCGAGTTGGTCACCATATTCCCGTATTCCTTGCCGAACTCGGTGGCCACGCAGACCATCGGACCGGCGACGTCCTTCCATTTCGAATCCGGATCGACTTTCTTCCCGAAGCGGAGCATATCCCAAACCAGGATGTGGCTGAGCATTGAGAACTTGCCCATCTCCTTGTTCTTCCTCCGGAACGTCGAGTAGTTCCAGAGGACGAGGTGGCCTTTGTCCACCTTCAGGTCATCGGTGCGAATCGGGTAATTCGACGCGATGAGGTTGCTCCCGTGGAAGTAGATCCAGTAGCTCTCCGCGTAGATGGCGAGGGCGTCGGCGAGGCCGATGTTGACCGCCCCATCGTAGAAGGCGGATCGCTCCCGGCTCACGTCGTAGCCGTACAAGATAGAGGGCTTTTGCAAGGATTTCTCATAAAGGCGGTAGGCGAAGGCCGCGGCCTGCTGCATGTTCACGACCCGGCGTTTGCTTGCGAGGCGGACGATGTCGCGCTCGAAGGGTTGGTAGGGGAAAGAGGGGAACATAAGGGACACGCGGTTCATGTTGTCGTAGGCGTTCTTGTGGTAAACGGTGTTAGCGATACGGGCGAAGGCGGTGGCGAGCGTTGTCTTGCCTCCGCGCATCACCCCAAGAATAAGAGTGAAGACTCCGGTATCGGCGTTCACGACGGCCTCATCGTGCGGCATCAGCTTCCCCTCAACGAGCTTCCTAGCCTTGCGGTAGGAGAGCCAGCGGAAGAGGGCGTAGCCGATGACGATCTTGCCCCCGAGGGGGACGAAGTTTAGCGACCGGAAGAGGCTGATCAAGATAGCGAAGGCCACATCCAGTAGCGAAACGACGTCGAAGCTGGCGAAGAAGTAGAGGTACTCCCCGACGAGGTCTAGGGCGTACGACGGCAGCCTCAACGCGAAGGCGAGCACCGTGAGAACGAAGTAGAAGTAGCCCGATTTATAGAACCACTTGGCGTAGTCGCAAACCCAAGTGACGAAGCGATAGAGGGGGTGGTCTTTGACCCACTCCCAGGCTTTGAGCTCCGGGCTTTTACGGCTCCAAAGCGCTTGGCTCTCGGCGAAGTAGGAGTTGAACGCAATCATCGCGAAGCAGGCGAGGAGGCTGAGATTCATCAAGGCCCGGGTCAACCCCATCAGCGCATCGCTGGCGGAGACGACCCAATTAAGGGAATAGCCTCTCGTGAAGAGCATCGGGACGAAGAGCGTGACGTCACCCCAGAAGGCGGCGAAGTCAACTCCGCTCATCCCGGGGAAGGCGTCGGGGTAGCCCACCATTTCCGGAAGGAGATACCCCGGCTTTGCGCCCTCCCCGAAGAAGAAGACGACGTAGTAGACGAGCTTGCGCCAGAAGTAGACGCAGCTGGTGAAGGCCCGATAATAGGCGGAGGTCTCAACGAAGGCGAGGAAGCAAACGGCCCCGGCACAAAGGATAATTGCCAGGGCGTGCCTCCACGTCTTGAGAAAGAATTGCTTCATTCCGCGACCTCCTGCCTATAAAGGAGGGTCTTGTCGTATTCGGAATAGATCTCGCTTCCCGAAAGGGACTTCATCCGCCAGGAATCCGTCCCTTCCGCCGAGTGGCAGAAGAAGGTGCCATCGGAGTAGTCGAAGGCGAAACTGAACGACGTGCCGCCTGAGACAAGACGCCCAAGGTGGTCGTTTTTAATGTCGATTTGGTGGGACACCCCGTAAGCGTAGTAGCCTACGAGATCATCGATGCCGGCGGAGCGCCCTTGATAGAAGGAGGCAACCCCGTGGCCCACGTACGACAGAACGATGACGGCGAGCACAAGAGAAAGGATCTTGAGCAGCCTATGTCTTTGAAAGACGGCGAACATCGCTTACTTCCCCTTCGGCCACTGGCCGCGGATTGGCTTGCTCCCCTTGGACTTAGAGGGGTTTTGCTGAGGCTTTTTCCCAAGGCTGAACCCCGAGCGGAACGCGCTTCCGACCGGATTGAGGTGGAAGAAGCGCCAAATGAGGAAGCCCAGGTAGATGGCTAAGACGGCTCCCCCGACGGCGAGGAGGGTAATGCCCATATCCTTGAGCTTCTTCCCGAGGCCGTTGTTGAAGATGTCATTAACCGGCGGATTGGATGGCTGAGTCGAGTCCATCGAAGGCTTTTCGACCGGATGGCTGAGGCCGTTGAGCGTGAGCTCGCCGGCTTCCGAGTCAAAGGTCAAAGAGACGACATCGACCGAGCGCGCCTCGTGGCAGAGCGAAGTGACCTTCCGGGTATCGACGAACCATTCCCCGAAGTTTTGGTTGTCGGTCTTGATGTCGGTCCGGAGCCGGACGTCGTTCCGGAAGTTGATCGCGTACATATAAGAGGCTTTATGACGGAGCAGGAAGTTCTGGAAGTCGGAATCCTTGACCGCTTCAACCGCGCTGTCGTCGAGCGATTGGAGCGTTTGATAGGAGTAGTTGAGCTCGTGGTGCAAGATGTCCCAGCTGAAGATGCTGAGCTTGTCCGTGGTCCGCGAGATCCGCTTATTCGACGGCTTGACCACGCTTTCCTGACGGGCGGAGTTCGTGACGTTGAAAGTGGCGTCCCGAGAGCTGGCGGCGTTCGCCTGGAGGAAGTCGTTAGGATCGTCCAAGAGTCCACCGTAGACCGAGGTGTGGGCCGATAAGCCGGTGTTCACCCGATAGGTGTTCTCATAGGTCAAATAGTCATAAGCGACCCGGACACCGATGACGGCGCCCAGATCGAAGTCGGCGTCTTTCGACGTGTTCGAATAGGAGAAAAAGAGCCAGTTCATTTCCTCCATCTCGGCGGCCGTCTTCTCGGAATAAGAATCGTATTTCGTCACGATCGGATTAAGAACGGTCTCCATCGCATTGATAACGACGTAGCTGTTCTTGTAGTAGGAATAGACCTGATCCTCGCCCGTGGCTTGGTCCTTCCACGAGTATTCGTGGTTCTCGCAATCCCGGGTAACGATCGTCTCCCCGTTATAGCGGAGGCGGAGGCTCTGGGCCTTCACCCGGTGCTCGGATCCCACGGAGTAGGTGTAGAAGTCCTTGATGACCGCTTTGTAGAAACGGTTACGGGAGCCGTTCGAGGACATAACCGAGCCGGATTTGCCGTCGTTTCCGGCGTGCCAGGTCTCAACGATCGAGGCCTTGTCCTCCGAAAGGGCGGTCGAATCGGAATAGTCGAGAATGACCCCGTCGAAGAGGTAGCGGTACTCGGCGCTGTAGAAGTAGACATAGAGACTGCCGCTCTCGGCGTAGAGATTGATAAGCTTGAAGTCCGAATATTCATCCCCGGCGGCCTTACTCGGAACGAGGCTCGCCAAGGTGTTGGTCGGGAACTTGTCGTTATAAAACGCTCTGAGGTCTTCGGCGACCTCCGAGGTTGAGACGTCGAGACGGGTCGTAGTCGTGGCTTCCCGGAGCGGTCCGCCAATGCCAGCGGTAAGGGCGATGACGCAGCCCAATAAAGCAAGGTTCATCATTGTCCCTCCGTGGTGTAGACATAGGCGTGCGAGACTCCCGGGTTGGCCCCGTCAGTCAAGGGGACATCCACGAGCCAGACGCCCGAGGTGTTGATCGCGACCGAGTTCGAGGTCAGTAGGCCCAAGGCCGTGGTTTGGGCCGAGAGCTTGTTTGCCACATCGGCGAGCCAGGCCCCGGCGGATTTTCCCCCGAGGTCGAAGAGCGGTTCTTTGGCGTAGTCGAAGAAGCGGAGCGTTTCGTCTTGCCCCTCCAAGATCGCAAGATCCTTTGAGGAATAGGTCTTCGAGACATTGCCGCTGGCGGTGTCGGCGGAAAGAATCAGATCGACGTATTTGCCGCCGCTTTGGTAGGGGACCCCGATGAAGAGCTTGCTTTCGTCTAGGCTCTTCGTCGAGTTCCGAGCGGTGATGTTCTTATAAATAAGGAAAGAGCACCCGAGGGTGCCGGCGATAATGATCAAGCCAGTGAGTCCGGCGATGAGCCAGGACGCTTTGCTTTCAGAATCCATAGTGATTACCTCCTTTTTTTGGATGGCGGTTTAGGAGAGCCGCCGAACCCACGAGGCTACTTGGCCCCGATGTTGACGCAGTAGTAGAAGCCTTTGATCTTCAGCATTTGGTGCCCGGCGGTTGTCGTACCGGAGCAGTGCACCTTGAGAGTGACCTGCCAGCACGGAACGGCTGAATCCCAGACACATTCGACGTAGGAGACCGTAGTATTCTCGGCGACGCTGTTGGCGGCGTCACGGAAGTCGGTCGATAGCCCGTCAAGATGACTGTTTGTGCTGTCAGCGACCATCCGGTGGACCCGGAATAGAATGTTGAAGTCGGTGTAGGTGACCCCGGTGACCGTCACGCAGTTCCGGGCGGTGAGCGCCTCTTCGGGCGAAGTGACCAAGGCGGATTGCTCTTCGGTGAAGTTGAGCGAGGTCAAACTCCCATAGGAGGCGTCGGTCCACGAGTTGGCCGTGTTGACCGTCGCGTTCCCTTTGTAGGAGCCGTTGTAGTAGCAGCTGATCCCCCGGATCGTGATCGAGGTGATCGGGTTCTCCCAGGAGACGACGCACGTTTTGTAGACGGTCGAATCGAGAAGCGACATTGCGGTTAGCTTTGTCGTTCCGTAGAACGCCTTGACGAGAGAGACCGTGACGAGCTCATCGCTCTGGGTGAGCGTTTTCGAGATCATCACGAGGCTCGGATCGGCGACCGACCAAACGACTTTGTTGCTGCTCACCCCACTCACGTTGCAGGAGATCGTGCTGGAAGGCATAACCCCACTACTAGTAGTGGTGAGAGCGAGCGCGTCGGTGGAGAGGGCAAGGACGGGGGTACCGGTCTCGCTCGTTTCGATCGGTGAGGAATCGACGGGAGCGGAACTGCCGCCTGGGTCGCTGCTAATCGATGCAGCGTCGGAGGAAGCAGAGGAGCTCCCGTAGTTCACCGAGACGGGGCTGGCAAGCTGGTCTTGGATCGTTTGGGCCCGTTTGCTGAGGGCGACCCCGAGCCCGGCGAGTCCGGACACGAGGCCGACCGCGGCGAGGCAGAGAATCGTTGTCTTAAGTGGTTTTGTCATTGATGCTCCTTTCAGGCCGCGCACTGGGCGGCCACGTCTCAGCTAGCAGAGGATGTTGCCGTTGATGTGGCGGCTTCCCTCGCCTGAAGGAACGGGATATAGCGCTCCCCGACCCGGTGGAGGTAGCCGTCATAGCGGACCGTCGTGACGACATCCATATAGCCAAGCCATTCTTCGACTTTGAGCGTTGAGGCCGAGAAGTCGAGGTCGAAGCTCACGCCGGAGCTGTAGCCGTAGAGGTCCCCGTTCCCGTTGATGACGTGATCGGCCGAGGCGGTGATGACCGGGACGTGGATCAGAGCGGAGTCGGTGACGAGCATCGGGTTCACCCAGAAGGGCGTCGACGTGTCTTCCTTCGCCCCTCTAAAGAGGCGCACCGTGAACTTCCCTTTGGGGTTCGCGTCGTCCTTCGCTTTGGTGAAGTCCGCCGGGAGATAAGTGAGTTCTGCGGAGATTTCCGTGCTCTGGTTGGCAATCGTGTCAACGAGGTTGTCAGCGTATTCCTGGGCTTTCTTGCTGGAGCCGTAGACAGTGCCAATGCCCCCGGCGAGAAGTCCCACGGCGAGGAGGGTAATGAGTGTTGCTTTTGCAGACATCGTTATCCCCTCCTTAGGCCGCGGCGCTGGACGTGGCAGCGCTTGAAGTCGCGGCGGCTGCTTTGACGGCGTAGGTGATCTTGAGATCGGCGGTCACCGAGGTTTCGCCTAAGAGATAGAAGTGGATGGTCGTGTAACCGGACCACTTGGCGGTGTCGATCGCCGGATAGGTGAGCGTGAGAGTCGCGCCGGTTCCGTAGGAGTAGCCAGCCAGCTGCGAGGCGGCGTTGGTCTCTTCCTTGATGTGGTCTTTGTCGAAGGCCAGGGTGTACTTCTCGGTAAAGCCCTCTTTCGAGGCATCGACGTTGTAATCGAAGCGCTTGTCGACCGTCTCGTTCCCATACTTAAGGACCTTGACGACGAAAACGGTGGAAGGGAGATCGGCAGAGGTCTCTCGTTCCAGCGTCTTCTCGGAAGGCGTGACGGAGATCGAATAGGCGCTTTTGGTGGTTGTGGTGGTCGTCGAATCGGGGTGGATTTTGGAATCGACCCACGAATGGACGTTCTTGTTGAAGCCATAGAGGCAGCCCAGCACGCCGAAGATGACGGCGACGCCGGCCCCGATGGATAAGGCGACAGTTGTACCTTTTTTCATGTGATTGTTTCCTCCTGAATTAAAGGTGTTGTTCGGCTCCTGAGCGTGGGTCAGGCGGCCGCGTAGATGTTGATGTCCACGTACTTCTCAAGCGAGAAGGCCGCGGATTTGATGAGCAGCGAGATCTTGTACCAGCCCTCTTGCTGGACGGTCGGGACCTTCAAGGGTTGGAGGTGAACCGTCTCGCCTGAGGCGAACGCGTAGGGCGAAGCCAGTTGGACGTCGCTCCCAGAACGGGTGCACCAGATCTTGAGCCAGCTGTCGAGCTCGGCGTCGTCGCTCGTGATGATCAGTTTTTTCTGCTCATCCGTCGCGGAGGCACCGACACCGCCGAGGGCTGCCACGAAGCTGTCGCTCGGGAAGCTTCCGTCTTTGACGGTGATCGAGAGCGCGGCTTTTGATACCGTGAGTGTTGGCGTGGTAGTGACCTCGCCGGTGGAGGTCGTCGCTGAGGCTGACGAAGTCGATTGCGAGGTGGTCGAGTCGGTGGAGCCGATGTTCTTGGTGGCCGTATCTTCGATGTTGTTGATGCTCTTAGCCAGGTAGACGGATCCACCCACAAGAGCCCCAATAACAGCGAGGAGGCAGAGCCAGACGAGAATCGTTCCGCCGAGCTGGACCTTGTTATCTTTGTTGTCCATATTTGTCCTTTCTTTAGCCCCTTCATTCCGAAGATCGAAGGGGGATTTGACGGAGAAAGCCCCCTTTTCGGGGGCCTGGGTGGGGCCCAGTCAATCGGCAGGCTAGGCCCCTCAAGCTATGTTGCTCTGGTTCAGTTCGCACCTCCTTCCGCGTTTTCGACGGGGGCAGCGGCCTCCGCGAATAACACATCCTTTTCACTGCAAGTGCGTTCGGTCGGCGTGAACTTCGGATCGACTTGGCCCGAGCCTAAGCGCTTCTCCAAGAGAAGGGCGAAGTCTTTTTCCGCGATCGTCGAGATCCGGACGTCCTCGCAGAGGAGAACGTCAACGACGTAGAAGGTGCGATCGTTG
This sequence comes from Bacillota bacterium, assembly GCA_036822315.1. Classification (GTDB taxonomy): domain Bacteria; phylum Bacillota_I; class Bacilli_A; order RFN20; family CAG-826; genus UBA4951. Next base: position 5,552 of record DAISHV010000015.1, on the reverse strand, counting down.
TAGTGGTTCTTCATCACGCGAACCGGGACACGGGCGTGGAACTGATCCGGCACGTAGTCTTTGCCGGTCGAGGTGGCGATAAGGCCATACTGAACGACCGTGAGCGGCAAGTGCAGAATCGTGCGGCTGTCGAAGGCGACATCGCAGTAGTAGACATCACTCCGGACGTCGCTTTCGCGGCTGAACCGTTTTTGATGCGTGATGTAGGCATCGGCTCTCGGAAGGGCTTTAATCTCTTCCGGGGTCATCGCTTGGACCGAATGGAACTCAGGTTCCACGGCCGCGGCAGCTTCTGGGGCTTTCGGGGCGGTCGGGTCCGGCTCTCTGAACATTTCTTCTTTGGTTTCTTGGTCAATCTCTTCCATTTTTGAATTTTCTCCTTTTAAGGTTTTTGTGGTTTGTTGATCGAAGTAGGCTGCGCACTTTTGGGCGCGCTTTTAGTCGGTTTCGCCGAAGGGCTGTTCGGCGGTAGCTTCTTACCGGTGTGGGCGTACATTCCATACCCCATCGCCTGGCCCTTGTTGTATTGAGCTTGGTGTTCTTGCCCTTCGGCTATGGCGTGGTACATCCGCTTGTCGGCCGCATCGTGTGCCATCGCGACAACCTGGGGGGCACGTCCCCCGAAGATGCGTACAAGGGAGTCCACGCCGCGGTTAGCTTTTGCGATACCGGCGGAGTAGTCTTTGCGGAGCTGAAATTTTTCAGCCTTGCTCTTGTTTGCCATAGATCCTCCTTTTCTAGTAGGTGTGGGAGGCGCCGACCGCGGAACACTTCTATCCCAGAGTCATATGGTGGGCGATCCTCTGTTTTATCGGCGTCTCCTAACCTCTGGGAACATCGTGCCTTTTACCACACTGAAAGCCGTAACAAGATGGTTACATTCCAAAAAGACCAGAGCCCATCGAAGAAGAAAATTCTCCGATTTATTTGTTGAATAAGAAAAACGGACGGAATCCGTCCAATTTTCAAACAAAAGATTAGATTTTAGTCAAATATCCCTTGTCAAAAGCCCCTGGATTTTCAAAAAGCTTATCTCCCAAACCGGAGAAACTGACCTTGATCAAGCCATCCTCAAGGGAAATGATTTTGCCTTTGCCAAACTTCGGGTGACTAACAAAGTCCCCAACCTTTAGATCAAGAGACCGCTTCGGCTCCGGCGGAATCGCGACGACTTCTTCTTCAACGGCGTTTTCCGAAACAAGCAAAGCGTTCTTTTTGGGCGTCTCTTTGGCTTCAGGAGGGCAATAAGGAATTGTGTAATTGTTCTCAGGCTTTTGGGCCAAGACGTTATAGGGAGTAACGGTCGGTTTTCTAACGGGCTTTGGCTCTTCTTTCGGGAACGTAGTGACGTTTGTCTGAAGAACAAGAGCGATGACGTGTTTGCACGGGCCACTATATTTGGCGTGAGCCGGACAGGTGCAAGAATGGGCGACAATCTCACCGTTTTCAATAGTAGCGGAAACGCTATAACTCAAATATCCCTCAGCGCTTTCGACATAAGCGGAGTAGACGTTTCCACTCTTGTGTATTTTCCCGACGTGTTTGGGCCGATAAAGCTCACGCCAAGCCCGACCGAAAACGGCCGGTGAAACATAGGAGCGAAGAGTAAGTTCCGTAACAAGTGGCTTAAAGCTGTTTTCTTCGGACTTTGGACGAGTCCTAACCGGGGTGGGTGTGTATTTTGGATTTTCTTCGGGTTGAGGAGAGGGGGTCTCAATAGGTTTGAGCCCCTTTCTTTTCCTGACCGAATCCCAATATTCTTTATTGACCCTATCCCTTTCGCTTTTTTGATCCTCTTGGTAATTCGAATTGTTCGAAGCGCCGTTGCTGTTTTGAGCCACGCCGATCAAAATAACGATCCCGAAGATAATTCCGGCAATGAGAAAGCCAACCCAGATCGGAGCATTGGTAAGAACGCATATTCCGATAGCGACAAATAGGAAAATTACCCCAAAGATTAAAAGCTCAATCATTAGAATAATGTTAAGCCTTTGCCCGTAAAAGAAAACAACCATTTAAATTGCCCCCGGAACCACATAACTAACAAAAAGCCGAATCAATATCTAGGGGTTAGGTGTTGATTCGGCCCTTTCAGCATATCAAAATCCGGAACTTAGGCGTTATGAGTTTTGGGACGAACAAGAATCTTCGTCGCCATTTCGATGACCCTTCCGGCATACTGATCGCCCAGATCGGCGGCTTTCCGGATGCAGCCCATCGCCGGCACGAGCATACAGGTCCCGATCCTGGCGAACTCGTCCGCGAGCATCGCGAGGGTTCTCCCATCCGTCCGCTTGTCGTTCATCGCCCGGTACATATAGGAGATACCCTTGGCTTCGTCCTTCTTGATGCAGGTCCCTTCGACGAGGGCAATCCCATACTTAGCCATCGCCCTGGGGGATGACCACTTATCGGCGAAGTCCTTGAGGAAGCCCATTTCGACGGCGTTGGCGCTCCGGTCGTTAAGGCGTCCTTCGATCGCCCGGTAGTAGCGGAGTTTCTCGGTCTCGGTCAGATCTTCCAGTCTCGTTTTAGTGCTTTCCATAAATTGCACCTCCTACATACCCATAGACAACAAAGTGATTTTTATGCCCCACCAATTTTCGGTAAACCAATTAAACTTTTTTATTTAAAAGACGGAAACGAGGCTATTATATAAATGTAAAAAGTGTGAGATTGATCAGTTTTTGATATTCGACTGGTCAACATTAACCTGGGGGAATTATGAAAAGCAAACAAAGATCATTCTTATTCGTTCTTTTATCTAGCCTCATTCTTTGCTCATGCGGTCCGGTGTCCGTTTCAAGTGCCATTGTGAGTAGTCAAAACCATCAAGAAACGAGTAGTGCCGGAAAAACATCGAGCAGTACACAACAAACAAGCAGCAAAGAACAAACACCTTCAAGTTCAAAAACAGCATCCTCCTCTTCAAGTTCTCAGGCGTCCTCTTCATCATCCTCGGTTGATCCAGCGGTAAAAATGACGGCGTTTATGGAAGCGTACGGAACATATAAAAATAATCAATACCAAATAGTAGAGGATAACAATTCAGGTACTAGTTATTTAACGCGCCACTTATTTTATTCGCCGTCTCATAATAATTATGTAGCAATGTCGGACAGTGGTCATTTTACGTCTTCGAGCGGTCAAGTAGTGTATTTTGAGTCAGACCAAACGTTCACATTAGGCTCATATTTAACTACAACAGTAATCTATGGCAATTTAAACATAGATAGCAAAATGATTTCATTTAAATATGCGAACCTAACATTTGACACAAACGGAGATTTGCAAACGTACACTTACACAGCTCCAATTGACCAATATGGCGCAACCGATACTCAAAAAGCAGATTTTGCGAAATCAGTAGCAGTATATTCCCTTGATTGTTATCAGTGGGCCCGAAAGAAATATGCAGCATATGGTGGAAGCTTTGTTTCTTAACTAAAAAATTAAAGCAAATCTTCTTCAAATCCGCCTTCGATGAGCTTGTTGCCCTCATAATGACAAGGCAACTCAGCGAAGCCGTCCCAGTTCTCCCTCGGCGTCGGGAAGATCTCGCTCGCGTGGTGGATCTTCTCAACGGCGATCGAGCCCCCGGGGCCCTTGCCTTTGGTGATCCGGAAATAGGAATAACCGCCTTGCCAATCCTCGTGGATCATAAAGCGGCCGTTGCTCCATTTCGCCTTGTTGCCGTGAAGATCAATGATGACGAAGTGATAGGCCATCAGGGTTTGATAGGCTGGCTTTTTGAGAACGAACGCGATCATTTGTCCGCTCCCCTCACCCAGAAGAAGCTTTCCGGGTAGACCTCGCAATTGCTCCATTCCAAATCCGGAATGTAGTTCCGATAGAGCGGATCCCGATCGCCCTGGTATTTGCAATAGACGTAAGAGCTGCCGTCGAAATTGAGGCGAATGAGGTAGTCAGGCTTCGTTTGGGTGGGGCTTCGATAAGCCCCATCGCTGTTAATTGAGACCTCTTCCCTGACCCTCAACGTGTTCAAAGCCTTCCACTGAAGCTTGAATCTTTTCATTGGGCCCCTCCGCTCTGGGAGGTGCTCGCAGGAAGAACCTGGCAATTTCTATAAAGCGTCTTGTCTAAGCCCCAGTGGCGGCAGAACTGGACGGTGTCTTTGCAGAGAACGAAGAAGACGTAAGTGCTCTCAGCGTAGTCTTTAGCAAGAGTGAGGTTCGGTTTGAGATAAACCCGATTCTCGGTCATCAGTTTGTCATAGGACTCCCGGGGAAGATTGAACCTCGGGAGGGAATAGGGATCTGTTTTCGCCTTTCTTCCGAAACACGATAACAGAGCTCTCTTCAAGTTCCGATAGTCCAGTAAATCCTCAAAGTAGAAACGAAGGACCGTTCTTTCTTCCCCAACGGCAATGCTGGAGGAGAAATAAGAGTAATCATCGTTATGGAATTTCGAGAGGTGAATCTCAACCGACGTTTCCCCGAGGCGGAGAAGGGGATACCCCTCTTCGACGCTCATCGACGCATCCAGTTCCCTAGAGAACCTTTCGCATTGCTCAAGAAGTGTGACCCTGAGCAAAGGATCAAACAATTCGGCCATAACCGAAGCCCCTTTCTGGTGAAGTAGTAAACGCTCCCCTTTAAGTGGCGCTAATTTAGCACCGGAAAAGGCAATTGTCATATTTAGAAGGTCGAATTTAGATACATATATGTATTACATATAGGCCCCAATTGTAAAATATTCACAAATAGAAATTAACATTAGTAAAAGTTTCTTTTTACGATTATTTTCATCCAGCAAGACATTTTGGGGTGTCACAAAAAAGTAGACATTTTTGCTTCTTTTACTACGTAAATGATTAATTTCTTAACTTTTTTGACCTTTGTTTTTGTGTGAAAAACGGCTCAAAAATCAAAACCTAAAACACCTTAACGTTTTAGTTATTATCGGGACTTTTCGGAAAAATACGAATTGACATTCCTGTTTCCTTTTGTGTTAATCTTGTGTGCGAGGAGTGCAAACAATGGCGCAAGCAGAAAACAAACATCCTTGGACTCGTTTAGTCGAGCTCCGTGAAGCCAAGGGTTACAACCAAAACGAGCTTGCTCGCATCTTGGGCGTGACTCCTTTGACTTACTACCGGTGGGAAAACGGGATCTTCCAGCCGTCGAACGAAATGCTGGTCAAGTTGGCCGACGCTCTCGAAACGACGACCGACTATCTTCTTGGCCGGGACATTGATAATACATTGACCCCGGGCGAGGTTGAGAATTTGAAGATCGCCGAGGAGTTGCTTCATCACTTGGTGAAGAAGTGCTCTCCAGTTTCTAAAAACGAAAAAGACCAAAAGACGAAAGCCAAATAATTCGGCCATTTCTAGAACAAATTACTCATTAATCTACTAGCCCTTTTACTTGCCTTTTATAAGCGTAGCTTATGTTTTTGACCCTTTTACTTTCGTTTTATGAAAAACAAAAGCGGCTTACTACGTAAGGAAAATGGAAAGTCGATTTTTGACCCGTTTCCCCTCGACTCCACCATCAAAAATAACATAGGCAATGCCTATGTTTTTTTGT
>DAISHV010000014.1:0-25535 GCA_036822315.1 Bacillota bacterium | reverse complement strand
CAAGTGGCCGAAGGGGTCAGTTTCGAAAACTGATAGTGGGTCGTAAGGCCCAGCCAGGGTTCAAATCCCTGCTTCTCCGCCAGAGAACAAAAAACCTAGCTAACCCCTAGGTTTTCTTTTTTTATTGTGTACAAATTATGTACAAAAACGTGCAAAAAAGGTTTTAAACAAGGAGTTCTAATCCGTTTCTCTCAGCCTAATGCGGATTACCGCTCTTTTTATTATCCCCTGCAAACCCCCTTTATTTCATGTCCAAACCCCCGTAAAATATACTTAGAGGTATTCATCATGGATGTTCAGAATAAGCCGCATCATGGACGCTATTTCGTCTTTGGACTTCTGACGGGCATCTTCTCTTTGCTTTCCATCATTGCCATCGTTGGAGCGGTCCTTTATAACCGCTACGAACCATTGGCTGCCGAAAAGGAAGAATCTCTCCTTGAAGATTATACGAACGCCATCGTGGCACCTCTCCTTTATCAAAAGACTCTTTTTCATGCGAGTCTCGATTACAAATACGTCACTTGGGATCAAAGCGACAACACCTTTAATATCCATATGAATGGTCAAACCACCATCAATGGCGTTGGCGATCTCACAGCCTTCGTCTTAACCTGCGAGGTGAAGGAGTCTTCCTATCACGAAATCGCTGATAATCTTTCGACCTCATATCGCTCCGATAAGGATCTCGCCATAAACTATGGGGCCATTGGGCTCTACCACATCGCCACCGCTTTGGGCGACACATCGACCACTTACCATTCCTTCAGTTTAGGAACGCAGCATTGGACTTTGGCTTAGCCCCACGAAAAATAAACTAACCCTTTATCTGCTTTAGAAACTCGCCAAAAGTTGGCTGATTTTTTCGACCTCATCCCCGTACGCCACCAAAAGATGGTTGCCATAAGGATTTTCTAAATAAGGGGCGACGGGGTTATCGAAATGAACTCGAATCTGGCTCCGGCACAAACAAGCTTCTTGAAGATTCTCAACAATCTCGCCGCTCGAAAGATGATAATCGATGAGATTGTTGGCTAACTTGAAAATCGTAACTTTCTCTTTAGCAAAAACGCCACGCACCCCAATTCCCAGCCCGCTCTCGTAGTGGCTCAAAAAGGAATAGCCGCCTTTTGCCATCATGAGAGGCAAAGTGCAATGAGCCAAAATCATTTCGTTAGTCCCGGAAATGACCTTGGAGGGATTGCATTGAAAAGAAGGCTGACCCAAGACGCGGAAAATCTGCATGCTGATGAGCGAAGCTTCATCGCCTTCGCATCCGCTCGAGATTCCCTCGCTATTCAAAAGAGCCAACGCCAAACAAGCCGTATTCTTGACGCTTTCCAAAAGATCAAAACACCGAATCGTGAAACCTGAAAGGTGATATTTCGCCACCAAGCGTTTCAAGGCACCGTAAATCTCAAGGGCGCCTTCTAATATCTCTGGGGACGGAGCCTTTGATAATAAGTCTTGGGGCAGATTCTCTTTCGGATAAGAATGCTTGGCGATTTCTTCTTTCAATTCTTCCAACGGAATGTCAACCAAACGAAGACCAAAACGATTCTCGGCTAAGCTGTAATCAACCGAAGAGGAAATCAGCCAGTCGGAGGGCTTTCCAATCACGCCAAGAACGCTCTCGGAAAGACGCTGACGGGCTTCAGCTAATTCAAAAATCTCTGCAAGATCCCTTTCAATTTCGTTGGGATTACCATAAATAATTTTTCCTTGAAGCCCTTTCTCGTGCAAGAAAGAAAGAATTTCCAAGGCGCTGGCGAGGGAGTTCGAATCGCCTTTCGTTAAGAGATAATAGGGAGCTGGATAATTTTGATAAATCTTCAAAAACGGGGCTTCGGAGCCCCCGCTTTCGATGAAGAAAAGGAACAAGGTATTCTCCCGGACTTCATCGCGGTAAAAATGAAAGCGATCTTTGGGATTGATCGCCCGGAGAAACAAGGTAGAAGTCGCATCGAGTTCTTCGGCTTTTTCTTTGCTGAGAGCGTTGCGGAGAGAGATCAATGAAATATCCATATCTTTATTATAAAACTCTCGAGTTAATTGCGAAAATACCAAGAATACAAATGGTACTATTTGTCTATTGCATAATTGCAATTATTAAGGATAATAGCGAACTTTAAAAAGGTTCTTACGATGAAGAAATTTGGGACGGCTTTGATTTCAGGATTCGTGATGGTCTTATTTGCGATCATCGCTATCATCATGCCCGCTGCCCACGGAATTGTTGGCGTTGGGGGCATCACCGGAGCAAGTTACACGATGTCTGGCTATGAGATGATTTTTGGCAATTCGAATGACAAGACCAGTGCTTGCCCTGGCTTATTGGTTGCTTGGATTTTCCTTCTCATCGCTTTACTCGCTGGCGTCTGTGCGATCGTCTTACTCGCGCTCAAGAAGGACAAGAAACTTGCGAGTTTCTCAGCGGCTGGTTTAATCTTCGCTTTCGCTGGATTACTCGCCTTCGTCGCGGGCATTCTCTTCTTCTGCGCTATTCCGCTTTATGGCTATGAGAGCAGCTCGGTGATTAGTTACAAACTTGGCGCCGGTTTCGTGATCGGTGGCATTTTCTCGCTCATCGCGGGTTTAGGTGGCATCGCCGCTTTCGTTTGCCCGATTCTTCTCAAGAAATAAGTTGAATTTTGTAAAGAAAAATAGGTCGCAGCAGGATGCGGCCTATTTTTTGTTCTCTCGACGTTATTTCTCTGGACCTTTATAGAGGCTCAAATTCGTCTGTCGAAGCGCAAGATAACCGTTGTGGCGCAAGGTGTAGTAAAGCGCATCGCTCCGCTGACTCCGCACGAGATTGCCCCGAATAATCTCGACGAGATAGCCCAGCGAAAGCTTCAGTGTATGCCGAGCCAAGATGTCCAAATCGTACGGGCTTAATTGGGGATCAGCCGCCGCGAAGAAGCCTTTGAGCATGTCCATCGTCTCTTTCATCGTCTGATCCGCGTGGGCGATATCGCCATGGCTGGCGTTCAAAAAATCGTGAACAAAGAGGATTTCATTGGGCCATTTCGCCAAAATCACATCGTTCTTGGTTTGATAGATTTTGAAGCCTTTATCGAAGTCTGATTCCATCAGAGAAGTCGGAATGCCAAAATTCGGGAATATTTGTTTCCAAGCGTAATCGAAGGTCGCATTCAGCAAGCCTTGTTTCGTGAGGAAATGTGAAAAGAAGACCGGCTCAGAAACGTGAAGTTTCTTTGCCATGCTCTTCGTTGAGATATTGCTAAAGCCTTCCTTGGCGTTCATGCGAAGAACGGCAACGAAGATTTTCTGCTCCAAATTAACAATTTTGCGACGCCCCATAGTTTCACCACCATCATCCGAATGATTTATTTCACGGGTTTCACGAAGAAACGACCATAGACTTGCGCCAAATCAATGACTTGAACGAAAGCCGCCGGGTCTTCTTTGCGGACGACTTTAATCAAAGAGCTGACTTCGCTTGAAGAAACGACCATCGTGAAGATGTAGCGTTCTTTGCCGGTGTAAACACCGATGCCCGTCACCATGGTGGCACCATGAGGAAGGGTCGCGATGAGAAGTTCGCCCAGTTCTTTCGTCGAGGTCACCACTTCGACTTTCACTTTCTTATTGCGAACATTAATGGTATCAACCACAAACATGCAAACGAGCATATAAAGTCCCGAATAGAAGACCCGTCCAAAGGCTTCGGCGCTTAAGGTCGGATCCCAGCCGCTTTTCCATGAAGTCAGTAAGGCAAAGAACACTACGGTGGCCGAGTTCAGCAATACCGAATATTTGCCCACCAAAACATTTTTCTTTAAAGCGATATAGTAAGCGATGATATCGATGCCACCCGCCGAAATATCAACCTTAAAAGCCAAAGCGGAGGATAAGCCCGTCATAACGCCGGCGAATAAGGCACGGGCCAGAAGACCACCGTTGTCGGAAACGAATTTGGCCATAAACTGAAGCCAAGCCACGTTATCGATCGTTAAAACTTTCATGAAAAGCGAGACTTCAACAACGTTGATAAAGGTGAAGATACCAAAGCGTTTGCCGATTTTAAAGAACGCTAATAAGAATAGCGGGATATTGATGACGAAATACATGATGGAATAGGCCAAATGTTCATCGAGTGTGCCGCCATCTGTGGTGCTTTTCCAACCGCAGATTTCAAAGAAAATGGTGATGACCTGGCTCACGCCGGAAACGCCGCCAGCAACCAGTTTGACGAACTCGATGGGAGCACCACTAGCATCGTGAATTTGGGTGCCCAAATCCATGAAGGCATTGAAGCCAAAAGCAAAGCAAAGGGCGCTGAGGGTGCAAACGATGAAAGTCCAGCCATAATCTGCAATACCGCGGGCCACTGGATGGTCAAACATCCAGTTTTTTTCTTTTTCTTTTAACTCGTCGAATTTAATTTTTACCATAAGCAAGTTGAATTATATGCTCTCGAAGAAAATAAACAATAAGACCCCGACTTTTTGCTAAAAATGGGCGAAAAGTGCTTCGCTTTATCTCCTTTGTTCTTCGCACTTAAAAAGCAATTGTTAAACCCTCCTTTAGGAGGTGGATAAAACACGAAAAGACGGGTATATTTAGCAGATGGGCAAAAACATGGAACCTCAGAAAAAGAAAAAGAAGCATACGGGGTTGATCATTTTCCTCAGTTTGTTTACGGTCTTGATTATCGTCCCCGTCGTCGCAATTTACGCCTGCTTTTACGATAACACCACTGCCGCTTTCGTTGGCAAAGATAACGTGGATACTTCGAGTCTATTCAAGGCAAAAGCGGTCGATGCCTTTGACGACACCGCAACGAGCCACAAAATTTCTTACGTGGTTAAAGAAGACGACTTAAACCAACTGCTCTATCAAGCGAGCAAGTCTGTTCCCGATAACGCAAAAGGTTATCTCAAAAAATTAACGGTCTCGATCGAAGACGATGCCTACCACTTTTATTTGGACGCAACCTTAGGCGGATTTTTTGACACTCGGATCGATATTAAAACTACCCTCAGCGAAACCAAAGATGCCCAAAACCCCGAAAACGGTGCCTTCATCTTCACAATTAGCGATATGAAAGTTGGTCGGATTTCCGGCATGGATTCCTTGGCTCTTTCTTTGGCGGGTTCTTCCCTCAATGACGAAAGTTTGACGACCCTCTTCAAAAACGCCGGACTCAATATGAAGGTCTCCCTCGCCGACAAAACCATCACCTATACGAAAAAGGCTATGATCGAAGACCTCGAAAAACAAATCGGCGGCAGTACCAATGCCGTCTATTCGGCAATTCTCAATGATTTTATCAAAGATGACCTCCTCGGCTTTGACTTCTACCAAGGCAAAGCCTTAACCGCCGATGTCGCTCTCGAAGAGCTTCATACGAATCCGACTTATTGCCCGAACGACAAAACGGCTCCAATCAATATGAGCGATTACCGGGGCCAGCTCAAAACCCTGCTCGACAAAGGCGCGATTGAAACGGACGAGACGAGCCAAAGCTATGTTTTTGAATATCTGGTCCGCGGCTATACTCACACGAGCGATGTCAGCAAGACCTACTTAACCGGTAAGACTCGCGATTTTTCGAGCATCGGAATTAGCGATATCTCCACCTACGAAGGCCCGATTAATTACGGAGCCAGCACCATTCCGAGTTTGGTTCAAAAAGATCTTCAAGATTCGGCCAACGTTGGTTTCACCTCACCAATTCTTTCCAGCATCAGCGAAGATGAAATCACTTCGTATCTCGAGACGACATCCATCTATGGCTATTCCTATATTCTTTCGCGTTTAAAAGATGATGGCTCTACCTACAAAGTCAACGCGATTGCAGTCGATGATTTCTATGCCCAGATCGTCCAAGACCACCTCTACCTCATCGTCGGGGTGAACATCAATGGCTATGAGACTTCCATCATTTTCGATACCTTGCTCCAGCCGAGCACAACCGAATATGAAATTACCCTCAAAACCGATAAGGTCTACTATGGCAATAAGGAGGCCAGCGGCGAACTAAAGGCTGCCTTCTACGACCTCATCAACGAATCTTTTGCTTCCTCGGGCTGGATGAGCTTTGACAATAACTCCAGTTCGAGCACCTATGGTCAGATCGTTTTGGATTTCTCAGATCCGATTAAAACCTCGACCTATTACCCCGCGCTTCAATTAGCGATGACCGCCCAAAATAAGACGGTCTCGATCAGCTTAACCGGCACCGACGTTTCCAGTAGCGGTGCTTTGGTTTTAAGCCTCGCCTAAGCCTTCTTCGATCTGGACATTATCTTTGCAGAAACCCAACCGTTTTATCAAATCCCTTCTCTTTCTTTTTGAATTGCCTCGCCTTGGAAGGGCAAAACTCTTGTTAAAAGAGGAAACACGAGAAAAGCCCCAAAGAAAAAGAAGGGTTCGCTCTCCAAGAAAATTCGCGTCAAAGAAATCTCGAAACAAAAAATTGCACCTCTTGTTGCCACCCTAGGGGAGTGATGATATTATTAACACGCTGTTTCTAAGAAACAGGCTACTTTTTATTTAGAGGGAGAGTTAAAAACCATGATCATTTTAAAGGCTATCGGCGCCTTCTTTGTGAAGATTTGGCGCTGGATTAAAGACACCGCTTGGGTTCAGCCGCTTCTGATTGTCGGCGCCATCTTCGCGGTCATCTTCTCGATCCCGTCGATCACGAATTGGGCCAACAGCTTCACGCTCAATAGTACCAACTCCTTCTACAACGCCCAGAAGATGAACTTGGAAGGCGAAACCGATGATAAGAGTGCCAATAGCGCCTCGGCCGCCGATGGCTTAGCGAACAGTATCGCCAAGAACACCATTGATAATTTCTATGTCAATGGCACCGCCACCACCTTCTCCAGTGACGATTTACACTATGGCAGCAAGTTCTTCTTAATCTTTGCTGATTCGACCAACACCGCCAGCAAGAGTGCCGAGACCGGCTTCAAGTATCTCCGCGATAACTGGGGACATTACGGCTACAATCCGACCGACAATGGCACGTTCAAGTATTACACCATCTTCAAAGATGATACCTCGACGACCGATACCGACTTCAAGGATAAGGGCAGCGCCTTCGAACGCTTCCTCTCGATCCACGTCGACCTCTTCCAAAGCACGATGTCCAAACTGATGGATGCCCCGTATAAGACTCGGGCTTCGATCGGCGATGACTTCTATGCCAAATACGGCTTCGATGGCAGCAGCTATGATAGCTTCCCAATTCCGGCCGTGGCGTTAGTCGATTACAGCAGCACTGCCGTTCAAGCGGGTCGGGCTGGCTTAAGCGAAGTGCTCTTCACCATCTCAGGCGAAACTGATACGGCGCGGGCAAGTTTACTCCTCGATATGTGGAACCACACCGATTCGGATAAGGTTGCCACTACGGCTGTCAATTACAATTCCGATGCCCAGAAGAACCTCTTCACTGTTCTCTAATTCCTCTACAAAAACAAGATTACCGCCTCAAGGCGGTTTTCTTTTTGTATAATAAAGGCACTTATGGAAAAAATCATTTTTGCTGAGTTCCCAGAACTCCGACTTGAAACCTATACGAAAGAAGCCAAATCCTACCCCAGCGGAGAAGAAATCACGGCCTTCTCTGTCACCGCCTTAGCCAATCACCCCTTCGTGATTAAAACCGCGGATGAAGTCCCCTTCTTCTTCTATGATCCAGTTGCCCATCTCGTTGGAGGGGCACCGCTTTCCAAAGAAGGCACCCTCAAAGAAGAATTGAAGAAACGGATGCACGAAGTCATGGTTCAATATAACCTTAACCCCGAAGACATCATCGTCTACCTCGGACCCGCTTTAACCTTCAGCCACACTTTAGTCGACCGCCCAACTTTGCTGAAAATCATGGATATGGGTTATCGTGCCGCCGCCAAAAGGACTAGTGGCGTCGACTTCTTCGACGTTCCAGTCATGAATGTCTTGATGCTCCGCGCCTTGGGCATCCCCGCCAAAAATATCTTCATCGATGCCCACGATACTTTCGAATGCGACACTTTGCTCTATTCGAAACTCCGCGGGGATAAGAAGAGTAACCCCAGCGTCATCGAGATGCTGAAGTAAAAGCCAAATAAAAGACCGCCTGATTTCTCCTCGAGGAATTTGGCGGTCTTTTCTTATTTATTTCTTATCGTGCTTAGCGAAGTATTCGAGAACGACTTTCGGCACAAGCGGAGTCACATCGACCCCGTTGGCATGAAGCTGATTAATTGTGCTTGAAGAGATGAAGGTCTCTTCTTTGCGGGACATAAAGAAGACCATGTCGATTTCCGGATCCGCAAATTCATTGGCGGCTGCCAATTGAAATTCGTATTCGAAGTCGCTGACCGCCCGCAAGCCACGAATGAGGTGCTTGGCCCCAACTTTCTTGCAATAATCGACGGTCAATCCCGGATAGAAATCCACTTTAACATGAGGGAGGTCTTTGACCGCTTCTTTCATCATTGCCAACCGCTCTTCAACGGAGAAGGCGCTCTTTTTGGCCGGATTGACCGCCAAAAGAAGAATGACTTCATCAAAGACACCGAGCGAGCGTTTTAAAACATCCAAGTGACCGTTGGTGATCGGATCGAAACTACCTGGGTAGACCGCAATGCGCATACGTTACCTCCTAAGGATCAAGACATCACTCTTGCCATAATGATAACGCTTTGCGAAGGAAAAAAGCGAAACGGGGGCTTCAACTTCACCTTCGAATTCCAAAACAACAATCCCTTTCGAACTCAATAAGCCATGTTCGAGAAGATACTTCGGAACGTTCGGGTATACTTCTTTCATCGCATAAGGCGGGTCGAGAAAAACGATGTCGAAAACCTTTTTCTCTTTTTCAAACTGGGAGAGCGCGAGTTGATAATCCTCGCAAAAAGCCATTCCTTTGGCTTTGAGGGTCTGAATGTTCTCTTGAATGACTTTATAGGCTGCGGGTGAAGAATCGACGAAATAAGCCATCGCTGCCCCACGAGAGAGGGCTTCTAAAGCCAGGGCACCGCTGCCGGCGAAAAGATCGAGCACCTGAGCTTGGGGAAAATCTTGGGCCAAAGCATTCGCCACCGCTTCCCGCACCATGGATTTGGTGGGAATCGTTAAAGTGTCCGGAGTCTTAATGATGCGGGAGCGATAAATCCCGCCAGCAATTTTGATCATCAATAAATCCCCTCAAAGAGACTTTTCTTTCGGAAGGGGGCATAAAGAATGTCGTCGATGGCCATATAAAGATCGCGGACGGGGATGAAAGCCGCGTTATAGGCTTGCGCCAAGGGATGACTATCTAACGCCAACTTGGCTTGATAAAGGGCCTTTTGAAGAGCGAGGGCTTCCGGGTCACTTTCTTTATGGTAAGCCAAGAGATCCTCGTAGGCGCGTTCGGCGGCGTCTTTTTGATTGGCTAAACGCACAAAAGACGGATCCTCGTAGAGAGCGGCTTCGGCTTTTTCGAGAGCTACGATTCGAGGGTCAAGTTTCATCGCCGCCTTCAATTCGGCTAAATCATCGAGTAATTCTTTTTCCATGCGGAGTTTATTTTAAGATTTTTTCTTCCAGCGTGCTACAATACGTTTATTATGATTAGAATTGTTAAAGATAACGCGAAATCGATTCATTCTCCTTCCAAAGAGGTCACTCTTCCCTTATCGTCCGAAGACAAAGCCCTTTTGGACGAGATGATTGCCTACCTCAAAGCGAGTCAAGATCCCAAGTCCCGCGAGGAGAACCCAAAACTCCGCGAAGGGATTGGCTTAGCGGCCCCTCAAGTCGGCGTCAATCGCAGGATGTTGGTTATTTATTATCCTATCAACGAAGAACGCACCGAATTTATCCAATACGAACTCGTCAATCCAAAGATTGTTCTCTCTTCGATACGAAAGTGCTTCTTGGCTGGCGGAGAAGGCTGCCTTTCTGTCGATGAGCCCCATCCGGGCAAAGTCTATCGTGATTTCCGGATTCAGGTGAAAGCTTATAACGCCCTCGTTGGCGAAAATGTCCTCATCAAAGCAGAAGGTTACGACGCGATTGTCTTGCAGCACGAAATCGACCATCTTGACGGCGTTCTCTTCTACGATCACATTGACCCGAAAGATCCGGAAAGGGAAATCCCGGGTTCGATTGCCATCGGCTAAAGAGTTTTGACGAAAAAGATCTCATCCCCAGTGAAACGAGAGCAAAACTGGGGATTTTCTTTTTCCTTCGATTTTTCCTCAAAGTTAAGCGTTTTCATTCATTTCGAGGTACGCTCTCGCTTGCGCGAGAACGCTTGCGTGTTATAGTTAAAGCGCTGGTTAGTTTCGAAATAGGAATAATCATGCCGTTTTTCTTGGAGGCCATTCATGGCTAGGTT
Organism: Bacillota bacterium; assembly: GCA_036822315.1. Classification (GTDB taxonomy): domain Bacteria; phylum Bacillota_I; class Bacilli_A; order RFN20; family CAG-826; genus UBA4951. The sequence continues at coordinate 15,190 of DAISHV010000014.1, read as the reverse complement.
AGATTCACCTGTTAATGTATTTGCTTTGGGCGGTTTAGGCGAGGTAGGAAAGAACACCTACTGCTTAGAAACAGACCGTTCCATTATTTTGCTCGATGCTGGCGTTCGCTTCCCCGAAGCGAACCTCCCCGGAGTCGATTATGTCATTCCGGATTATACGTATTTAAAGAATAACCGAAGCAAGATTCGGGCCTTGTTCATCACCCATGGTCACGAAGACCATATCGGTGGCATTCCTTTCTTGATTCGCTCGGTTTATATTCCCGTCATTTATGCCCCGCGCCTAGCGGCTGCTCTCATTCGACACAAACTCGAAGATGCCCGCATCAAAGACGATGTCAAAATCGTGGAATATGATTCGACTTCCGTCATCAATATCGGTGACGAATTCAAAGTCTCTTTCTTCCGGGTTACTCACTCGATTCCGGATTCTTTTGGCATTTGCGTCGACACCAAAGAAGGTCGCATTATCGATACGGGCGACTACAAGATCGATTTGACTCCGGTCGGACCGAATTTCGAGCTCGATAAAGTCGCGCGTCTCGGCACTGAAGGTGTCGATTTGCTCTTAAGCGATTCCACCAACGCCGAACTTGAAGGCTACACTCCTTCCGAAACCAATGTCCGGAGCGGCGTTGAAGAGATTTTCGATAAGGCCCCCGGCCGCATCATCGTCTCGACCTTCTCGAGCAACATCAACCGTATTCAGCAAGTCGTCGAAGTCGCCGTCGAACATAAGCGCAAGATTTGCATCTTGGGTCGCTCGATGGAAACCGTGGTCGGCATCGCCCGCGAATATGGCTACATTAAGATTCCTGATACCTCGCTTATCAGCGATGATATGGTGCGGGGATATCGCGCTTCCGAAGTCTGCATTCTCTGCACCGGAAGCCAAGGCGAAGCGATGGCTGCCCTATCGCGAATTGCCAATGGCGATCACAAGAATATTCATATCATCCCTGGCGACACAATCGTCTTCTCTTCGAACCCGATTCCGGGCAACGGAGCGCTGATCGACCGCTTGGTCAATAACCTCGTCAAACAAGGCGCCGATGTTAAACAGAATAGCCTCGCTTTCTCGCTTCACTCTTCGGGTCACCCTTCGCGCCAAGAACTCCGGTTGATGCTCCGCTTAGTGAATCCGAAGTATTTCATGCCAGCCCATGGCGAATACCGCATGTTAAAACTGCATGGTCAGGTCGCTGAAAGCCTAGGGATCCCTCACGATCATATTTTCCTCTGCGATAATGGCGATACGTTGGTCTTAAAGAACCATCAAGTCACCCGGGGTGGGCACGTCCCGGCTGAAGACGTCTACATCGATGGCAACGACCTCGATGGCTTATCCAGTGCCGTCATCAATGACCGCGACCAACTCAAGAGCGATGGCATGGTCGCAGTGCTTGTCACCATCAATTCGCGCACCAACACGATGGTGGTCCCGCCGATTGTCTATGCCCGGGGCTTTGCCGCCGCTGGGGATAGCCACGTCATCCGCCATTCGCAAATGCACGCCGAAGACGCGATCCGTAACCTTATGAAGAGCAAATGCACCTTCAGCGACATCAAAGCGACGATCAAAAACGAAGTCTCTTCCTACATCTTCCGCAAAACGGAGCGGAATCCGATGATCATCCCGGTCATCATGAACGTCACAGAATAAGGAGAATTCATGCTCATCTTAGCTAGTGCTTCACCTCGGAGAAAAGAGCTCCTCAAAAAGATTGCTCCCTCCTTCACCGTCATTGTTCCCGATGTCGACGAAAGAATGATTGACTCCTCCGTCGATCCGAAGGACTTGCCCGCCGAAGAGTCGCGTTTAAAAGCGTATGCGATTCACGCGCTTTATCCCAATGATTCGGTTTTGGCTTGCGACACGATTGTGATTCTCAATGGTGAAATCCTCGGCAAACCCCACACGGATGAGGAAGCCAAGGCCATGCTTCGCCTCGAAAGCGGCAAGAAGCAAATCGTCTTGTCAGGCTATACCTTCATCGCCCCCAATAAAGAAATCACCCGCAGTGTTTCTACCGCGGTCTATTTCAATGCTTTGAGCGAAGAAGAAATCGACGCCTACGTCAAAAAGTACCATCCTTTAGATAAAGCTGGCGCTTATGGGATTCAGGATGAAGTCGGGCTCATCAATCATATTGAAGGCAGCTACGATAACGTCATGGGTTTACCGACTGAGGATATTGCTTGGCACGTCTTCGCCCGCTCGCGCTAGTTCGGAAATATCGTTTGATAGACTTCTTGGCTGTGGTCTTTGATCACCAGGGTTAACTTATCGCTTTTCTCGATAAAACCCGTCACACCGGCTTCTTCTAAAAGGGGCCGGTTTATTTTTGTATAATCCCGCAAAACCACCACGATGCGTGAGCCAATGATTTCATGGGAAATGATGTTCTCATTTCCACCTAAAGCGGCAAGATATTTGCCCTGATCTGGCTTAATGAGCGGCTTTTTGGTTTTCTTGACATGAACGAAATGGCTGAGGAGAAAATAGGCTAAAATCACTCCAACGACCGTCACAGCGATGATCCAATAAAGGTTCTGCATGAAATAGTCGCCAGAAAGAATGCTAATTGTCTTCATGGAAGGTATAATAGCACAAGAGGAACATTTATGAGTAACGCCATTGAAATTGAAGCTAAAGCCTTAGTTAAGAAAACCGATTACGACAAGATTGTCTCCTTATTTTCGGATTTCCCTTCCTACAAACAAACAAACTACTATATCGATGATGCCAAAAATACTCTTCGCAAAGAAGGTATTGCTTTACGAGTCCGGGAAAAAGGCGGTCTCTACGAGATGACGTTAAAGACACCGCTTTCCCAAGGACTTCTCGAGAAGAACTGCACTTGGACTCGGCAAAAGTTCGCTGATTTCAAAGATAACGGTCTCTTCCCCGATGGTGATATCAAGCGTTTCCTCACGATGCTCGACATCGACGTGACAACGTTGAAGATCAAGACCTCTTTAACAACCGAACGTATCGACGTTCCCTACGAGGGTGGCAAGCTCTCAATTGATGAGAATCACTATTCGGGGCAAGTCGATTACGAGATCGAACTCGAATACAATAACGAGCCCGAAGCGGAGCGTCTCCTTAAGGAACTTCTAGAGAAGAATGGCATCCCCTTCCTCCTCAACAAGAAGACCAAGGTCTCACGCGCTCTTGACGCGGTGAAATAAAGCCTTCGGAAAACAAAAAACGGAATCCAGCAAAACCGGGTTCCATTTTTATTATCTTTGCAAAAACGGCTTATTTTTTAATCTTAAGTAAGCCTTGGATGTCCTTGGAAGGATCGCAAGTTCCGAAAGTCGGGCACTCTTCATCGCTGCAAGCCATTTCAGCGATGCGGCGGGCGCGCGGGATGAAGGTTCGGATTTCTTCGGCGTTATAGCCGACTTGAACGCGATGATCATCAACGATAATCGGCCGGCGCAAGACCGACGGATTCTTGCGAATGAATTCAATGAGCTGCGAAACGGTCATATCATCGAAATCGATGTCATTCTCAGAAACGATCTTGCTTCGCGGCGAGATGATATCGTCGGTACCATCTTCCGCTTTCGAGATGATTTCCATCAGGTCATCGCGGGAGAGTTCTTTTCCGAAAATATCCTTTTGCTCGTAAGGAATGTTTTGATCGTCGAACCACTTTTTGACTTTGCGGCAGCTGGAACAGCTGGGGGAATAATAGATTTTAATCATACAAGGGCTATTGTAGCACGGAGTCCTTTTCTTCGGACGTTTTTTTCGCTCAAAATTCCTTTTCTCGTTTTTCAGGAACGATTCTCGCAAAAAATTATGCCATCCCGAAATCGAATGAGGCACACTATCTCCCGAAAGAAGGATTGCTCCTATGGCTATGGGCGAAGTGATTGCGAAATATCGGCAAAAGAAAGGCTGGACTCAAAAAGAACTCGCTTCTCATCTCTACGTTTCAGACAAGGCGGTTTCTCGCTGGGAGAAAGGCGATTCCTATCCTGATCCCCAAATGATTAAAAACTTGTCGGTTCTCTTAGAAATTCCTCTCAATGAACTGTTTGAGGGAGTCTCCGTTCAAAACGACCCGACGAAAGCGTTTAAAGAAAAGAAAGAAGATGAACGTTATCTCCTGCAAAACCTTACCGCTTTGCTCTTTTCGCTAGTGGGTTTTGTCTTGGCGCTAGGGATGCCCAACCACTTCCGCACCGCCAATCTCAGTTCGCTCAGTCCAGCCGAAATCGCCTCCAACATTCTTGTGGGATGTTTTTCCGTCCTCTTAGGTCTTGCTGGCTTCCTGATTGTTCTTTACGCCTTCTTCAGTCGCCGTTCAATCCTTCGCGAAGAAGGACGAGCTCAAAGTAGAAACCTCTGGATTTGGCTCGTATCGCTCTTGCTCCTTTCTTTAGCGGCGATTGGTCTTGGCGCAACCTTCCTCTAATTGAAGTCACGCTTCTAGGCTCTATAATGAGAAGTCCCTTTCGGGGGCTTTTCTTACTCATGAACAAACAACTGATTGCCATCGATATCGATGGGACCCTCCTTAATGACCGCCTTGAAATGACACCCTACACGCGCGAGATTCTTCGCGAGCTTATCGCTCAAGGCCACGTCATTATTCTCGCCAGCGGGCGCCCCTACCGTTCTTTAGCCCCGTTTTACGAGGCAATCGGCTCAAAGGCTCCTGTCATTACCTATAATGGCATCCATGTCTACAATCCCCACGATCCTTCCTTTACCCCCATTAAACATGTTTTTAAAAGGGATTCCATCCTCCGTATCGCCGAAAAACTTCAAGGCAAAATCACCTCGATGGAATGCGAAAGCGACCAGAAGGTTTACCTCCTTCGCGAAGACGCTTATTTAAACCATTATTTCCCCTATACAAATTATCCCCACGAAATTGGACCATTGACAAAGACCCTTCATGAAGACGTTTATACGGCCGTCTTCCGTTCCGCCCATCAAAATGATGCCCTAGTGAAAGCCAGCATTCTCGAAGAAACGGGGTTGGGCTACCGCCATTGGACTTCTTCCTTTTATAGCGAAGCCTATTTTCCTGGCGTCGACAAAGGTTCCGGCCTTTCTTATATCGCGAACAAACTTTCTTTTTCGCAAGAAAACATCATTGCCTTTGGCGATAGTAATAACGATTTTGAGATGCTCAAAAAAGCGGGAAAACCTTTTGCAATTATCCATTGCAAATCCTCGACGCTTTTAGCAAACTTCCCCTCAACCGAAAAAGACAACAACCATGATGGTGTTGCCTTAACGTTAAAGAATTTGCTTCTCAAATAGGCTTATTTTTTCTCTTCGCGAAGCTTGGAAAGAAGCGCTTGCTCTTCGGAAGCCAACGGACTGACAAAGGTCTTATTATTCAAGATGGAAAGCACGCCGGTAACGTTTTTAAAGGTGAGCGAAGTGGCGTGCAAGAATTGATGGTCAAAACCATAGCGGCTCTTATAAAGGCGATTGGCAGCAAAATCCCCATACTTCCCATCGCCGATGATCGGGTGCTGGATCGATTGGAAATGCACACGGATTTGATGGGTTCTTCCCGTGACGAGTTCCGCTTCGACGAGAGTCGAATCAATAAAATTCTCTTGCACGGTATAACGGGTCAAACTTTCTTTGCCCCCATTTTCGATTGGGGTCACACTGACGAGGCCGCTTTCGGGATTCTTCTTGAGCGGAGCATCAATCTCTCCTTTGCCCTTCAAAACGCCGCTAACCAAAGCGGTATAACGTTTATCGATTTCGCTGCGATCTTTAAACAGTTCTTCGAGTTCTTTTAACGCGGCATCCGTCTTGCCAAAGACGACAATGCCCGCCGTGTTGCGATCTAAGCGATGGGCGGGAGAAGGAACGAAAGCGTGATTATTCGGATCAAACTCCCCTTTGAAATAAAGGTAATCCAAAACTTTGCGGCCCAAGGTGTTGCGTTTTTCTTCATCGTCCCCGATCACGAGAAGTCCCGAGGGCTTATCAACGAGGAGAACATTCTCATCTTCATAAAGAATCGGATAAGGCAAATCCGCTTTGGTCGCTTCGCGCGGTTTGGCGAAGTCAGCAAGTTGCTGATCGGTAACATAAATCCGCACCACATCTCCTTCTTGGAGAATGTAATCTTTGTGGATCCAATGACCATTGGCTTTGATGTCTTTTTTTCGGAAGGCTTTGTAAATGTATCCTAATGGGGCTTCGGAAAGGTAGCGGCGAACAAATTTTTCCGCTTTTTGGCCCGAATTTTTCGAATCGATGATAATTTCTTTCATGGTGGATGAGATTATAGCATAAACCAACATTGAAAAATGCCTTTCACTCACCTATAATTGCCCTTGCCACGCGAAAAGACGTGGAGGAATACCCAAGTGGCTGAAGGGGCGGGCTTGGAAAGCTCGTAGGCTCTTAACCGGGCGCAAGGGTTCGACTCCCTTTTCCTCCGCCAGTGGCAAAAAATCCCGACCAAGTCAGTACTTGATCGGGTTTTCTTTCGCAAAAATATCAGCAAAAGACGCTTAATCTAATTGGGTGCTCGTACCATCAGAGCAAAGGACAGACTTCAACGGGGTATCTTCGTGCCAACTGCTGCCTTTCTTGACGCTGGACCAGGCGCTCATCGTGCCAGAGAAATTGAGGGTGTCAAGACTTTCGGCTCCATAGAAAGCATTCTGCGAAATTTCCGTCAGAGCGGAAGGCAAGGTCAACTTGTTGATTTTCTCGCAATAAAGGAAGCAACCCGCATCAATCTTCGTCAAGCCGCTCGGGATCGCCAACGTTTTCAGTTCTTGGCATTGCGAAAAGGCTCCGCCCTGAATCGTCGTTACCGTATCCGGAATGGTCACCTCTTCAAGGGCAGTGCAAGCCATAAAAGCATCTTGGCTGATTTTAGTGAGCGATGACGGCGCCGTAATCGAAGTTAAAGACACCGCTCCGACAAAGGCATTTTCGCAGATTTCAACAACCCCATCCGGAATCGTGTAAGTCGCTCCAGAAGCGTTGGCGTACGCGCAAAGCCTTTGACTTGCCTTATCAATGACCGAACGTGAGTCCGTTGAGAACGTGGTATTGCCTTCGGCGAGGGTAATTTTTTTCAGCGCCGAAGTATGCTCCATCGGCCACAGAGTCGTTAAGGAAGCGGGCAAAGAGATGGTTTCGAGCATATCGCTATGAGTAAAGGCTAACAGCTCGATGCTTTTTATACCCTCGGGAACAACATAATCTTTCCCTGAGGCGCTGGCATAAGCGACTAAAGACGTGCCAAGGAACAAGGCGCGGGAATCGGTTGTAAGCTTTGAACTGCCCGATGCCACTTCAATCGTCTTAAGAAAATAATCGCGATAGAAAATAGCGATGCCGACTTCGCTTACAGTGCTCGGGAATGATATTTTGGTTAAACTCGGGCAATCTTGGAATGCGTACATGCCGATTTCAGTAACGCCTTCCGGAATCGTGACTTCCGTTAAAGAAGAACAATTGGAAAAGGCAGCATTACCAATGGACCGAATCGTGGTTGGAAGGGAGAACTGTTCCAGCTTTCCCCAGCGCCAAAAGGCGTTATCGAGTAAGGCAGTGACAGGATGAGAGCCATTGCTTCCATCATCATAGCTTGGCGGCACGATGACGGCCGGTAAATCAAGTCCGTTGTCGCTTTGATCCACTTGATACGTGGCGGAAGCGCTGTCGTAAACAAAGGTGATTTTCGCCAGGGATTCAGCGGCAATATCGTGGCTGGTGAAGACGGCGGTGTAGGTGGCGTCTCCACTCGCGCGAGCGATGCTGGGGCTCCACCCGCTAAAAACATAATAAGTCGTCGCGGTCATGCTCTTGGTTGGCGTGGCGCCATTGTAGACCGGCAAAGTCCCAGATTTAAAGGAAGAACTTTGAAGCACAGTTCCATCTTCGTTGACAAATTTAATGAGGTAGCTCGCGATGGACGAGCTGCTCGAAATAAGCGAAGAAGAAGGAAGGGTTGTCGAATTTGAGATCGTACGACCAGAGCAAGCGGATAAAAGAGCAAAACTTGAGAGCAAAATCAGAGTAGGTTTCAGATGCTTTTTCATAAAAAAGTCCTCCATAAATTGACTTATCAACAAAGTAAGGATTATAGAAGGATCATCTTGAAATGCAAAAGATATTTCAGAATCTTTTCTTCTCGGGAAAAAATAGTGAAGAAAAAAGGATCCTTCTTCTCTTTGAAGATAGGATCCTTGCCCCTCAAAATTAAGAATATCGCAAGCAAATCGCCCCTTAATTGAGGAAAGGAGCTTCTTAAGATCTTTGAATTCCCAAGCAGGCAAAAGTCGCGCCAGTCAAATAACAATCGGCCATTTTCAAGAGATCTTCATTGGCTTCGAAGCGTCCCTGAATGAACGAATTCAAGATATCGATTCGGTTATGAAAGTAAGTAAAAATAACAAAGTTAAATTCCTCTTCATTACCAATGGCTGTTGCCCCGAAAATCGTCATCAATTTTCGCACCTCGCTGAAGAACGGCGTGAGCGCTTTTAAGGCGATAACATTATCGTAATAACTTGAGGCCAGATAGTGATGAATATAGACCGTTTCTTTTTTGAAGGACAAAGCCCAAAGCAAAGCCGGGCGATAATCCTCAAAGGTTGCGGATTTCCCTTTGGCTAAAACGATGGCAGTAATCTTATCTTTCTTCAAAGGCTGACATGCTTTCACAAAGGTCGCATTCATCAAATCCGCTTTGGTTTTGAAATGGGTAAATATCACGGGTTCCGATATCCCAAGTTTTTTCGCGATGACTTTCGTCGAAACAAGTCCGGTTCCGACTTTCATGGTCATCTTCATGACTTCGCTCATGATTTTATCGTCAATATCAGGTACTAATTTGCGACGCCCCATGCTGTGGTCCCCTTCTTTTCCTTGATTATAACAAAGGCGATATTGAGGAACTACTATTTTTTAAAAATAGTAAATACTTTATTATTTTTTGCGATGAAAACACAAGAATTGATATAATTGCGATGATTGTTTTTCCTAAATCTGATCCTTTTTTTCTTGATAAGCATCAAACCACGAAAAAACCTCCGCGGTGAAGCGGAGGTCTTAAGAATCTTTCGTCAATTAATTTTTTTCTCGCCAACAGGCGTAGCCGGTACTTCGGTTGCAGGAGCCTTCGCAGGAGCCGGAGCGGCTTCAGCGGATTGGCTGATGACTTGAAGACGTTGCTGTCTTCGAAGCGCCCGTTCTTCATCGATGTCGCTCTTCTTCGCGTAATAATTGAGGAAGATGACACTAACGAAGGCAGCGAAGAGAATGAGGATGACGCCGAACCAACGGTAGTTCATCTTCATGACGTTTTGGAAAGAAGCTTCACCTAAAAGAATCCAGTTTTCGCTCGACTTGAGCGGGAGGTAATCTCCGACAATGCCGAAGATAACCAGCGTCAGTCCAGCGACGGCGATCGCACCGGAAATGCAAATCCAGACGATTTCGCCAACTGTGATTTTGTTCTTTGTTTCAGCTTTCACTTCTTCCATGATAAAACTTCCTTACTTGCTTAGGCTTTCGGAGCGCCGGTCTTCGGATCGATTTCGACCGGTTCGCCATCGACGGGTTGAGCAACGGCTTGTTCTGAAGCCGGGGCACCCTTGATCTTTTGATCATCATTCTTGGCTTGTTCCACCAAGGCATTGATGAGCGGAACGTAGATCTCGCGGAACGGCGGTTCGACTTCACGGACATAACCGGCAATCGAATCTTGGGTTTCCTTGATGACATCCGGGAAGCTCTTGCCCATCGGCAAATCGCGGCGGCCAGTCATGAAGTCCACCATTAAGAAGACTTTGTCTTGGACCGAATTGAACCGCTCATCGGTGAGATGGGAGTTCGCCCGAACGATATTCATATCTTGAATCGTCTCATTGATATCATTGCCAATGAAACGCGAGGCAGCGGTTTCTTCGCCTTTCGCTTCTCTCCGGGCTTGGTTATAGTCGCCAAAGAGTTTAACGAGTTGGGCGGTTAACGTCATATAAGCGACACCGCGATAAAGTCTTTCTTCAGCTTGGTCCACCGCTGCCGCTTGAGCGACATCGATGTTGTTCTTATGAGCATCTTGGAGAATGCCAAGAACCATTGCTTCGACGTTCTCGTGAATAGGGAGAACGGCTTTGAAGATGGCGAGGTGTTGCGCGTGGTCAACGCGTAAGCCATCATCGGCCAATTTCAAAATGGTCGAAGAATCGCCATAAACTTGATCATAGAAATCACGGATGGTCTTCTCGAGGTTCTTGCCATTATCGCCCGAGCGATCGAGAATGCTCTTTAACGGAGTCGGCTGATCCACTTCGACAAGGATCGACCGTTTCTTTTCTTTAAATAACGCGACATCGTAGGCATCCTTCGGGAGCGTGTACTCGAGAGTATCGCGGACCACGACCTTGTAGTGGATGAGCGTCGTCAGTACTTCGGAAATCTGATTCATTTGGAAATGCTTCCTTCCTTTTTTTGTTCGGAGACCTTGCTATTCTCCTCCGATGGGTAGATATAGTCTTCAAGGTCATAGAAGCGCTTGATGACATGAGAAGCGTGCTTCTGAACTTCGGCGGGCGAATGGTGCATGCAGAAGCTTTGTTCTTTAAAAGCCTCAAACATTGAAATGTCATTACCAGAGTCGCCAATGACTAGAACATTATCGCGAGACATGTGGTTGTAATCAAGATAAAACGCTATGCCTTCGCTCTTTGAACAGCCTTTCGGAGTGATTTCAATACACTGTTCGGTCCACGAGAATTCCGCATCCGGATAACGGAGGCGAAGTAATTTGTTTGCCTCGCGGGCTTTGACCTTGTATTTCTTCGAGATTCCGAAGAAGAGCATCGCTTTGTAGACTTCGCCAGCTTCCAGCTCTTCGTAATAAACCTTATCGCTGCGGACCACCGGTTCTTTATAGGTTCCTTGGAAGAACTCATAAACAGAATAACAAAGTCCGGAGAACCAGCTGACCCCCGTATGAGGGATCACAAGGTTATGGCGCTTCGTAAATAGCATCACGAGGGGGATGTTGTACTCCCGGCAGGTCTCGTTGAGGATTTTTTTGAGTGAGCCTTTATTGAAGAAAGACTCTTTCGCCAATTTTCCATCCGAGAGAACAAAGGATCCGTTGCAACCCACCACATCAAGTTGGCGGTGAAGGTTTTGGGCTACCTTCTCTCCGAAATAGCGGTTACGCCCGCTCACGAGGAGAAGTTTGCCGCCATCATCCATGAACTTATTGATGAAGGCCCGGTTGTCGTTTCCAATCATCCGGATGCGTTTCCGGGGATAGAAGAGCGTCCCGTCAAGATCTGTTGCAATAACTTTGTCTAATGCCATCGTTCAAGTATTTTACTCTTTAAGAGTAATAAGGGAAACAAAAAATGCACTATCTGACCTTGAAACCGCAAAGCTTCTAGGCGAGCTTGTCCACGCTCGTCTTAATCTGTTTGACCATTCGACTGAAGGCAGGCTTGCTGGTGCTCGAAGGTTCATAGGCCGAAAGGAACTCAAAACTCGATTGATTGCGAATGAAGAAAATGACTTCAGTGTAATCGTAAAGGTCAATAAGCCCCTTATATGAAGACTCATAAGTCCTTTTGAAAAGTGCCTCATCAAAGGGCTCGCCTTTGCTGATGTTACGGATTCGGGCCCGAGCAAGGGAGAGAAGCTTACCCGTAAAAAGATAATAGGCCTTGATCTTGTACCCCTGGCGTTCCGCCTTCTCGAGGAGGGCGAACTGAGTTTTATTGGTCAGGTTGGTTTCGCAGCAAAACGACCCCCCAGTGGAAAGACCTTTGCTCAGCGAGGCAAGAGGGAGCGATTGGAGGAATGAATTTTTGTAGCAATCCCGGAAGGTCGTCTTTCCACTTCCGGTCACCCCACAGATCAGGATGATTTGCGGACGGTCATCGATCATGATCAACCACCACTTTCAGAACCTTGTTTTTAGAATCTCGGAATTCTCGAATTCCATTTTTATAGGTGTAAATCAAGTACCCTCCCTCGACGGTGATAACGGGGGCTCCGGCTTTGAAGTTTTGTCGCTTGGCTTTTTCGTAGGGAAGCGAACCACTCTCGGAGGTCAAAGACAAAAGGTATTTTTTAAATTTGAGTGACGACACTTTTCCGACGTAACTCGAAGTGACTTTCCCGCCCTTCCGAAAGCTCAGGTAGTAATACTCGTGACCTTTGATCGTTTTTAAGGAAAGTGTCTTTTTCATCTAAAGGCATTATAACGACTATTTTTTGTTATACAACATTTTTTATTTGTTGGTTAACTTTGTAAAAAGAAAAAGAAAAGGGAGCGAAGCTCCCTAATCTATTCGTCAATTGTTATTTCTTATCAACTTTGACTTTGTTCTCTGCCTGGATGACACCATAGCCGCCATCTAAGCGTTTATAAGCAACGGAGATCTCTTCGTCATCGATATCCAAATACATGAAGAATGAATGTCCCAAAGCTTCCATACGGGTAATCGCATCATCAAGCGTCATAGGCTCCAAATAGATTGACTTCGTGCGAACGACTTCTTCATCCTTCTCGTTTTCTTGCTCTTCTTGGAAGTTCTCAAACGCAATCGATTTGCCCAATCCGTTGGGGGCGTTATGATGCTTCTCCATACGGGTCTTCAAGCGACGCATCTGGTCTTCCAATTTATCGATCGCTAAGTCAACAGCCGCATAGAGATCGTTATTGCGAACCTCGGTTCGGAAATCCATCTCTTTAGTGAAGATTGTCACCTCGACCTTCGCACCGACTTTGTAGGCACTCACAACAGCGCGGCAGAGGACTTCATCGGTGATGATGAAATACTTTTCCATCCGATGGAGCTTCTTTTGGATGTCACTACGAATAGCATCGGTGACCTCGATGTTCTTGCCGATAATCTGATATTTCATTGGCTATGTTCCTCCGGGGGTGTGTAACCCCTTACAACTTTATTTTAGCCGTACGCCAAAAAAGGTAAAGGGTTATACCTCAAAACCCTAGAAATCATCAAATAAGAAAATATTTTGCCCGAAAAAATTTTGTCGCTTCCGTACCGCGCTATAATTAGGTGAAATCGAAGGAAACATGGAAAACAATTCACTGAACAAACCCTTAGAAACCCCCTCAAAAGCAAACGACCGTTGGGTAATCCCCGTCTTTGCCGGGGCTTCTTTACTGCTTTTCGCCCTCTTTATCGTCTTTTCATTAATTAGTTCGTTCCCCGCCGGATCCTCTTTCGACTCTTCTTACCTCTTGGGGATCTTGGCATCCTTATATCCTTTAGGCTTTTCTTTGGCTCTTCTGCTTCGGAAAAATCGGTTCAAAAAAGGATGGCTTTTTGGTCTTACCACAGGAGGCATTATCCTCTGGTGTATCGTTCTTTACATTTTCTTGATTGTCTTCTTTTTAGTTCTCGGCCCTAGCGCCACGCTTCAGTGTCAAAGCTCTTCTTCAACGAGCCCTTCTAGCGCTTGCCAGGATGCAAATAACCAGTTAAATCAACTCTTCATTTTTGGCATTATTTTCCTCATTACAGGATTGCTTTATGAGGCTGCTTTAGGTATCAGCCTTTTCGGGAAAAAGAGGCTTCCTTTACTTCTTTACATTTCTCTTGGTTTACTCATCGTGTCAAATACCCTTTTAGCCGTATTTTTGCTCCGAGGTCTAGGCTCGAATTTATGGTTTTATGTCTTTCCTTTTATTGGCAGCGATTTCTTAGGTTTTCTTATTTGCTACATTTCATTAAAACTCCCCGAAGAAAAAGCATCCCCGTATAGCGAGGATGCTCTCGAACAATAGCGAAATAGCGATCTTTACTTTTTCTTGGAAAAGAACGTTTTAAGTTGATCCACTTTATCGAGGTGTTCCCAAGGAAGATCTAAATCCGGACGGCCAAAGGCACCATAATTTGTCGTGTCTAAATACTTAAACGAGGGGGTCGTCAATTTAAACTGGTCAATAATGGCGCCAGGACGGCAATCAAAGAACTTATCAATCGCTTCGAGAATGCGTTCATCGGAATAATGCTTCGTCCCATAGGTCGATAGACCAATCGACATTGGCTTGCTGACACCGATGGCGTAAGAAAGCTGGATCTCCAGCCGGTCCGCTGCGCCAGATGCAACTAAGTTTTTCGCAATATAACGAGCGTAGTAAGAGGCTGAACGGTCAACTTTCGAAGGGTCTTTTCCCGAGAAAGAACCGCCGCCATGGCGGGCGCTGCCCCCATACGTATCAACGATCAATTTTCTTCCGGTTAAACCCGTATCGCCCATCGGTCCGCCTATCACAAAACGTCCAGTGGGGTTCACTAAGAATTTGAAATCCGTATTTAAATGGAAGCTTTCAGCGACTGGAATCATGATCTGTTCGTGAACGAATTTGCGGAAATCATCGATGTTCGTTTCGGGATCATGCTGGCAACTCATAAGCATCGTATCGATACGGAGGTTATCGGGATCCGTGTAATCAATGGTTACTTGGCTCTTCATATCAGGACGAGCATGCGGGAATTGACCCGCTTTGCGCATCGCGGTAGCCGTCCGAACAAGTTTATGAGCAAGAGAAATCGGTAGAGGCATATAACCTGAGGATTCATTCGTCGCATAGCCAAACATGAAGCCTTGATCGCCAGCGCCCATGTCTAAAAGGCTCCCGCGGTTAACGCCCATAGCGATATCCGGAGACTGTTCTTTAATCCGAACATCGATGTGGCAAGTATCGCATCCGATGCCAACTTCAGGGCTGGTATAGCCAATATCTCGAAGAACTTTCCGAGCCACTTTTTCATAATCCACATGGGATTTGCTGGTGATTTCTCCACCAATCAAAATGTACTCGGTCGTCGCAAAAACCTCGCAGGCGACGTGGCTAGCAGGATCGCCTGCCAAGCATTCGTCAAGAATCGCATCCGCGATGGCATCGCAGACTTTGTCCGGGTGACCTTCAGCCACCGATTCGGACGTGAAGAGAACTCGTTCTTTCGCCATGAAAATACCTCCTGTACCTCTAGCGTTTTAAGACAAAAAATACCTCCCACATGGTGGAAGGCCTCAATCTTATAGCAATCCTGTTCTCACGTCGTTATGGAATGTGGGTTCCATCTCGGGACAAGCACTTACCTCGTTCGAGGAGTTGCTAGCGCTCTATTTCAGTCCGTAACGGAGGGCGCTTCTTGACGCGAGACTTTTCGTCTCGGG
>DAISHV010000013.1:0-26345 GCA_036822315.1 Bacillota bacterium | reverse complement strand
TCACATCACCGTGAATGGCGAGAAGGTCGACATTCCGAGCTATCTCTGCAAAGTTGGCGATGTCATCGCCCTCAAAGAGAAGAGCCCGCTTAAGGTCGTCAAGGAATCCCTCGATGGCAAGCCGCTTACCCCGGCCTACGTTACGGTTGATGCCGCTAAGTTCAGCGGAACGTTCAATCGTTTGCCGGAGCGCAACGAACTTCCGAAGGATATCAACGAAGCTCAGATCATCGAATACTACAACCGTCTGTTGTAATTCGAAGTTCAAGGAACGCCTGGGAAACCGGGCGTTTTTTTATGACCAAAAACCCGATCGAAAAGAGGATTCGATTCAAAAAGTTAATCCGTCAGTAAGTTTTTGACGTTGCCCCAAACGCTGTCCGATTGATAGGTGGCTAAAAGAGCGGACGGCACTTTGATGCTTGTTAACGAAGACGGAAGATTCTTTAGTGATAAGGCATTGCACTTCACCATGCTCGCCGACGTAAATTCAAGGCTTTTCAAAGTCGTGTTGTTAATCTCTAGCGGAGCGGTAAAGGACTTAAGGGTACTCGGGAAAATCACTTGGGCACTTCCAGGCGCTGTAAAACCATCGAGCGTCGTCAAATGGAAACGCGTCAATCCCTCGGGAAGGGTCAAGCTTGCCGTATCCTGTAAACGACCCTCGGGAATACCTCGTAAGAGGACATCGGTTCCATCGTTATAATAAAGGAAGCCATCATTGACGAAATAGCCGTTAGCCGTCCCATCGAGAATGAAACCTTGATTCATCGGAAGATTTTGAGCAAGCCGGGTGAAATCCATCGCCTGATATTTGGAATTGAGTTCGACAAAGAGCACCCCAGGCAAAGGGGCAGCGAAAGCGTTATCCCAAAAATGATCAACCTGATTGGGCAAACTCAAAACTCCGCTCGCGGTGGAACGGATCCCAGCCAAAGCCGAATCGAGATAAAGGAAGTTTCCTTCGTAGTTAATGAGCGAAGTCGCTTCATCGTCCACGGTGGAATAAGGATAAAGGGCGATATCGGAAGCTAAAGGAGTCGGAGAAAAGCTTTTAAGAACGGGCGAAAGTGTGACTTTCCTCAAACTGTCCATTCCGCCAAACGAGGCGCTCCAAGCGGTAATCGGCCAGTCTTTTAAGGGACTCGGCAGGGTCTCACTATAAGAAGGAATTTGGAATTCCGTCGCGGTTTTGCTGGGATTTCCAAGCGAGACAACCTCCAAAGATTCGTAGGAAATCTTCACGCTATAGTGATCTTTATCCGATGTATAAAGAGACGAAACCTGATAGGTCGTTGTTAAAAGTTTTCCTTGATAACGAACTTTTAAAGGCAAATCTTGATCAAGGGTTAGAACATTGGTATGAAAGTTCTCAATCATCGACGAAGTAACCAGACTCAGCCGTTTCTCTCCGTCGTAAATCCCAAGCGAGCCGTCGCGAAAGCCTTCGGCGAATTCATAAACGTTCGTCGCCCCGCTTTCAAGTTTGAGGGTATAGGGCGAAAGCGTTTCTCCGCAACCTGAGAGAACAAAAAGGAGAGAAAGGGACCCCAAGATACCCCAAGACTGTTTCAATTTTTTGTTCTTATTTATTTCCATGCTATCAATTCTATTTATAATTATTTTGACATTGTATAAATCTATTTCAGGAGCGATTTCACCAATTCGTTCAAGGCATCGATGCTCGCTGAATCGCCTTTCTTCTTGGCTTCCAAGAGATAATAGGCGCTTTGATCTTTGATGATTTCTTTTCGGATGGCGGCCAATTCATTCTCCACTGCTTTTAATTGAACCAGTATTTGCCCGGAATCTTTGTTCTCTTGACTCATTCTTATAACGCTTTGAAAATGACCAAGGGCTTTGGCTTCTCGATTCACCACCGCTTTTTGGAGGCGAGGAGAGTGAATGGGATGGTTGCTCGAAGCGGGCAGAGCGATGTTTTGATGAACAGATAAGGTTTTCATAACAATTGGTCGAGAATATCCCCCGGGTGGGGTTGTTTCTTTTTCTCCTCTCCATTATGGTGTTTCTTGGACGAAAAGGAATGATTATTTTATGAAAAGTGAAATCAAGAAAATGTCGGAAGCCGCGATTTTATTGGCCATAGGAATCCTTTTGCCAATGGCTTTTCATCTTTGGGGTGCGGCCGGAGCGATCTTTGCACCGATGCATCTTCCGGTTCTTTTAGCTGGGTTTATTTTGGGGCCTTTCTATGGTGCCCTCTTGGGCTTATTGACGCCCTTATTCTCATTTTTGTTCACCGGCATGCCGGGAGTTGGACTCTTGCCTGGGATGATGATGGAACTCTTTATCTACGGCGCTATGAGCGGGCTCCTTTTCCGGCTCATCAAGACCAAAAACCTTTATCTCGATATTTATCTAAGCTTAATCCTAGCAATGTTGTTAGGGCGAATCGCTGGGGGGTTAACCACTTGGGTAATTTACGCGAGTCAAAGCAAAGGCTACAGCCTGCTTCTTTGGGCGACTGCTTATTTCGTGACCCCGTGGCCTGGCATCCTCATTCAAATCTTCGCCGTTCCAGCCATCATGATTGCTCTCATCAAAAGCCACCTTTTTAGCGAAAACGAGCGTTACCTTAACCCCCGTCAAATCGAAGAAGCCACGCGAAAAAGCCAAGCGGACTTTTTTGACCATTTGGCTCCTCATTGGGAAGAAAATCGCCATTTCGATAGGAAGAAAGTTGATCACCTTTTAACGCTGTGCGAGCTCCAAAAAGGCGAGCGGGTTCTCGATGTCGCCTGCGGAAATGGTATCTTAGATGAAACTCTCCTCTCCTATGGGGCTAAAGTTGAAGCAATCGACATTTCCCCCACGATGATTTCTTTAGCGAAACAAAACCACCAAAAGACCAATCTAAGCTATTTTTGCCGGGATTTTTATGACTACACCTCTTCCGAACGTTTTGATGTCATTATCGTTTTCGATGCCTATCCCCATTTCCAAGATCAAGATCTTTTTGCTTCGAAGGCGGCCGCTCTTCTCAAAAAAGGCGGTCGGCTTTATATTCTTCATGATGCTTCAAAGGAAGCGATTAACGCCCACCATCAAGAAGGGACGAAAAAAGAACTCTCGCGGCCTCTACGCAGCGCGAAGAAGGAAGCCTTCTATTTCTGGAAACAGTTTAAAAAAGGTCGTTTGGAAGACGATGAAACGCATTACTTCATCGAGTTGATTCGTCGTTAAAATGATCGGCAACAAAAAAGTCTTGGGGAGCAACCAAGACTTTTTGCGTCGACAGAATTCCTTTAAGCGCCTTCAACGCTATCGGAAGCGTGACTATTAATATAGTTTTGCCAAGTCGTATTGAAGAAACTCGTGTAGTCGGTGCCGATATCGACGAGCTGGGCATCAAGGGTGATAGTGATGTTCACGATGGCCGTCATGTTGAAGGTGACGTTCATCTTGGTGAGATAGCCATCCAGAGCCCCATCGGTGCTATCGGAATCGGTTCCGGTAATCTTCAAGACGAGGTCTTTCAGCTTCGAATCGTTGGCTAAGACGCCCGCATCCAAGGTCAGATCCCAGATTGGGCTCGTGCCGGAAGTGTTGGTATAAGTGAAGGCTTTTAAGACATCTTCAAACTTGATCGGATCACTCGAGGTTGAACTCGACGAGGTATCAATCTGCGACTGGATGCTCGAGGAGAGCTCAAGGATGTTGTTGCAGAGATAATGGAGGATGTTCTTGGCGAAATAGGTATCCTTCACTTTAACGTGGTCGGTTTCATCAAGCAAAGTGCCGGCATAATCATCGGAGCCGGAGAGATAGCAATATCCGGTCTGATAATAGAAGGTGACTTCGCGGGTTCCACCCCAGCCAAAGAGATTCTTATAATGGCTGCCATTGACGCCCATGATGAGCGGAATCTTGTGGATATAGCCCACCACTTTGACGGTTTCGCCATCCACCGAGATATAGAAGTCCAAGGTCGGGTTAACCGCGATGAGCGAGCCGATGTTGACACCGGCGGTCGCCGTGATGTGGAAGTAATTGAGTTCGCTGGTCGTAATGCCGAATTGCATCAAGACTTCAATCTGGGAGAAATCCAAATAAGTGACGTTATCGGGTAAGGTCGAAAGCTTGCCTTCGTCGTAGGCGGCAAGTTCGATCTTGGCGTTGATCATCTGACCCGAAATCGCAAAGTCTGTAATCGCCACCGAGGAGACTTTCGAAGCCGTATCTAAGCCGATACTCACAGCAATATCGGTGGTCGAGCCAAGGAGTTTTTTGTCGATGACAAGGTCGATCGAATCACCATAGACATCAAGCTTGGTCAGAATTTTGTTACGGAGCAAAGTCTCGTAGTCTTTCGCCATGATCTGGCCCACAACCGTCGTCGCCGTCGTTTCGGTGAGCGCATCGAAGAACTTGGTGTAGCGCTTGTCCGTCGAAGCCATCAGCTTTTTCACCAAAGCGATAATGTCATTGAGCGTATCGATAGTGAACTTACCATTGAGGTAGTCTTTTTTAGCCGAAGCACTCGAGGTATAGCGGAAGAGCATTTTATCGGTGCCGCGAACATCGATGCCAACATAATGAGTCTGGTAATCTTTGCCCTCTTTTAACTGCGTGAGTTCTAAGCTACCAGTGCCACTCTTGCCTTTGGCATCTTTCGTTAAATCTTGGTTAGCATCAAATTCGGTCGAACCTTTGAAACTAACACCGCTCGTCGTCGCCGCTTTGCTCGTGCTGTCGTAACCCATGACCGATCCGGAGAGGGTGGCGCCAGCTTTCGTATCCTGAGAAATGGCGTAAACCTGATCGTAGATATTCGGAAGTTTATCTAGGGTCTGATAATCCGTTTCAACTAAGCTCGGCGTCGTATAGGACGCCAAAGCAAATGTCGCGCTCATCGCGTAATTGCTCATCTCGACACCGGAAATCTCAATCTTGGCTAAGCTCGCCGCTTTGCTATTGCCATCCAAGGTCACCACGACTTTCGAGGACGAGCCTAAGCCCAAATCCTTCAATAAGACAGTCGCAACGATTTGGTTATCGGTCGTGGTGATGCTATCAAGCATATTCACCACCGCTTCATACTGGCCTTTGGCCAAGGCTTTCATGACGGTCGATTCGGTGACAAAGGAGAATAACGTATTGCTATTCGCCGTGTCTTTGGCAGGGAAATCCGCTTTGATCTTGGCAATCAACGCATCCATGACTGAAGTCGTCATCTTGACCTTGAAAGCATCGTTATAGGCCGCATAAACAACGCCATCTTTGGCATCGCTCGTGCCGGTTTGCACGTAATTGGCAGCCACGGATTGAGTCGTAATCTTATCGGCACTTAATGCAGCGTAATCGCTGAGTAAAGTCTTTTCATTCGGGGCTTTAACGGTTAATCCGCCCTGGAAGTTCATCGCCTTGACATCCATGTTAGCATTGCCGGTGATGCTCGCGACTTGATAGGTCTTAGCGACGGAGTTTTCTGTGACCGTCTTCGTCATCGCAATATCCATATTGAGACCAAAAGTTGGCTTCATGATTAGATCCGCGACTTGCTGGATCATATCCCAGGAATTGTAGATGTCCAAATAGGAAGCCGAATCGGTCGGGATAAAGCTTGTCATATCGACCGTGGCATTCAAATCGACGCTCACATCAAAGGACATTGTGATGCCGTTGAGGGTTAAAGCGCTGGCCGAAACGCCAGTCAGGTTATAATTTCCATCGCTCTTGAGAATGATGTTTTGCGTTTTGGCGTCATCAAGCGGCAAGGTATAAACGAAGCCGTCGGTGGTGTTTCCGCTCGAGGTTAGATTGCTTAAAAGCGAGGTAGCCTTCGAGGTATCGACCGCTCCGGATAAATCCAGCGAATCAATGCCAGCCGAAGCCGCTAACGTATAAATCTTATCAAAAAGCTTATCCATATTCTCGCTGGTCGTCTTGTATTTGATGCCCAAGGCCGAGAGATAAAGATTGCTGTCCGCAAGAGAAATATTAACGTCTTTGCTTACCCCATTGAAAACGACCGTGGTGTCGACGTCAAAAGAAATGTCAGGCCAGCCATTCATCACCAAGGCAACTGAAGTGTCCTTGAGCGAGAAGACTTCCGGATTGGCAGCGTCTTTCGGGTTCGGGATGTTGGCGGTGAAACTATTCACCTTCGCGTCCAAGCCTTTAATCGCCATCAAACTCGAGGTGAAATGCTGTTCTGCCGTCATGTTGTCGCTACTTGAGGACGGAGTGTCCGGGACGCTATCGCCTCCCCCAACCGTTGCTTTTTTGCTCGGGATCAGGAAATACGATGTCGTGGCTGTGACACCGAAAAGTCCGAAGAAGAGCAATCCGTAATTCCAGAATTGCTTCCGCTTGGCTTTCTTGTTCAGCTTCTGCTGATTGTTTTTGTTGTCCATAATTTTTTCCTCCTTAATGTTTTGGGTATATACGGACGTCTTTTAGGCATAAGTGACCGGAGTCATCAACTCCGGAATCGTATACGAACCATCGGTCTGATATGTGGTCGTCAAGGTTCCTTCGACGTAACTTCCGACCGTGGCCGAAGTCGCGGCCCAATAGTATTCATGCGTCTTCAAGGAACGAAGATTTAAATCCGAATCAAGCGAGAGCGTCAGATGAACGTATTGGAAGCTGGGCTGAGAATAAAGCGAGGAGATCGTCTGCATTTGCTTCACGTAATTCACAATCGAGTAGACGGGGTGAAGTTCAAGTTCGAGAAGATAGCCATCATCGCTTTTACTGAAGGAAGTGGCCTGACCGCTTTTGGCGGTGCTATCGAGGTACGTCGTCTTTGATGAGACGATATAGATGCAAGGATTATCGAGGTCGCGACCCATCGCTTTGGCATAATCCGTTAATGTATAGGTTGTCGATTTATCCAAATTGGCTGGCACTTCAACGTTCTTGGAATCCACTTTACCTTCATGGCGGACGACTTGGTCGCCTTCCTGGTACATCCGATCGGCCAAGTTCACCATTCCACTTAAGGAGAGTGACTCTTCGAAGTACTGGTCTTTATCGCGAATCACGGTCGAGCGGATCTGCTGATTGACTTCAAAGCCAAGGGCGACCGCTTTGCCAACGCCTTTGCCTTGAGCGAAGCTATGTTCATGGGCCCCATAGAGTTGAAAGGCAATGTTGGCGACTTGATAAGGCTTGCTTTGGAAGGCCGTAAGATAATCGCCCCCCGATTTTTTCGTCGCCTCGTACGTTTTAAGTAAAGCGGTATTATCGTCGACAAGAGTATCGGTGTTCACTTTGGTGTAATCGGTTTGAACGCCTCCCGCTAATTGGTTATGTAAAAAGAAACCGGTGCCAAGGCCAAGGCCGATGGCAGTAACGGCGATAATCGAAAGAGAAATGATCTTCCCTTTCTTAGAGGTTTTTTTCGTTCCCGACGTTTCGCGCGCGGTTCCTAATTTGTCTTGAGCAATACTTTCCGACATGTTTTGGCTTTCCTGAGCCAGCGTAAATGATAGAGAGGTTTTGTCAAAGAAACTCCTCTCGTTACAAAATTGAAAAGAGAGTCTACTCTACAAATCGGAGAATAGTAATCTTGTTAGGTTTTTGCTAATGATTTTCCATCTTCTCTCCAAATTGAATTTCGGTTATTCCTCTTGTAATAAAGGGAAATTTGCCTAAAATAGGTGCCATGGCTGAACTCAATGAGATCGTCGCCAATAACCTGGTGACTCTCCGCAAAAACAAGCATTTAACGCAGCAGGAATTGGCAGAAGCCATTGGCTACAGCGACAAAAGTATTTCGAAGTGGGAACTGGGAAAGGCCATTCCGACAGTCGATATCTTGAAAGAGTTTGCTGACTTCTATGGCGTTACGGTCGATGCCTTAATCACCGAAGGAACAGGCGAAGAAAAAGTCGCCCAGACAGCGGACAATAAAAACAAGAATAATCAGATCATCATTACCGCCATGGCGGATTGTTTCGTCTGGTTTACGGTCGCCGCTATTTATCTTAACGCCGTTATCCAGAAAAAAGATGTGAACTTGATGTGGATTAGCTTTATTTGGGCTATTCCTGTGACTTTTCTTGTCACCGCGATTCTCACGCGTTTCTTTTGGAAGCGTTGCCGGAGTTTCTATGTGAGTTCTTCGCTATTTGTCTGGACCCTCTTTATGGCTTTCTTTTTGCATTATTTCTATATTGTTTCGCCCAGCCAAAATCTTTGGTTCATTTTCTTAGCCGCTGTGCCCATTCAAATCATGATCGTCCTCTTCACCAAATTAAAGTAAAAGAAAAAAGGTTTTGCATTAATATCGCCTGCAAAACCCTTTTATTTTCGTATTAGAAGACGCCGAGATAGTAATTCTTCTTGCCGCGCCGGATAATCAGATACTTCCCGAACTTCGCATCGGCTTTGCCATAGATTTTATTGGGATCCGTAGCTTTCTCGCCATTGATCGAGACGCTGTTTTGCTCGATGAAGGTTCGGGCTTGCGTTTTGCTGGGAGCGGCACCAACGGCAACGAGAAGATCAACGAGGTTCTTTTCGCCTTCGAGCGGGAATTGGAGCGAGCCCAAAAGTTCGACGATTTCTTTTTCGGAAAGATCGGCGACGTCTCCATTAAACAAGGCACCCGACATCTTGATGGCTTCTTCTGCCGCTTCTTTGCCATGAATTTCGTTCGTCACTTCATAAGCGAGTTTCTTCTGGGCGATTCTCTCGCCAGGGTGAGCGATATGCTCCCGGGCAATGTCTTCGATTTCTTCGCGCGGTAAGAACGTCAAGACTTTAAGATACTTCACGGCATCTTCATCGGTGCTGTTAATGAAGTATTGATAGAGCTGATAAGGCGAAGTTAATTCCGGATTCAGGAAGAGAGCGCCTTGCTCCGATTTGCCAAACTTCTTGCCATCGCTTCGTAAAAGAAGGTGAGCGGTCATGACTTCGCAAGGCGCGGTATCGCCTTCGAGTTTGCGGATGAGTTCCAGACCCGAAGTCAAATTGCCCCATTGATCGTTGCCACCGATTTGGATCTTGCAGCCGTATTTCCGGTATAAGGTCAAGAAATCAATCGATTGAAGAATCTGATAAGAGAATTCCGTGAAGGAAATGCCAGCCTCGAGTCGGGAAGAAACGATTTCTTTGGAGAGCATGTAGTTAATCGAGAAAAACTTGCCATAGTCCCGTAAGAAATCGAGGGTGGTCATCGGACCAAGCCAGTCATAGTTATTGACGATGATGCCTTTTTCCGGATCGGAAAGATCAAGGAAACGCTCCAACTGTTTTTTGATGCTTTCGGTATTGGCGCGGAGAGTATCTTCATTTTGAAGGTTGCGCTCTTTGCTCTTACCCGAAGGATCACCAATCATGCCCGTACCGCCACCGACCACGGCGATAATCCGATGGCCAGCGCGCTGTAAACGCATCAAGGTCGAAATCATCACGAAATTGCCTAAATGCATCGAAGAGGCACTGGGATCGAAGCCACAATAAATGGTTTGTTTTTCGTTTAAAAGTTTGCGGACATTGTCTTCATTCGAATATTGTTCGATGAGTCCGCGGTAGTTCAGATCGTCAATCACGTTTTCCATAAGATAACCTCTGTCCGTAAGGTATTCTACCTTAATTGCTTGAAAAGGAAGAGCAAAAGAAGCAAAAAAGACTCCGGAAAAAGCAAAAGAGCTGGGATTTGCAAAGAAAAAGGATGGGTTGGACACCCATCCTTTTTTGCGATTCGAAGGCGGATCAATACATGTCGTCCATGCCACCACCCATACCCGGGGCAGCTGGAGCGGCTGGCTTCTCTTCTTTGATCTCCGTCACCGCGGCTTCCGTGGTCACGAAGAGGGCAGAGATACTCGAAGCATTCAAGATAGCGCTGCGGGTGACTTTCGTCGGATCCACAATGCCTTCTTTAATCATATCGACCCATTCGCCCGTCTCAGCATTGAAGCCGAAGCCATCTTTCTGACTCTTCTGCTTCTCGACGATTTCTTCGGCATCATAGCCGGAGTTATCGGCGATTTGCTTGAGCGGATCAAAGAGCGAATCCATCACGGCATCAATGCCCTTCTGGATATCCGGATTCTTGTCTTTCATAGAATCCTTGAGTTCGCTATAGACCTCGGCAAGAGCGGCACCGCCGCCAACGACAATGCCTTCACTCACTGCGGCTTTCGTCGCGTTGAGGGCATCCTCGATCCGAAGCTTCTTATCTTTCATCTCGCTCTCGGTCTGGGCGCCGACTTTGAGAACAGCAACGCCATTGGAGAGTTTGGCAATCCGTTTGGAGATGCCTTTCTTATCGTATTCCGAAGTCGCGGTCTTGTATTGAGCTTCGAGTTCGGCGATGCGATCGGCAAGGTCTTTCTTCGAGCCTTCACCACCAACGATGGTCGTGGTGTCTTTCTTAACCGTAATCTTCTTCGCTTGGCCCAAATCTTCGATCGTGACATCTTTTAACGCCATGCCGAGATCTTTGCTATAGAACTTCGCACCGGTGAGAATCGCAATATCCTGAAGGGCTGCCTTCTGGGCATCACCGAATTCCGGGGCTTTGGTGGCGACCACATTGAAGGTGCCACGGAGCTTATTAACGATCAACGTCGAGACGACATCGCTATCCATATCATCGGCGATGATGAGTAACGGCTTATGCGAATCGACCACACTTTGGAGTAACGGAACAATATCGTTGATGTTGCTGACCTTCATATCGGTAACAAGGACGTAGGCATCTTCGAGTTCCGCGACCATCTTCTCACGGTCAGTGACCATATAGGGCGAGAGATAACCCTTGTCGTATTCAAGGCCTTGGGAGACAACGAGTTCGTCTTCCGAAGTCTTCGATTCATCAACGGTGATAACGCCGGATTTGCCGACTTTATCCATGGCTTGGGCAATGAGCTTGCCGATCGCTTCATCGTGCGAAGAGATCGTTGCAATCGCTTCGATATCCTCATTGGTGACAACCGGTTTGCTCTTCTTCAAGAGTTGCTCGGCGACGGCTTTGCCCGCCTTTTCAACGCCGACACGGACGAAAACCGGATTGGCGCCTTTTTCAACGGCATTGATGCCGCGATGAATCATCGCTTGAGCGAGGACGGTCGCAGTGGTCGTGCCATCGCCGGCTTTTTCATTGGTCTGATTGGCGACTTCATAAACAAGCTTAGCGCCCATATTCTGGAAGCTATTCTTGAGTTCGATCTCACGGGCGATGGTCACGCCATCCTCGCAGATCTCCGGACTGCCATAGCCTTTATCAAGCGCGACGTTGCGGCCCTTGGGTCCCAAAGTCACCTTGACGGTATTGGCGAGCGTATCGACGCCCTGAAGCATCTGATCACGGGCAGTTTTGCCAAACTTAATATCTTTTGCCATAAGTGTTACTCCTTATATATCCTTAATTATTTGTCTTCAACAATCGCCAGGACGTCTTCGGATTTGATCAAGAGATATTTATGATCTCCTTCTTCATAATCGGTTCCGCTGTATTCGCGGTAAATGACCTTGTCTCCGACTTTGATATCCTTGATCTTGACTAACGTGCCAGCCGAAGCGCCTTCGGTGACAAACTTTCCAGGACCCATCGCGATAACGGTCGCGACATTGCCGGTCTTCTTCGGATCGCTTGCTAAGACGATCGAACCAATCTTCTTCTCGGCGGGAACTTTCTCGATGAGAAGGTAATCTTGTAACGGCTTAACCATAATTGAATTTTTCCTCCCTGATTGGGTTACGCCTTGTATATTAATCTAATATTTGGCACTGTCAAGTATTGAGTGCTAAATCGCTTCAAAAAGAACGTCGAAAAGCCAAAATATTATCGAAGAAAAACCCAAAGAAAATAATTTTTAAAACGCTTGAAAGCGGTTACCACAAAAAGGTCAAAGAGATTATTCGTTAACTTTTTCATTCGATAGCCACTGAGACTCTACAATTCAGAGAGTTTGAAAAGCCCTATTCTCCAAAATGTTGGCGCTATTTTCGGGAGCGAATTCACCCGTGCTTTTTATAATAGCCTAACTTCCTGAAGAACAAAGGAAGGAAAGAGAGCGAGGAAAAAGATGAAAAAATTCAAAATCGTTATGCTCATTAGCGGCGGCGCAGCCTTATTGAATTTGGGCTTAACTCAACTTAACGCTCCGGTTGTTGCCCACGCCAGTGAATCGTCAAACGTTTCGACCTGGGATGGAACCACATTGGCTGAGCCAACTCAATCCGTCATAATGGGCGGACAAACTTTTTATGTTGTGCGCACCGCAAGCCAACTAGCTTATTTGCGCAGTACCGGAAGCCTTTCAAATAACTACATTCTCGTAAATGACATCGATCTCGCCAGCCATGATTGGTCACCAATTTGCGTTTCCAAAGCCGCTTCCGACTCCAGCCAAAGTAACACCTCTAGTTTTAACGGCGTTTTAGACGGGAACGGTCACACCATTAAAAATTTCAAATTGGCCGGCACCACTTCTCAGCATGTCGATTACAACCCTAGTGGCGACGTTTCGAAGGATTCCCACAAAGCCTCCGTGGTCGGTTTCGTCGGTCAAGTTGGCTCTAATGGAGTTGTTAAGAATTTGAATTTCACTGGCTCTCAAACCGAAGCGGCCGTTGGCACTTATTGCTATTACTGGTTTAATGGTGCCATAATCGGAAGAAATTTTGGCACTGTCCGCAATATTAGTGCCGATTCCATCAAACTCCGTACGGAAGGCTATGGTTATAAATCCTCGGTGGCCTTTTATACTTACGTCCAAGATGCGGGAATGGGTGTTCTTTGTGGTCGAAATGAAGGGACGATCGCTTTCACCTCAATCAAAAATTCCCAATTAGACGTCGTCGGGAATTGCCAAATTACCTATACGAGTTGGGTCAAAACCTATTATTTTCAACTAACCCACATGCGTTATGGTCAAAATGCTGGCTATATCAATAATTACTCCGCTTCTACTTATCATGATAACTATTATTACAAGACCACTTTAAATAAGTCTTTTACCAACGTGACCGAAGATAGCAACCAGCTTGACACACATAGCGTTGAGGTCACTTCTTCCACCGGTTTTTCTATTCCAGATTCGCCGAAAGCCACTTCCTCATTAACCGATAACTTTGTTCCTTTTGATTCCACTGGAACAATTTATCAAAATCAAACGTCTAAATCTTTGGACAAAGCTATTTCTTTGTTAGGGGCAGATTGTGCTACTTGCACCGCGGCTTACATCCAAAGTTGCATCAACGATTACAACATTGATAGCGCATCCAAAAACGTTTACGAAAATATCACCGCGTCTCAAAGCTATAACGGCAATAGCGTCACGATGAGTGCTTTCGATAAACTCAAAGAGTATGCCAAACGCTATAACCTTAATGTCTATACCAAGGCGTCAAGCGCTAGCCTCATAACCTCATCCTCGTCGAATTCCAGCGTTATCGCGCTCGGAATCCTTGCCACCATCGCCTGTTTATCCGCGGGCGCTTACGTGACCTTAAAGCGAAAAGACGCTTGATTTGCAGAGATTTTGAAGAAGAAACGCCCGGAAATAAGGCGTCCACCACGCCCGATAGCCTGAGCGAAAAGGATGGATGGGATCGCTCATCCAATAAGCGTAGCGTTCTTTTCCTCGGGCGTTAAAATCCGGATCGGAATAAAGATCAATCACCCCAACTCCATATTTTTGAGCGATGACGTGAACTCCATCGACCATCTGACGATAAACGCCGCCGTTAAAGAGGTCGTAATGAGCCCCCGTATAAAAATAAAGAGGGCAAGAAAAATGGCGTCGAACTTCCTGGATCAGGACTTCGATGGCACCAAAAGTGGTCTCACTCGATGCCCTTTCGAGCGGAATCCCCAATCGTTTCGGATCCCAAGCATCGTTGGTCGAAAGCTGGATGATTACGGCATCAAGCGAGTTTTGTTCTGGAGTGGTTTCGTAGCGGAGTAAGCGCGAAACATAGGACAAATCTTCCCAATGTTCTTGACGAAGCGTCGTTCCGGAGACGGCTTCTTTGATGGCAATAAGGCCATCTTGCTTTTGAAGGTAATCCGCCACCGCTTCATTTTCGCTCCTTAAACCCAAAGTGACGGAAGAGCCTAAGAAAAGAATTCGCTTCCCTCGCAGCGGGGAAGAAGGGAAGAAAGGACTTTCCGCCACGCTCCAAAACGGATCATTCGGGGTATGGCTTCGATAAAAAGACTCGGGGTAAGCCATTTCGAAATAGGGTTCCATTCCTTAATCATAGAAACAAAAAGGAGGGAACGGAAGTCCCTCCTCATTTTTCGCAATGGCTTATTTCTCGCTGGTCGAATTGCGAGCAACAAGATGAGCGTCGAATTTATAGCTCTTCTCGACTAAGTCACGGTTGATGAGATCAATTAACATGTACATCGCACGTTTGCCGACTTCCGACATATCGATTTGCATCGAGGTGAGCGAAGGACGAACGATGTTGGCATACTTGGTGCCGACGAGCGAGAGGACTTCAATGTCCTCAGGAACCTTGAGACCGACATCCGTTGCAGCGTTTTCAATCGCCGCGGCAATCGAATCGCGATAGGCGACGAAATAGCCTTTTTTGGTATGACCGAAATACTCGGTGAAATCCGAATAGGTCCGGGTATACGAATCATCGCAATTGACAATATGATAGGTTTTGCCGAGCTTTTCATGAGCGTCGACGAAGCTCTTCTCGCAATGGGCCAATAAGCGACCGCCATCATGAACGTGAAGGAAGGTCATCTCTTTCTGACCGCCTTTCGCGTAGTAGTCATTGATGACTTCGCTTAAGAGATCTTCATAGGAGAAAAGAACGCAGCCGACTCGATCACCGGTGATCTTGTTATTGACCACGATGGTAGGAACGGAATAGGAATTGATCTTCATGACATCTTCTTCATCAAGCTCATCATCAAAGATGATCGCACCATCGACGTGGGTCGTGATGACTTTCTCGATCATCGAGAGCGCTTCTTCGTGCGAATGAGAAGTCGTGAAAAGGGTTAAGACAAAGCCTTTTTCCTTGGCGACTTCGGAAATGCCATTGAGCATGTTAGAAATATAGACGTAGTTGGCCGAGGGGATGATGACCCCGATGTTGGTGGTTTTGTTGGTCGCCAAAGCCTGGGCTAAGCCCGAGGGCTTGTAGCCTAAGCGTTTGATGGTTTCTTCGACTTTAGCCCGGGTCGTCTCCGTGACGTTGCCTTGCTTATTGATGACACGTGAAACGGTCGCAAGCGAGACTCCTGCCGCTTGAGCAACCTGGTAAATTGTGACGCGATCTTTTAAGTTTTCCATAGAATAAAATTACCTCCGAACACTATCATTCTAAGTGAAAATAATGAAAAAGCAACGAAAACGTTTTCACATTTTTCAAGATGTCACAAATTTATTTTATTCATCCCTAATTTTGTTCTATTTCCATAATTTTTTTAATTTTTTACAAGAATTTTACTGTTTTTGATACTGTCACATACGAGACTTTTTCATCTTTTAAGAATTGAGTCATCACTCTTTTTTCATAAGAATCCCTCGAATGAAAGGGCTTTCTTTCAAAGTCATCGTAGCCTATCATTCGCTTACTTTTCAATGAAAAAAGTCCCTCGTTTCCGAGAGACTTTTGAAGGCAATAGGGCTTTAGCGAATCGGGTAAGCGACATTCTTCAAACGCGTTGAAGGGATATCTTTGCGACCTTCTTTGGCTTCATTATGACCATCGAGCATCACCAAATCCCCGGTGAAACCCACCGTATTATTGACGACCAAGGCCGAGCCAACCCCATAAGTATCCACCGGAACCCCTTCTTTGGTCCAAGCATCAATCTTTTTGGCGGTAAAGCCGCTCGAGACCGTGATCTTGACCCAATCGAGTCCTTCCTTAATCAGTGCGTTCTTCAAGGCGTAGATCAATTCTTTGCAAACACCATGGGGATCAAAACCCGAAGTGTCCTTATCATCAAAATAGTGATCGATGAGAGCCGCCGAGGTATCGACGCGAACTCCGCGCAGGGCTTTGCCCATGTGTTTCGCCACCATCACCGAATCCGCCACGACGTTATTGCGATAATCGATGAGGGCCGTCACCGGCTCGTTCGGGAAGGTCGCGTGATAAATGTCGCAAGCTTTGCAGATATCGCCACCGCAGATTTCAATCAAAGCGTGCGGCATCGTTCCCATGCCTTTGACTCCGACCCATTCGCCCTGGGCGTCGGTCGAAAATTTCTTGATGCCCGCCACGTAGGTCGCGTAACCATCGCCTTTTTGCGTCAGATAATCGTCCTGACGGTCCGCCATCGAGAAACAATTGGTGCCGCGCAAGGCCAAAACTGTCTCATGAACATTCGTGGCCACCGAGGAGCGGCGAGCCAAGATACCGTCGATTAAACTTTCAAGATAACCAAAATCTTCATAGCGGCCCGTGACTTTTAAAACCGGTTCACCCGAAGAAATCATCTCGCCATCATTGAGGGCAAGAATCTTCAGGGTCTCCGGATGTTGAGCAAAGGTATGAATCAGGGCAATGCATTCGTCGATGCCGCACACCATCGTATTGTCGCGGCGCTGGAACCATTGTTCTTCGACGATATGCCCCGGAGCATTCTTCAAAACGATCTCCCGCGACTTCAAAAAGTAATTGGCGCTATAGTAGCCTTCAGCAATCTTCGGGTCGAAGCGAAAGGTCTTATTGGTAAGACGGGAGAGTTTCCCGGCTTCCTTTAACTGAATCTCTAAGGTCGGTTCCATCTTATTTTCCTCCGCGGAAGAAATCGCTTCCGAGCACACGGTCTTTGACTTTATAAGCGCCTGGCGCATCGCCTAAATGCAGCTCGCGCGCGCTCATTAATGAGGCTTCGTTCGGAATATTGCGGCTCACAAAGCTGTGGAAGACGCTACCATCGGCGAGGATGCATCCGTCGAGAGCAACAACGACTTCATCGCCAACATTTAACTCCGGATACCAGCTGACGGTCGTCAATTTTTTCTCGAGAAGATCCAGCGTCAGAATATGAGCCTTTTCATCGAGCGGATGTTCTTCCATCGCTGCGATTTTCGCGACCGCATATCCCGAGGGCTCTTGGGCTAAAAGAGGCGAAGCTTTCGCTCCCACGAGCACGGCGTTGAGGGCTTTGATCATCGCCTCTTCCGGGGCGAAGATGATTCCACCTTCGGGGAAGGGATAAACCCGCGAGGCATGGAAGAGGTTAAAACCAATCCATTCTTCTTGCGAAAAAAGCAACACCAAATCGCCCGCACGGACCAGACGATCGGTTTTTTTCTCCGGGGCTAAGAGCCCAAAGAGAATGTCACCACTGACTTTTGGGTTATAAAAGAGACGGTACATAATGATTACTCCCTCCAAATTCTACTCTTTTTGCGTCTTTTGATACACGAGACGATGGATCGGTAAGTTTTGCGAGCGGAAGTTGCGTTCATATTCGCTCATCGCGTCGTGGACTTCGTCGAAGGTGTAGAGCGGCTGATCATCGACGAGATGAAGTTCGATAATCTTCGACGCTTCTTCTTTGGTGAACTCATAAAGCGCTTGGTTATCGCTTTTGAAATAAAGCGAGCCATTTTCCTTTAATAAAGAAGCCATTTCCCGAAGACGGGCTTCCGTCGTAAGACGCCGTTTCCAGTGCTTTTTCTTGGGCCACGGGTCGGAAAAGTTCAAATAAATCCCATCGAAAGCGTAGGGTTTTAAACTCTCGTAAGCTTCATCAAAATCCGCAGGATAAACCAGAATGTTCTTCTTTTCGCTCGCTAAAACTTTTTTGGCGAGGAGACCGCTGATCGACGTTTCCCGTTCGAGGGCAATCCATTGGCCACCCTTTTCGCTCATCGCCAAAACAAAATCGCCTTTGCCCGCTCCGATTTCCAAATAAAGCGGCGAAGAAAGGAAAGCCGCTTCGTGCTCTTTCGGACTCGAGATGACAATTTCTGGGTGCTCTTCGAGGAAGGGCAAGGCCCAGGCTTTATGACGGGCTCTCACTTTCCTAATTGGCCCAAGGCGTAAATCGCATGGGCATAAATCGCAATGTCTTTGGCGAAATCATCGACATAAATATATTCATCGGGCGAATGCATATTGCCCGGATGCTCTTTGAACGCCGCGCCAAAAGCGACGGTGTTTTTAGCTTCTTTGGCGTAAGTGCCACCGCCGATGGCTAAAGGTTTATCAAAGAGTTTGAACGTCTCTTTCTTATAGACCTTCATCAAGGTGCTGACCAAAGGACTCTTCTTATCGAAGAGGAGCGGCTTGGCTTCGCCGAGCTTGGTGCAGGCGAGTTTGCTCGCCTTTTCGAGATTGGCGATAAGAAGATCCGGTTCGGCGTTTTCGCCATAGCGGAAATCGACGGACATCGCGAAGGTCTTCTTGTTCGATTCGTAATTGACGATGCCATAGTTATAGGTGGTATCGCCAAGTTCGTTGGAATGGTTGTAGCCATCGAAGTTCTTGCCATTAGGATCCGCCAAGACTTTCGCCAAAAGCGAAAGGGCGTCGAGCTTATAGTATTCGCCAAGAACCTTGAAGGCTAACAAGGCAGCCGATTGACCCTTTTCCGGGGTCGAACCATGGGCAGCGATGCCCTTGAAACGAACGATCGTAAGACCTTCCATCGGCGAGAAGTCACAATTGATTTTGTTTTCTTTGAGGTAGGATTCGAACTTCTTATCTTCTTTCAAAGTCACCGTCAAGGAATCGCAAACGGCATTGCTGACAACGCCACCATTCATCGCGATGATCGGAGAAAGATCCAAAATCCTCGTCGCCTGATAATTGCGGATGCCCTTTTCGGCATAGATCAAAGGATAATCGGCATCGGGTGTGAAACCATAAGCGGGTTCTTCGCCATGATGCTCATCGAAATAATACTTCAAGCACGAGGAACCCCGTTCCTCGTCGCCGCCACTCACGAGTTTGACGCGATAGCCTTTGATGAGGCCATTGTCTTTCAAAAGCTTGAGGGCGTAGAAAGCCGCGATGAGCGGTCCTTTATCATCGGCGGTTCCTCTTCCCCAAAGCCGACCATCTTTCAAGGTGGCGCTAAAAGGAGGATTCGTCCAGGTTCCCGTCGCCGGAACCACATCGCTATGGCCATAAACGCCAACGAGTGGTCCGCTTTCGCCAACGGAGATTTCAGTGCAATAGCCATCGCAAGTATCGACTTTGAAGCCAAAATCCGTGCCTAACTTAGCCACGAAATCCAAAGCCTCTTTGACTTTGGCGCCATAGGGCTGACCCGCTTTCTTCGAATTCGGATCATAGGTTGAAGCGATGCGGACGAATTGCTCTAATGCCACTAAGGCATCTTTCTCATAAGTCTTCGACAACTTCTTGAAATTAGGCATTGTGTGGATACTCCTTATCCGATTTTCTTTTGGGCTCTTTCGAGAGCCTTCCCCGTCACGGGGACCGCGATTGCGGCTAACGTCATTTCCCCAACCATTCCTAAGAGAATGGCGCTCACGAAGGTGATGGCAACTCCACTCGCCACCGGACTCGTCGAAGCGAAATAGCTTCCGATGAGGCTAGGATAGCAAAGATAGAGATCGAGGAAGACGAGGACGGTATGGCAGGCGGTCAATAGCGCGGAGGCTAAGCCGATCGGCCAAACAGCCTTATTAATCTTAGGAGTTTTCTTAACGAGTTGAAAGAGGAGACCGCTCAATAAGCCAAAAGCCATCCGCGGTAACACGCTAATCCAAGGATAGATAAAGAGAAGATCGAGGGCCCCGCTCGCCCGCGTTAGCGCCACGACCCAGCTCGTCACGCCGAAGGCCGTGCCGAAGAAAAGACCTTTTTTCCAGCCATAGAGATAGGCCCCGATTAACACCGGGAGATGCATTAAGGTCAAGGAGAGCCAAGGCAAAATTTGAATATAGCCGAGCTGGGGGACCGCGCCCATCAAAATGATGATGCCAAGAAACATGGCATCAATCGTGATGTCTTTCGTCTTGAAATCGCTGGGACGGCTCTTCTTCCAGAAGGCTAAGAAAAACGCGCCCCAAAGAATGAGGAGAAGCCAAAAGAGCAAAGTGTCGTAATTCATGCTCGGACCCTCCCGTAGATGACATCAAGACCTTTTAAGAGAACGAACGGGTCGAAAATGAAATCGCTCAAAAGTCCTTTGATATAGCCACCGTTACCCCCCGTCAGAATCTTTTTCAGGGGGTAGCCGCATTCTTTTTCAAAACTCGCGGCAAAACCAGTGACTTGGTAAGCCATGCCATAGGTGATGCCGCTATTCATGCAATCTTTGGTGTTCTTGCCCATGACTTTTTCCGGCACTTGCCACGAGACTTCGGGCAAAGACGCCGTTCGATGGACTAAGGCATCCATAGAAATCGCCAAACCTGGGGCAATGGCTAAGCCAGAAAAAGCGCCTTCTTTGTCGACGAATAAGAATTTATTCGCCGTTCCTAAATCCGCGATGAAAAGACTTTTGCCATAGCCTTCGATGCCGCCGACCGCATCGGCGACGAGATCGCTTCCCACTTCGGCGGGGTGATCGACTTTCAAAAGAAGTCCGCTTTTGAGGCGCGGTCCTAAAATCACCGGCACGCAATGAAAAATCTTCTCGCTTAAAGACGAGAAGACTCGGGTGAGAGAAGGAACGACCGAGGAGATGATCACACCGGTGATTTCACTCGGATCGATTTTCTTCGATTGGATAAAGAGGCTTAAAATCGTTTCGTATTCGTCTTCGGATTTGCTCGAGATGGATTCCGTGATGAACGTCCGCACCAAATGATGGGAAGAAAAAACACCGAAATCCGTCAGGGTATTGCCCACGTCAATCGCTAAAAGCATTTAGGTCTACCTCCGCTCCAATCCTTATCACGCTAAGGTATCGGGCGAACGTATTATAACCTACTTCGGCTCTTTTGGGGCTTCGGTAACGGGTTTTTGGGCTGTGGGACCAACGATGAAGAGCAAGACCGCGCCGACAAAATAAAGATCGCTCGAGAGGGAAATCGGCAAGGTGAGGTATAATGGCGTCTCCCCCGCCATCTTCTTGATGTAGCTCGCAATGAGACCGCCGATCACGAAAGTCGCCAGGGCGAAGACATCGACATAAATCGTCATGAGAGGATGGGGTTTCCGCCCAAAGAGGAAAATCGCCAAAATGCCAGCCGCGAGATAAAGAAGGGCAATGAGCATCCGGAAAAAGGCACTCAAACCGCCGAGAACGGGATGGGCGTAAACGAGCCAATCAAAGGAAAAGAAGAACCGCGATTCGATCACGAAGAAAATCAGACCTAAAAGAACGTAGAGAATCCCGGAAACGAGAAGGATGATCTGCCCCGCCTTTTTCATACGTTGGCCTCCAAAATCTTCGCGACCAAACTTTCGCTCACGAAATCGCAGATGCTGACGCCATAGACATCGGATGGGAATTCTTTGAGGATGCGGGCATTAATGACCTTCGCCGTGGGCACACTATAGGATGGTGGGAAGCCTTTGACCAAATAACCGCTGAAAAAATTCAAAACGAGCGGCCGAGCGGAATACAATTTCATCGCATCGAAAAGTCCGATCGCTTCGTTCCATTTGGTATCCGTATCATTCAATTTGTAGTGATCTTGCACTTCAATCCGAGCGGAAGTCAGTGTGAAGGTGTTGGCGGTATTGGCACTGCTCGGATCTAACCAGCCGGCGCTGACTGAAGCATCGACGCCAATCGTGGAATTCTCATAGCGGGAAAGCAAAATCATCTTGCCCCGAACCGAACCCAGAGTCGAAGCGAAAGTTCGATCCGTGATCCAGGCTGAGGGGTGCAGGGCGATTTCTTTCTTTAAAAGCGCATCAAAGCTTTGGGTGGCTTTGCTGGCGGCTTGTTCTTCCTTAATTGAAAGGATCAAAGCCTCTTTCGGGTTAGCGGTTAAAAAGGAATACATCGGCGAGAGCAGATCGCTGAAACTCATCCCTTCATTGATAAAGCCATGATAAACATAGAGCGAATCCTTAACGTTTTTCAGCCGGACATCGAAGAAACGAACGCCATAGGCGAGCTGCTCCGAAAGAGTGGCATCCTGGCATTTCCCCGCTAAATCCCCCACCGAATAGAAGGCAGCGCAATCGTGGCTCCCCGGAATCGAGAGGGAAGCTAAATCCGTCGAATCCGGAAGCGAGCTCATCCACGCACTATTCTTCGTCGTGCCCGTGAGCGGGAACTTCAGAAACGAAAGAATCGTCCCCAAGAGCACGACGCTTGAAAGAGAGATGGCGATGATCGCATGTTTTTTCATTAGTTTTTCCATCGGGATTTATTATAACCTGAAAACCCTTTTATAATAAAGGTATGAAACCTTGCGACGTTTATGGGGCCAAACGGGCCTTCAAACTCTATCTTCTCCCTGCCATCGCGCTTTTGGTGGCCAGCGTCGTCTTTTTAGTCCTCACGATCTTATGGGATATCCAAGTTTTCTATGCCTTCGTCGCCATCGCTTTCGTCGGCGGGGCGTATCTTCTTTATCTCGCCCTTTATGAGCGGAATCTCCGCTACAAAACCCTTTGCTCGATTGAAGGAAAAGACACGATAGCCACGTTGACCCACGTCGAGCAAGCCACCGGAAAAATCTCGCCCAAACCTTTAGCCTATGTCGAAGAAGACGATCAGATCATTGAAGGCGAACTCCATGGTTCCTTCTTTGCGGATCTTCACCCCCATTTCCACGATGGCGATCACGTCAAAGTTCGGCTCTTGAAGACCAATGAATTTCTCCTCTACGAAGAAGAGAAAGAAAAATCCCCGCAAAACCCCCATCAATAGGCTTGATACGATTTGTTCTCCCGACCTAAAGTTTTCTTTCCCCGATTTCCTATAATGTTCTCGAGGCAAGAACCATGATTGTTGGACAAATTGAAGATTTTAAGAAAAACGATTTCGCTTCGAAGAACATTCAAACAGCGCTTCTTTATATCGAAAGCCACGATTTACTCGCCCTACCCGAGGGCAAAGTGGCGATCGATGGGGATAACGTCATTCTGAACCGTCAAAGCTATATCGGAAAAGAAGAAAAGGACGCCAAAATCGAAGGGCATAAGAATTATCTGGATCTTCAGCTCGTCCTGAAAGGCGAAGAACGTTTTGGCTATGTCGATAAACGGCGGAGCGAAATCAAAGCCACAACGCCTTATGATTACGCGAAAGACCGCACCAATTATGAGGGCAATGTTGATGGCTACATCGTTCTCCATCCGGGTCAATTCGCTTTGGTCTATCCCAATGATCTCCACCAAGCCTGTTTGAAGGTCAATGACGACATGATTGAGAAAGCCGTTTTCAAAATCAAAATCGATTTCTAAACGAATTATTTCCAGAAAAATCGGCGGATTTTGATGCAAAAATTC
Organism: Bacillota bacterium; assembly: GCA_036822315.1. GTDB lineage: Bacteria > Bacillota_I > Bacilli_A > RFN20 > CAG-826 > UBA4951. The sequence goes on along the minus strand of DAISHV010000013.1, from coordinate 3,041 downwards.
GCCTTTTTTATTTCGATGATTACTACGAATTGAACCATTGGTTCTGCAAGTTGTAACCAAGCGGGGATTGAACGTGATACGCTTAGGGGGCAAGATAGCCTCGCTTGGGAGGAAAAGCAATGAATAATTTAGGGGATCGAATCTATAACGAACGCAAACGGATGGGGATGTCTCAGAGCGATTTGGCTCAAAAGATGGACATCTCAGCAAAGGCCGTCAGCAAATGGGAGACCGGCGAGGCGCAACCCACCTTGGATAACGTCTCGCGCTTAGCGGGGATCTTCGGTGTCACGACCGATTATCTTTTAACCGGCTCCGGCGCCAGCGGCACCGATGGTGGCAATAAGAGCGGCTTCAAATATTTGGAACCGCAAAACAAAACCAAAAAGACGTTGCGAATTCTCGGCTGGATCGCCGCGGGATTAGGTGTTATTTCTTTGATTTTGGGAGCGGTTTTCTTCTTCTCGAATATGAATGGGATGGCATCGGGTACCGGCGGAATGGATATTTCAGGCGGCATCACGGGCATTATTTTCTTTGCTCTCGGCGGAACTCTTTCGATGGTCGGATTTGTTTTGTTAATCATGGGCTATATGGGCTCGGTCAGCCGCTACACCGCCTCGCAAACCTCACCCGTCGCTAAAGACACGACCAACTATATGCTCGATGGAACCCGCGACGAGTTTTCCAAAAGTATCGCGAGCGTCGTGAGCGCGGTCAAAAGTGACGGCACCACACCCGTCACGGAGTCCCTTCCGAAATGCGCCAAATGCGGGACGATCAACGAAAAGGGCGCGAAGTTCTGCGACCATTGCGGGGCAGCACTAACGAAAGTTTGCTCGAAGTGCGGCGAAGTTAACGATGCGGATGCCCTCCATTGTCGGAAATGCGGCGCCCCGCTCAATTAATCCTTATCCTTCAACATTTTAAAAGCTCAGGAACAAAACTCCTGAGCTTTTTGATTCCTAGCTTCGCCTATTTGGGATCAAGATGCACATCGCGGAAATTGGCTAAAACTTGTTCTTTTGGCATGGCTTTAGCGAGGGTTGGATCAACGACAACCGAAGCCCGGCCATTCGCTTGGTAAGATAAGAGAACGATTTTATCGATTTGGAGATCTTCGGGAATCATTGCCACGTCACCATTCTCGCAGGCTAAGAAATTCTCCCAGGTTGCATAAGGGGATTGCAGCGCGATTTCATCGACCGCGATACCCCGTTCTTCGAGCAAGGCGAACGCTTCAAGAATCTCCCCTTGCGGAAGCGAACAATAATACGAGGTTTGATGCGCGTCAGAGAGTTTCGCAAAGCGGCTATCGCGGAGACGATAGAGCGAATCGCGGAGGTCTCTTGAGGTATCGTGAACCCCATAGAAACAAAGATAAACGCGCTCAAGATGGAAAGCTCGAGCAAAAGAAAGGTAATCCGCGCCAGTCAATTTGGCGCAGGTAAAAGAGTAGAGCGAAATATCCGCGTCCTCGTCTTTCGCTAGAGGCGCCTCGATGCTATAGCCTTGGAAAAAATGAACAAGGCGCTTCCAAAAGGAGCGATCATCTTTGAGACTGTACATGCTTCTCCCCCCATCAAAAAGGCCTCCGAAGAGGCCGAAGCGAATCAGATGACGACAATGTTGACGATTCGATCTTTGACGACGATGACTTTCTTCACGGTGTGAGCGTCGGTATAGGCTTTCACTTTCGGCAAAGCTAAGACCAGTTCTTCAAGCTTCGCATCGTCGAGGCCTTTATCGACTTCGATGACATCGCGGACTTTGCCGTTGACCGAGCAAGCGATCTTCACTTTTTGAAGTTGGATCTTGCTCTCATCAAAACTGGGCCACTTCGCATAAGCGATGCTCTCTTTATGGCCTAATAAGGACCACATTTCTTCCCCGACGAAGGGGCAGATGCACGAGAGAATCTGCGTGAAGCCTTCGAGATAAGGCTTATACAGGGTTTCGCACTTATAGCAATCGTTAACGAAGACCATCATTTGGGCGATGGTCGTGTTGAAGGAAAGCTCTTCGAAATCCGCGGTCGCTTTCTTCACTAAGACGTTATAGGAATAATCGAGTTCGCCCGAGTTCTTGTCCGTAATCTTCTTTTGGAAGTCCTCTTCGCTAACTAAGCGATAGGAGCGTTCGATGAAGCGGCGCGCCCCCGCAAGGCCTTCAGTCGACCAGGGCTTCGCATCGCATAAGGGTCCGGCGAACATTTCAAAGAGACGGAGCGAATCGGCGCCGCTATCGCGGACAATATCATCAGGATTCACGACGTTTCCACGGCTCTTGGACATCTTCTCGTTGTTCGAACCGAGAATCATGCCTTGGTGATAGAGCTTTTGGAAGGGTTCGGGGCACTTCACCACGCCGATATCGTAGAGGAACTTATGCCAGAAACGGGCATAAAGAAGATGCAAGACGGCATGCTCTTGCCCGCCGATATAAAGATCGACAGGGAGCCAATGCTCAATCAATTTCGGATCGGCGATCGCTTCGTCATTATGGGGATCAAGATAGCGGATGTAATACCAGCACGATCCCGCCCATTGCGGCATCGTGTTCGTTTCCCGGGTGACTTCTTGACCTTGATAAGTCAAATGAAGCCAGTTTTGCGGGGCTTTTGAAAGCGGCGGCTTGCCATCGCGGCTCGGACGATAGTCATCGAGTTCAGGAAGAACGAGCGGAAGCTGATCTTCCGGAAGCGGAATCTCTTTGCCATCCGACGTCGTTAGCATCGGAATCGGCTCGCCCCAATAGCGTTGACGGGAGAAAATCCAATCGCGAAGTTTGTAATTGACGACTTCTTTTCCCCGGTGAATCTCAACGAGCTTTTTCGTGATCGCCGCTTTGGCGCCTTCGATGTCGAGGCCATCGGCAAAGGCGGAATTGATGTGTTTGCTATCGCCGGTAAACGCTTCTTTCGAAATATCGCCTTCCAAGACTTGAATCATCGGAAGGTCATGCTTTTTGGCAAAAACGTAGTCGCGGGTATCGTGAGCCGGAACGGCCATCACCGCGCCCGTGCCATAAGCGCCCAAAAC
>DAISHV010000012.1:0-26512 GCA_036822315.1 Bacillota bacterium | reverse complement strand
GTTTCTTTGCTGGCACTTTGGAGCGCTTTTCTTTGCTATGCCCTCGTCTACTATCATGGTAACGCCGAAGCCTATTCTTTTTTAAAGAATCAGGAAACCGTCACGGTGGTGGAGGAGAAGCGGGGTTACGCTTTTCTTCCCAAGAAGGCCACCAAGAAGGGCGCGGTGTTTTATGGAGGTGGCAAAGTCGAAAGCGCGGCTTATGCACCCCTTTGTGCAAAATTGGCGGAGCAGGGTTATAAGGTCTTTCTCCCTCGGCTTCCCTATCATTTTGCTTTCTTTGAAATCAATGCCGTCGATGGTTATCTTTCTTCCCATGAAGAAATCACCTCTTGGTATGTCTTTGGCCACTCTTTAGGCGGTGCCATGCTAGGAGAATATGCCTCAAGCCATTACGCCCAACTTAAGGGCATCGCTTTTTTAGGGGCTTATTCCGAGAAAAACCTCAGCAAAACCCCCTTGGAATGTGCCACAATCTACGGAAGCAATGATGGCGTTTTAAACCGACAAAAGTATCAGGAAAACCTTAAAAATCTTCCAGAAAACTATCGGGAAAAAATCATCGAAGGGGGCAACCACGCCTCGTTCGGAGATTATGGGAAACAAACGGGGGATGGATTAAGCGAAATTACTAATCTCGAACAGATCGAAGCGACGGTTCAGTTTCTCCTCACGGTTTGGAATTAAACTCGAAGGCAACTGTAAAGCCTTCCTTTATCTTTAGATAAACAAAATGTAATTTAGTTGCTTTTTTCCTCTTCACGGGTTAGCATATCCACGCAAAAAGGAGCGATTCATCATGAACGCTAAAAAAATTTCTACTCTCATTCTTTGTGGAGCGGGCATGGCTATGTTAGCCGCCTGCGCTACCGCTAAGTCCGTTGACCGGGCTGCTGCCATCACCTTACTTGGTGATATGAACACCGCCGTCACTGCGTCGACCTACAAAGCCCCGACTCAGTATAAGGCTGTCCAAACCACGAAAACCTCTGCCGGAACCGATACCACCGAAACCAATAGTGGCAAGTACGTTTCTGACGCTGAAGTTTATTTCTCCTCGGTCGTTAAAGGAACCACAGCTTATTCTTCGGCTTCTTCGATTTACAAGGAAACCGGTGATCTTACCATCGCTGCCCAAATCAAAGACGGCAATCTTTCGATCTCTTTGAATGGCGCTGTTTCTGGCACCACCTTAAAACTCTACACCGTTGCTAAGACTTCTGATGATTTGGCCACTGCTGCTGTCGCTGCTCTCCAAGCCAACGTTTCGGTCCAGAGTGCGATCATCGTTTCTTCGCCGGCTCACATGAAGCAATACATCAGCGCGTTCGCGACGGGCACTGGTTCGTCCGCGGTTTCCGCCGGTGCGACCATCGGTGCGACCACTTATATGAAGGAAGAAAGCTACACCTCCAAAGGCAGTGGCAATCTTGATGCGAAGATCACTCCGCACTACACCAAGGGCACTTATCAATATGATGAGTCGATGGAATATGTCTATGATTCCAACCGTATTGTCACTGTTGTTAACAATATGAAGGGTGTTACGACCAACTACACCTGGGATAGTTCGGCGGTTACCGCTTATTCGACCACGGGTTTAACCGAAGCCAGCACTGCCCAAGCTCTCGTTCTTTACGCGGCTGTTGCCACGGCTTGCGCTGCTGCTCTTTAATTCTTAGCTGATTTCTAAAACAGAAGGCACCTCGAAAAAGGTGCCTTTTTTGTTTTAGAGGCTATTCTTTCATTGAGAAAATGCCATAAAAGGGCTAAAATTGACCGAACAAAGAAGAGAGGCGATCAGCATGAAGAAAAAGACAATCTCAGTCTTAGGGACATCCTTGGGCTTAGTGGCTCTTCTTGCTAGCTGCTCAGGAAAGCAAATTAATCGCAGCGACGCTTTAACCTTATTAACGACGATGAGCGATACGGTTGGGGCGAGTTCGTATGTTTTACCAACCCAATGGGGTGTCGCGAAATCGACCGCATCAACTTTAAAAGAGGCTCGTTCTTATAATGAGGGCACCTATTTTTACGGGGGTAAGGTCGGATCGACAACCGCTTCAAGTGTTACGACCAAGTATTCGCAAGAAGGCTGGGCTTACATTGCTGACACGACTTTGACTTTAGCGTTCCGCGATGGAACGACGAAGACGATGGCGAAGACTTCGACCAACGGGACTGGACTTAATGATGTGGCTGGCATGGCGGCTTTTAGTGCGATCATGACTGTCGCGCGGAGTCAATCGGCTAAGATTCAAACGACGCCGAACTCCTTGAAGGATTACTTAAAAGGTTTCAAAGATGGAACAGGCTCATCGGCGGTCTACGCTGGGACCGCGGCGAACGTCAATTGCTATATGAAGAGCGAATCCTATGTCTATTCGGGCACGGGAAACCTTAACGCGGATTTCACCACGGTATATGCGGATGGCGAAGAACATTTACTTTATCGCTTCCGTGATAGCAAGATTTGGTATGTCCAAAATGATAAAAGTCAAACGGCAACCACCTATACTTGGGGCAACTATTCGGAAGCCACCTTTACCCCGTCGGGCTATGCCGATGTGAGTTCTAACGCTGGAGCGATTGCCACTTTAGGGGTTTCAATTTCTTCGCTCGCCTCCGTTCTCTAAGCCTCACTTAAAAAATAAGCTCATCGCCTTGGCGGTGAGCTTTTTTATTCCGATGGGGTTTTGCAAGGATAATTGAAGAATTCTATTCGGGAGTGCCAGGGATTTTATTGAAAGAGAAGAGACCATCTTCAATCGCCTTGACCATCAAGTGGCGCATCGCTGGCGTATCAGGAACGACGCCATCAATGATTAATTCACAATCCAGAATGAGGTCGCGGACCCAATGGTCGGTGAGCTGATACCCCATTTCAAGATCGCCTTTGACGGGACGGATTTGATCGAGGGGTTTAACCAATTCTTCAATGACCATTGTTTTGTATTCGGCGTAATCCGCCGGCAATTCTCGCCGAGGGAAAACGTAATCGTAGCTCAAGGCAAAACGAATAAAAGTGGGGTAGGCGATATAGTGATCGAGGAGCGCATTGAAAGTCGCTTCGAAGTTGATGCCATTCTGCGAGGAGGCGACCGCGCGAACGAAAAAATCTTTTTCAAGGAAGATACGGCATTCTTGGATCAGGGATTCTTTACGGGGGAAGAGGGCTAAAAAATCACTCTCGCTCATCCCCAAAGAAGCCGCCATTTCCAGGCTGGAATAATGTTGGGGATCGCTGGCAGAAAGGATGTCCACGCTTTTGCTCAGAATGTTCTCAAGAGAGTTTTTGCCGCTTTCGATTTTCATAAACGCGGTCCTTTCATGAAAGAATTCATGCCATGCCCGATCAAGGTTGCGAGGAACTTCCGGTTCTCGGGCGTATCAAGGTATTCGCCGCGCATGATATTGGCGGCGGCGTAAACGAAAGAACGGAATGTGGCGCTCCAAACAAAGAAATATTCTTCATCGCTCGACAAAGCAAAGTAGCAGAGGATTCGCTTCCCCCAATAGGTCATCGAATCGTGATATTGCTGCAAATCCGCGCCAGAAAGGCTGGCCCGAGCAAGGCCTTTGCCAAAATTGAGGACGAAGAAGGTTTCTTCCTTATGAAAGATGAAGTAGTCCAAAACCCGGTTGGTCCAAGCCTCGAAAGAGAGGCTGCGGTTATTGAGATCGTCAAGGTAACGCATCTCGGAAGTGAAAGCCATTTCGGTGGCCTTTTCTATAAGGCTCGAGCGACTAGGGAAACGAGATAAAATATCGTTCTCGCTCAAGGAGAGGTTCTTGGCGATATCATTTATCGAAAAGGTTTTCTCGTTGCGATCTTGCGAGCCCAAGCGGATGGTTTCGATGAGGATTCGCCTATCCAGCTCATCCATATAACAATATTGTGACTGCTTTTTAATTTTCTTCAATCTCAACTTTTCAACTTTTTAAGAATCCCGTCTCGAAAAAAGAAAATCCCTCGCGAGGAAAGCGAGGGATTAGAGTGCTCGCGAAAAAAACTTTTAGCCGAGGCGAAGTGCCATGTTTTTCAAAGAAGCATCGCTCAAGACGTTAAGAACTTCATCATAAGAAAAAAGAGTGAGACTCTTATTAACCTTATGCATCTTATTGATCAAAGCATCGCTTTCGGTGGCGGCAAAATCGTAATCCTCATCGCTCGATCCGTTCATTTCTTCTTGAAGAAGAATCAAGAAAGCCCGACGCAAAAGACTCAATAACGAAGGTTCGACCCAATAGGAGAAAGTGGTTTGAGGATTCTTTTTCTCCAAGCTTCGCATCCGAAGATAAAGCGGCAAGCCATCTTCCGGAAGATGCCAAAGGTCAACGAAAGCATAATCATAATGATCTTTCGCCATTTTTTCTGCGTAATGAAACGCGTCTTCTTCGATGATGTGGAACTTTTCGGGGTGCGGGAAAAAGGGCAAAATTCGTTCGGAGAAGAAAGCGATCAAGGTCGGGTCTTTCTCGATGACGCTGACGGAAGAGACATCGGCTTTCTTGAGGACTTCATAAGCGTAATAGCCTAAACCCAAGCCGAAGGTAATCACTTTGCCTTTAGCGGCATGAATCTCATTTTGCATCGTATTGATTTCGTGCGGAGTGACGCTCATCCAAGTCCGACCATCTTGAGCTAACGCGAGGAAAGGGAAAGCGGTGGTGAAAAAACCAAAGCGGGTGGTTTCTTTATAGGTTTTGGGATCAATTGAAAGTTCGTCATAAACAAAACCCTCATTGGGCTCATAGCGATCGTAAAAAAGCGTCCAGCCTTTGCTTTGGAAGGCTTGGGGTTTCACGATTTGATAATAGTCATCCTTTTCGTAGGGTTTCGGGTCGATTTGATGGATTAATAAGGGGCTTTTGCTCTCGTGAACCGGAGTTTTCTTTTCTAAAATGGCATTATAGGCATCGGCATCGGCCATATTCTGGTCAAACGTCTCGAAAAGCGTTTGGAGACGAGCTTTCTCCGCGGAAGAAAAATGAAGTTTCATGGATTAAACGTTATCCTTTTTATAAAGGCTCTTGAGACCAGTCGGAGCGGCGGCACCCGACATGGTGAGAGCACCGACAAAGCCATAGATGCGGGCACTCCAATAAAGAAGCAAGGTTTCATCATCGTGCGGATGATGACCTAAAACGATGCGGGAAAGCGAGGTAATGGAACTCTCGATAAAACGTTCGGCTAACAGATCGAGATCCCGCTTCGGAATTTTGGGGTTGATTCGGGCGAAGCAATTCGAGATATCGCTCCGATATTGTCCTTCGACGCGAAGGACTTCTGAATAGGAGTAATAACGCGAATTGAAGAAATCCGCGATGTAGATGAGCTTGACGGGATTGGCCAAGGCAATCTCAACTTTCTCTTTGTATTTCAAAAAAGCGGTTTGGTCATCATCCGAATTTACCGTTTCAGGGAAAGCGACGGTATGAGGTAAAGCATTCCAAGCTTCTTCAAAGGCCTTAACCATCAGATTTTGCTTGGTCTCGAAATGGGCGAAAATAACCGGTTCAGAAATGTGGAGTTTGCGAGCAACTTCTTTCGTTGAAACCGCAGCAATGCCATTTTTAAAAGCCTCTTTCATCACTTCGCCGAGGATTTTCTTCTCGATGTTTTTGATGGCTTTACGACCCATGTTCTTTTTCGATTGTTTCCCTTTTCTGTTACTGATTATGTCACTTTTGTTTCTTTAAAGACACTTTTTATTGCCGTTCGCGTGCTACAATCTTTCCCATGGGTGAAATTTCCAAAACTATTTTGACCAATATGTGCATGCTTTACGATGGCAAAGGTCACTACTTGGTTCAGAAACGTTTAAAGAAAGATTGGCCTGGTCTCAATTTCCCGGGCGGGCATGTGGAACGCTACGAAAGTCTTGAAGCTTCCGTGGTCCGTGAAATGAAAGAAGAAACCGGTCTCGATGTCTTCGAGCTGGAGCAGTGCGGAGTCTTTGAATGGAATGTGCCCGAAGAGAATCTTCGCCATGTGGCGATTCTTTATCGGAGCTGCCATTACCAAGGTCAGCTCGTCTCCTCCGCCGAAGGGCCGATGTTTTGGCTAACGAAAGAAGAAATGTCTTCTGAAACACAATCGCAGGACTTTGACCGTCTTTTCGCGTTAATGAGTCGGGGTTTATAACCTTTTGAGTTCTTTGATTCCTAAGGAGCCATCGCTCCTTTTTCTTTATCGTCTCAAAAGGGCAAACAAAACGGGTATCTCGGGAATTAATAAGGTGTATGAAACAAGCACTCGTCATTCCCATTTACCAGCCGAACGAGAAGGTGTTGCCATTCCTCTCTCTCTTTAAGAGTAGCGACTTCGACAAGCTGATCATCGTTGATGATGGTTCGGGGCTCAACTATCAACAGCGGTTCGATCAGATTAAAGATCTGGGACTCTTTGAAGTCCTTTCCTACCCGAAAAACGGCGGGAAAGGTCATGCCTTAAAAACCGCTTTCGCGTTTATTAGCTCGCATTACCCGGACATCCAAGGCATCGTGACCGCCGATGGCGATGGTCAACATGCTTATGAAGATATTCTGAAAGTCCGGGATACGCTCGCCGGGCATCCGAATGACCTCGTCATGGGCGTCCGGGATTTCTCGGGAAAAGATGTGCCACACCATAATAAGGTTGGCAATAATCTCTCAGCCCTTTACTTCAAACTAGCGACCGGTGTCAAACTCGGCGATACTCAAACAGGTCTCCGGGGATTTGGAACGAATCTCTTTGGCCTAGCCCTTGCGTCGAAAGGCGAACGCTACGAGTACGAAATGAACTTCTTACTGGAAGCCGTCAAAGAAGCGCCGGTAACCAAGGTCGCGATCCAAACAATCTACGATGGCAATAAAACCTCGCACTTCCATCCGGTTCGCGATTCAATTCGCATCTATAAGACCCCGCTTCTCTATGCCATTGTTGCTCTCTTGTCGGCGGCGATTGATTTGGGTTTCTTCAGCCTCTTCACGGTCGTTGGTCCGAGTGATACCCTCTACAAAATTCTGGTCGCAACGGTGGGGGCGCGCTTACTCTCAGGCATCTTCAATTTCAGCCTTGAATACTTCTTCGTTTTTGATAACGAAGGGGGATTTGCAAAGAAATTGGGCCGTTATGCGATTATCTTCTTCCTCAATATGGGGCTCAGCTTCGGCCTCACTTATGCCTTCAATTATCTGCCCGCTAATTTGACCTTCATAAAATTCGTCGTCGACTTTGTCCTCTTCATTGCTAACTTCTTCGTCGCCCGGGGTTGGATCTTCGCTAAGAAGATGGCCCATCGGAAAGACGATAAGAAGAAAGCCATGAAAGCTCAGGAGGTTCACCAATGAAAAAAACTGCATTGACCGTTGTCCTTCTTGGTTCTTGCTTTGCCCTCGCTCTTGCGGGCATGACCGCCTTTAACCTTTATGATACGTTTGTGGCGGAGCATGAAGCGCAAGCCGAATATCTTCAAGACTCCTCTAGCGCGACAACTTCAACGAGCGGGAGTTCTTCGAGCTCGACGACGACTTCGACTTCTTCAAGTAGCGGAACGTCTGCCTCGACTTCGACTTCAACTTCGACTTCAACATCGACTTCGACCTCGACTTCGAGCGGAAGTAGTACGTCTTCGCCTTATTCGAGCACTTCGGTTTCGCTAGTCACAAAGAGTGCCACTAATAGCAATAACGTCACTTCGAAATACTATATTGCCGACATCAAGCTCCGTTCCTATGACGATTTGAAAACCCACATGGTTCTTTCTAGCTCTGGCTCGCCAGGAAGCGGTTATAAAGAAACCGTCTCTTCGCACATCAGCGACATTAAATCCGCCGGCGAGACGCCCCTCGTGGCTATCGATGGCGATTCGGCTTATTACAGCTCTTACCGTAAGGGCTACGTGATCCGCAATGGCTTAAAATACCGTTCGTCTACTCAAACGACCTCGGGCACCGGAACGACGAGTGGCGATGATTTTGCCACCTATAAAGATGGCACTGCTAAAGCCTTCGTCGAAACGACCACGACCACGACTGATCTCATGAATGCCGGCTGCTACAATTGCTGGTGCTTTGGTCCGACTTTACTTGAGAATTCGACGATTCAAGTCACTTCGGACGAAGATGTCTACCAGTGCAAAGGCGCGAACCAGCGCACCGCAATCGGCTATATCGATGCTTATCACTTTGTCTTCTTCGTCAGCGAAGGTCGGGTTAACAATTCCTCCGTCGATGGTTTCTCGCTTTATGAGATGGCTGGTTTACTCAAAGACTACGGTTGCACGATCGCTTATAACCTCGATGGGGGTGGTGCTTCCTACCTTTGGTATAACGGCAGCCGCATCAATAGTTCGAGCGATGATCGCTCGGTAGGAGATATCGTTTATGTTAAAGCAAGTTAAAAAACTGTGGGCGAAAAATCCCCGGGCGTGGATCGAAGTCATCGTCTGGCTTAGCGTCACTCTCCTCGTGGTGGTGGCGAAGAGCATTTATTACGCCAACGCCCACTCGCTTACCAGCAATTGGATGAGCAACGCCTGGCTTTGCCCCTTCGTTTACAGTTTGATTCTGATCGTCTTCGCCCTCCTGGGCAAAGATTTCGGGGCTTATGGAAGGCTTTTCGCTAACACTGGAGTGGCCAGCTTAATCCTCTATTTCTTCCTGATGGGGGTCTACGAGATGGCCAGTAACTATAACGAAATGACGCCCGCTTTCCTCTTTATTGGGATTGCCTTTCTGATCGTGGGAACGATTTTGACGGTGTCCCATCTCCTTTCTCACCCACGTAAAGACGCTGAAAGCGTTATCCAACGCTAAATTTTACATCAATGAAAAAGCCGACTTTTATTAACTTTCTTTGATGCTTTACTAGACAAATGTTTCCTTTTGACTCTTCTCTTTTGCAAAAATTGGGTTACAATCCCCATCGCAAAGGAGAAAAGATTCATATGGAACTTTTCAAAAAAGCCTTAGCTGAAATGATTGGCACTTGCGTGCTCGTCGTGATCGGCTGCGGCGTCGCGGTGACGACGGGATGCTCGGACAATGCCGGCATTGTCGCTACCTCATTAGCCTTCGGCCTCTCGATCGTGGCCATGGCCTATTCGATTGGCAACGTGAGCGGCTGCCACATCAATCCGGCGGTTTCGCTCGGACTTCTCGTTGCCCACAAAATGAGCGTGAAAGACTTCTTGGTCTACATCGCGGCTCAGCTTGTTGGCGCGATTCTTGGCGCGGCGATTCTCTTCGCCATCTTCTACAATATGCGGAGCGGTCTCACCTATGGTGCCAACCAAATCCAAGGCGATTTGATGAATAACGACAGCATCACCGCGGGAAGTTATGTCCTTGCTGTCCTCTCCGAAATCGTCTTGACCTTCATCTTCGTCTTCGCCATCTTGGGTGTCACCTCGAAAGAAGAAAATAGCAAAGTCGCGGGCATCGTGATCGGCTTAACCCTCACCTTAGTTCACCTTCTTGGCATTCGCCTTACGGGCACTTCGGTCAATCCGGCTCGTTCGATTGGACCGGCGTTACTCGCGATGGCCAATGGCGAATATGAACCGATTAAAGAGATCTGGATCTTCATTGTTGGTCCGTTTGCCGGCGCTGCTTTAGCGGGTGTTGTCTTCAACTTCTTTGAAGGCAAGAAAGCCGTTAAGCCCGAAGCTTCCGAAAACAAGGAAGCGGCTAAAGTCGAGACTCCTGAAGCGAAGTAATCGCTTTAGAAATTTAAAAAACAAAAAGGAACTTCATGCTCGAAGTTCCTTTTTTTCGTCTTTAGAGAATGCCTTTTTCCTGGAGGTCTTGAATCGCTTTGTTATCGATTTTGCCAATCGGCGTGTGGGGGATCTTCTCCAAGACGACAATCTTGTCGGGGAGATAAGAAGGCGGAAGCTCATTCGCGATCTTCTCGTAGAGACGCTTCTTGACATCTTCAGGATCCGCGGGATGATCACCCCGTCGAAGAACGATGGCCACGCGGAAGTGATGGCCTTTCTTCTCGTCGAGAACGGCATAGCAATAAGCGTCATAGACTTCGGAAATATTGAGGGCAATGTCTTCAATATCGGAAGGGCAAAGCGTTTCGCCATTGACCTTGACGGTCCGTCTTAGGCGTTGACGATAAGTGAGATAGCCTTCCTCATCGAGCGAACCATAATCGCCGGTTCTGAGATAACGGACGCCATTGATCGTGATGAAGCCTTCGTCTTCTTTGGCATTAAGATAGCCGCTCATGACGGTGTTGCCACTGATGCAGATTTCTCCGAGCTTATTCGGAGGGAGAGGCTGCAGCGTTTCCGTATCGATGATGATTTCTTTTAAACCATCAAGGCACTGTCCGACTGTGCCATTTTTCTCGTGACCGCGGTAGTTGACGTTAGCCACCGCGCAAGTTTCCGATAATCCATAGCCCTCAAAAAGCCGGGCACGTTGACCGTATTTAGCCATCGTGTCATTCCAGCGGTCAAGAAGCGACTCTGGCACGGCATCCCCACCGACAAAAGAAGTGTTTTGCCCAGCAAGCCAAGGTCCATAAAAGGCATCGCGGGAGAGAAGGGCATTAAAGAGGGCTGGCACGCCGATGATGCAGTTGGCATAACCTTTCTTCAAGATGGCGATGGCATCTTTGGTTTTGAATTTCATCATCAAAATAGTGCAGCCACCAATCGAAAGAATGGTATGGGCGCCCATGGAAAGTCCGTAGCCATGGAAAAGAGGAATCGCGGTCAGCATTTTGATGTTCTTGGCTTCACCACCGACCAGATGGAAACCTTCATAAGCCAGGGTGTTGATGGCCCCATTGGAGAGCCGGACTATCTTGGGGTCGCCATTGGTGCCCCCGGTATTAAGGAAAACGGCGTCGTCTTCTTTATGACGAGGGGTTCGAACAAACTTTTTGGCGCTGATCGGACGGATTAACCAATAGCGAGAAATCCCTTTAAGGGTATGAGACATCGCCCGGACCGCGATCATCTTGTGAAGCGAAACGTGGCGGTAGGGGTTAATCGCGACAACCCGGAATTGAAGAGGGATTTGCTGGCGATATTTTGCTGCAGTCAAAGAAAGGACAAAGAGCATCTTGGCTTTGGTTTTCTCGAGCATTGAAGCCATCATTGCCGGTGGAGTTAAAGGATGGATGTTATAGGAAATCGCACCGACCTCATTGATAGCGTAGAGAAGGAAGAGGGCATCGGGGCAGTTCGGGAGGGAGACGGCGATGACATCGTTTTCCTCAACACCCATGCGCCGTAATTTTCGGGCTGCTTTTTCGACTTGATGCAAAAAAGCCTTATAGGTCCAGACTTTGTTTTCGAAACGGGCAGAGGGATCATCGGGGTGAGCGATAACACTTTGACATAACTGATCGTAGAGCGTGGCATTTTCCATAAGAGGTTCTCCTTACCAATTCAGTCGGTAGCCAAAGGGCAAAAGGATTAAAGTGACGAGCGCGTAGAAAAACGGCATGTGGAAAATATAAATGAGGAGCGAATTCGATCCGCACCAAAGGATGGGCTTTGCCCAAGCCGTCGGAAAGGAGGCGGGGAGAAAACTTTTCTTGTTGTGGTAGAGCGTCTTGCCTACCGTGGCGCCTAAAAAGATGAAGGCCAAGGTATTGACGGGCGAAAAATAATCGGCGCCGCTCCGGCGCGTTCCAAGGAAAAGCTGCCACCAATCTTGGGGAAGAATAGCTTCGGTCGCGCTCACGGTATTGACTCCGGTATAAGTGAAATAGAAAATCAACATGTCGAAGATGGAAAAAAGAATCCCAAAACCATAGTCGACCCAATAACTTTTCCAAAAATGATCGACTAAAGTGTAGAAAAGAATGCCGATGGCCATCGAATGAAGAATGCCGAGGTAAATATGGATATTTAGTCCGAAGGCCGTATCGGCAATTTCAAGGGCTAACGTCATGGCAAGACTAAGGGCTGCCAGTTTAAGCCCCCGCGAGAAATTGCTATGGCTGAAACTGCAGGAAACGCCGCACAAGAACATGAAAAGGCTCGAAAAGAAAAATTCGAGGATCCAGAGGTTGCCGAAATCGATCGTGCAGAAGACTTTCCAATAAGCGAAGTCGACCGTCTTTTCTACCCAGGGAAGGTTGTCGGCGTTGTTCGGAAGAGAAATCATGCCATGGGGACCGACATCAGCGAAAACGCAGCAGGCGTGAAGAGCGATCATTAAGAAAATGGCAAAGCCACGCAAAAAGTCAATTTCAAAGATTCGCGAATGGTTTTTCCTTGAACTTTGGAAATAGGGAAGCGAAGCACTTTGAGCCTTAACCATAACGTTGTTATTCTATGCTTTCTTCCTTGTCAAAGGAAGACGCGGAAACGTTCCGTTCATACTTCACTCCAACAAAAAGAGAGGATGCATCGTTAATAAGGTGAAAGGGAAAGAAACCCTCTCTAGAGTGCCTCCTTCGCGGAAGACATTCGGAAGAAGAACTCTTATCGCTACTCTTAGCGGGCATCGCCACAGGTTCTAAGAGCAAGAAAACAGGGCAAATCTCTTCCTTCCCTCCGCGATGAGAAAACCCGCCTCGATGGTTGAGGCGGGTTATTTTATTTATTCTATAAAAGAAGAGGGATTTGCGAATTAGAGGACCCTTTTGCAGGGTTTATGCTCAGCTTTATGCGCGTGGGGTTTTTGCTGAACAAATTTTCTTCCCGCAAGCGAAAGGGATTTTTTCGTCAGGAGTTCTTTGGTCTCGTGATCTTCGGCTTCTTCTTCGGGGGCGGGGAGATAAACGAGATAAGCGACTAAGAGGGCGAAGAGAGTTCCAAAGAAAGCACCAAAGGCAACATCGCTCACGAAGTGGTGGCCATCACTGACCCGGGCGGCAGCAACGATTATCGTCCAAACGAGCGAACCGTAGACAAAGAAGGGCTCTTTCTTATTAAGCTTCGGATTCAATTGGCAAAGAAGAACCGAGAGAACACTCATCCCCGCTAAGGCAGAGTGAGCGCTGGGCCAACTCTCAAAATAAGTATCGAGAATGCCCGTCGTTGATGCAAAGGATTCTTTGACGGAAGCATCGAAGTCCCACCAATTGCGGAAATAACTCGTGGGGTTTGGCTGGGTCAGCATCCAGTAGTAGCGTGGACGTAAACCGGCCTTCTTCAAAAGGTACATGAGCACCAAGATGGTCGCGCTGGCGAACAAGAAAGTGACCCCGGCTTGGTAAGCCTTGTCTTTATCGGCGTGGCGGCAAAGGAAATAAAGTCCGATATCACCCGCGCCAACGACCAAGACGCCAACGAGAGCGGCAAGGTATTTATTCTCGATATAGTCGTTGATGCATTCGTAGCCAAAAAGAGCACCGGCTAAAATCGGGAAAACCAAGGCGCAAATGAAAGCGAGAATTCGCGAATCCTTTTGTCCTTCGCCTTTCCAGTTAATATAGAAAAGGACACCGGTTCCGCCGAAAAGGATATAGGCGGGATAAGGACCAAGGAGAGCAAAGATGGTGCCATAGAGATTGTTGGTTTTGACGATGGCTTGCGAAATCGCCAGATCCTTAAAGGAACCGACGATAATAAAAATCAACGCCACCAAAAGCAAAATCGCGGCTTCGTAATAGCGGATTCCAGCGAACTTTTCATTGAGAGCGTTCCAAATCTTTTTTCTCATGTGCTTTATAGTCTAGCAACAAAAACCGCCCTCGAAAAGAATAAAGAAGTATCTGCTACTCGCGCCCGCGCGCTAAGTGTTATCATATGGCGTATGAAAAAAGACCCAAAACTCATTGCACTTCATTCGCACGCTTCGAATAACGAAATCGAAATCCTAAAGAGCAAAACCTGCTCCTGTTTTTTCTGTCGGCAAACCTACAGCGCTCGCTTGGTCAACGATTGGATTAACGATGCCCGTGGCGTCACTGCGATTTGTCCGGAATGCGGCATGGACGCTGTCCTTGGCGATCAAGGAGGCGAGCCGATCGATAAGGCACTTCTCAAAGAAATGAACCTCGCTTACTATGGCGAAGACTACATGGAAAAACATCCGGCGGCGGCAAAGAAGTACGTCGCTCGCTATCAGGAAGGCAAAATCACTCACAAAGCCGCCAATGAAGCCCTTTATATTCAATATCTTTATTCCTTGGCAAGCCAAGGCGACCAGGAAGCTGCCTATTCTTTAGGTGAGCTTTTCGAAAACGGCAGTGAATTTACGCCTGCTGACCCCAAAGTCGCCTTTTCTTATTACGGAATGAGCTGCTTAGCCAAAGATGGGGGAGCACTAACCCGTTTAGGCGTTCTTTCGGAAAGCGGTGCCTTGGGCAAAGCGGATCCCGCTGGCGCTTATCAGTGTTATGCCAAAGCCATGGCGATGGGTTCTTTAGAAGGACTCATTCATTTCTGCGATTGCTACCTCAAAGGCGTTTTTGTCGTCCAAGATCCTTCTTTTGCTTATGAATGCCTCACCAGCATTTGGGACGAATGCTATCGTCGCTTTATTCTCACGACGGGCAAAGATATCAATATTTTCCCTGACGCCTCCTATCGTTTGGGCGTGATGTTCCTTGAGGGAATCGGCTGTGCCAAAGATCCGGTTCTCGCCTTACGGCTTTTCCTTTACGCCGAATTCGCTTTTGCTTTGCTTAAGAGCCAAGGACAGCTCAAGAAAGAGCAAGAAACGGAGGCTGGCGATACGGAAAAGCGCATCGAAGACATCGCCAAGACCTATAAACTTAAGAAACAGGATCCAGTCTTTGACAATGACACTTTTGCCGATTCACTGGATCAAGATGCCTCGGCGGCCCTTCCCGTGCTCAATTATGTTTTTGCCCCCGGTAGTTTTGATAAGAATCAAGGGCTCTTTGAGTTCGATTTGACCTATAACTTCCCACCGCTTATTGTCGATTGCGGCAACCTCTATTGTGGCTTCGTTCCTGGAACGATTCATTGGAGTTTCACCGATGTTGCGGATGTGAAATTCACGAATGGGACGTCGTTCGATCGCATCGATGGCAATCCGGCGGATGGCTGGTCGTTCTTGAGCCTTGATGGCGGGAATGAAACCACCTTGGCCCGTATTGTTTTCACCCGAACGCCCAAAAAGGTCCGGACGAAAGAACGGCCGATAAAAGGGAAGGCGTAACGATGAAAAAGAAACAAGCTCTGACCCCTCTAAAGAAATACGAAGGGAAAGTTATTTTGGCGCCGCTACTCAAGCTCTTTGAGGTGGCGACCGAACTTCTTTCGCCTTTTTTGGTGCGTTATATCATCGATGATGGCATCAAAAAAGACAATCTCTCCTATGCGTTGATGCTGACGGGGATTATGTTGGGGCTTTCCGTCCTGGGTTTTGGAGTCACGATGTGCGCCCAATATCTTGCCGCTCGGGTATCTTCCGATTATGGTTATGATCTTCGCAAAGAGGTTTATCATCAGGTCAATAGTCTTAGTGAGAAACAGTTGAACGACTTCGGAAAAGGCAAGACGCTGACGCTATTGAGCAACGATGCTTTCTCCATGCAAAGCGGAGTCATGATGTTCATGCGGCTTTTCCTTCGTCCGCCCTTTCTTTTGATCGGGTCTTGCATTCTCTCTTTCGTCATTGATTATCGGGCTGGTCTCATTTTCCTTGGCTCAATCGCCTTGAGCGCCGCGGTGCTTTTAATGGTGATGATGCTCTCGCCTAAGCATTACGCCGCCATCCAATCGAATCTTGATGAAATTACCACGCTATCGAGCGATTCTTTAAAAGGGGCTCGACCGATTCGGGCGTTTAATAAAGAAGAATTCGAAGAAAAGAAATTCGATGCTTCGGTTCAATCCTATCAAGACAAGAATATGGCGATGGGCCGTCTCAATGCTTTCATCAATCCGTTGACGTTTGGCTTTATTAACTTGGGCTTGGTCTTGGTCGTTTATCTCGGCAAGTTTGGTGTTAGCGATGGCTTTATGACAACGGGTGAAATTGTTTCACTGATTTCTTATCTCGTTTCGAGCTTGGCCGCTTTGGTGATGTGGAGTCGTTTGATTGTTTCACTCAACAAAGCCTTGGCCTCGAAGAAACGGTTGGACCGCTTCCTCTCGCTTGAGAGTCAAATCGAAAATAAGCCGCAATTTGTTGGGGATAATGAAGAAAAATCGCCGTTAATTTCCTTCCAAGATGTTTCTTTATCCTATGGCAAACCTGGCGACAAACCGGCCGTTGAAGGCTTAAGTTTTACCATCGAAAAAGGACAATGGGTTGGTCTCATTGGCGGAACTGGCAGCGGCAAGAGTTCGACCTTGGCCCTCTTGGAACGCCTTTATTCGCCGACGAGCGGTCAGATTCTCTATAAAGGGGAACCGATTGAGCATTATGACTTAGACCGTCTCCATGAGGAAATCGCTTTCGTTTCCCAAAAGCCCGCCCTCTTTAAAGGAACGGTTCGAAGCAACCTTCTTCTAGGAAAAGCCGACGCTAGCGAAGAAGAAATGATTCAAGCCCTAAAGGATTCCTTGGCCTACGAATACGTTTCTCGCTACCCCGATACCCTCGATCACCCGATTGAAGAAGGGGGTGCCAACCTTTCGGGTGGACAAAAACAACGGCTTTTGATCGCCCGGGCTTTGCTGAAACAAAGTGAGATTCTCATCCTCGATGATTCGACCTCCGCTTTGGACTTCCTTTCGGATCAGCAAGTTCGCCACAATATCGCCGCGCGGACGTCCTTAACGAAAATCATTGTTTCCCAACGGGCTTCTTCGCTCCGTGATTGCGCGAAAATTCTCGTCTTTGATAATGGCAAGATCATTGCGATGGGAAGCCACGAAGAGCTTTTGAAGAGCTGTCCCATCTACCATGACATCGACGCGATGCAGAGGTCCCAAGCATGAAAAAGTTTTCTTCCTTAAAACCCTATCTGACGGGATGCCTTTGGATCATCATCGTTTCGCTTTGCTGCGCCTTGGTGGCTACCGGGAGCAAATTAATGATTCCTTTCTTGGCGGGTAAACTCATTAACCAATTGGCGGCCGGCAATGTCGATGAAGCCAAATTCCGCCTCTATCTTGAGATCATGTTCATCCTGGTTGGGAGTGGCACGCTTTTCCGCTATGCCTTCGATTATTTGACGACTCTCTTGGGACAGAAAGTAATCAAAAATCTCCGCAATTCCCTCTTTAAAGCCTATCAAGAAGCGCCAATTTCCTATATTGATCAGCATCGGCAAGGCGATCTTGTTCTTCGCCTCGTCAATGATATCGAGAACGTTCAGACAGGTCTTGTCGCGGGCTTTGCCGCCTTTTACGATGGCATCATTGCCATTCTCTTTACGCTGGGCTTCATGGCTTCGCTCAACTGGGCTTTGGCTCTCATCGTCGTTCTCCTTACGCCGATCAGCATGCTGATTTCTCGTAAAGTCTCCAAGTTCAATTCCAAGTATTTCAAAGCTCAGGCCAAGTCGAGCGGTGAAGTCATGGCCTTCGCTTCCGAAAGCTTGACGAACTCCGAAACGGTGACGACCCTTGATATCGCTTCCCTTCGGGAAAAGGACTTTGATCAAGTCAATAGCGCCTATCGCCAAAATACCTTCAAAGCCGCCTTCGGAGCTTCCTTAATCAACCCTTCAACCCGGCTTGTGAATGCCATCATCAATGCCGCGGTCATCGCCATCGGAAGTGTCTTTCTCATCAATAAGGTTAATGTGGGCGTCGTTTTCCTCGTCGGCGATCTTTCGGCCTTTCTTACGTATGCGGCCAACTACATGCAGCCATTTAACGAAATTAGCGACGTCGTCACTGAAATCGATTATGCTTTTGCCTCCTTCAAACGCATTGACGATGCGGTCCATCTTGAACGGGACGTCAATCGGGGTCAAGAGGTGGTGAAAGGCAAAATCGAAACGCTGAAAGCCGATAATTTGCATTTCTCTTATGATCCTTCTCGTGAAATCATCAAAGGTTTTTCGCTCGATATTTTTCAAGGACATAAGGTGGCTTTGGTGGGACCGACCGGATGCGGCAAAACAACCTTGATCAATCTCTTACTCCGTTTCTACGACCCGCAAAAGGGCGCCTTCTACGCTAACGCGATTTCGACACAAGATCTCGAAAAGAAAGCCTTCCGTTCGCATGTGGGAATGGTGCTGCAAGACACCTGGATTTTCTCTGGTAGCGTCTATGACAATATCGCCTACGCCAAACCCGAGGCGAGCAAAGAAGAAGTTTATGCCGCCGCTCAAAAGGCTCAGGCCGCTGGTTTCATTGAACGCTTACCCCAGGGTTACGACACTTGGATCAGCGATTCTTCGGGCTTATCCATCGGCGAAAAACAGCTCCTTTGTGTCGCCCGAGTCATGCTTCTCGAGCCCGAGATTGTCATTCTTGATGAAGCAACCTCCGCCATTGATATCCGAACGGAGTCACTCCTTTCGAAGAGCTTTGATGAATTAATGAAAGGCAAAACGTCTTTGGTGGTGGCTCACCGGCTTTCAACGATCGCGGGAAGTGACCTTATCGTGGCGATGAAAGAGGGCGAAATCATCGAGATGGGCAATCACCAAGAACTTCTAGCGAAAAAAGGTTTCTATTCTTCGCTCTACGAAGCGCAGTTCCATTAGGTATAATGAAAGCGTTATGAAGAAAAATCTCCGCAAAATCCTTCTCGTTCCCGCCTTGCTCTTTCTTGCGGGCTGTTCAAAAAACACTTCGAAAGCCGTGACGATCGATGAAGGCATGACTTTGATTCAAACCTGTTTGACGAAGGATGCCGCGAGCGCCTTCCAAGGAACTTCCTATACCTATAAAAGTCAGGTGGAGGCCCCGAGCAGTTTGCAGGCGAGTCTTCCTTATCTTTCCCTGTCCGTCGTTTATTCTAACGCCATCACTTATTTGACCAATATCGAACGCAAAACCGCTAGCGGGACCGATACTTACGCCGTCACGAAAGACACGACGACGGGTCAGACGGTTTATTCGCTCGCGACGAATGGCAAAAGCCCGGAATTCTATGATCCGGTTAAAGATGCTTATCTTTTTAACTTTTTCGAATTGCCAAACTATCTTCTCAATGAGAACATTTACGCTTTGAATGGTGCCAAGAGTTTGCTCAATCTCGTTCAGACTGGGGCGGATAATAAATTGACCTCGTATAATCTCATTTCTAAAGGCGGTGGAAATCTGGATATGACCCTCCGGGGCCATTCGCTTGATTTCTCGGCTCTTTTTACCGAGACGCCGCAAATCAACACGAACGTTGAGACGATTCATTTCGTGATTGAAAACTACCTTTTGGTCTCTTTAAGCGCGACCTATTTCGTCTCGCCTGCCCAAACGCTTTCCAAACGGAACCAAGTGGCATCCTCTTCCTCTCGTGAGGGCGATCTTTGCAGTATTTCGATGGACCTCATCTATTCATGAAACCCCGTTCGAGCGCCACGATTTCTTACACGATGTCAAGAATCCGGGGCAAAGACACGGGCATCGAAATGATTCTCCGGCACGCTTTGACGGAGCGGGGGATCCATTATCGGCATAACTCTTCCTTTATCTATGGTCATCCCGATCTCTCATGGAAGCGTTATAAAGTCGTGGTCTTTTGCGATAGTGAATTCTGGCATGGCTATCATTTCGAGGAACAAAAAGCGAAAATCCATTCTCATGAAGACTATTGGATTCCCAAGATCGAACGCAACATTGCTCGCGATCAAGAGGTTAACGCCGAACTTCAAAAAGAGGGGTACACGATTCTTCGTTATTGGGGAAACGAAATCGAAAAAGACAGCGAGCGAATCGTCAACGAGATTGTTATGACCTTAAAAGAAAAAGGCTATCCAATGAAAAAAAGTCCCGTATGAGCGGAACTTTTTTAAATGTCTTTAGTGAAGAGGATTAGTCTTTTTTCGAAAGAAGGAACCCACCGATTGCCGAAGCAGCAGATAAGAAAGCGAAGACGACGGTGGTGATGGTGCCCGAGCCTAAGCCACCTTTTGCGGAAGTCATCGAACCAGCGCCATTGGCAGCGAGGTAGAAGTTCTTGCTGAAAAGGAAGAGAACGGCGGCGCCGACATAAAGAATGGCATCAGCGAGATAGACGTACTTGAGAGCCTTGCCATCGACGAGGAGTCCAGCGAAGGAGAGAAGAAGTCCTAATAAGAGGGCGCAGAAGGCGATAACAAGCGGCCAAATCGTGTGAAGATTAGCGGTTGAAGAACCAAACATGGCTTTGAAGACACTGCCGAGAACGTTGATTTCCTGTTCATCGAAAGCAGGAGCATACTCCACGAAAATGGCGATGATGCCGAAGAGGGCAATCAGGCCACAGAGAACTTTGTTGCTGTTTTTTTGTTTCATAAAATGATGATTCTTCCCATTAATTGCTTTTTAACTATACCCTCGTACACGCGCGAGGGCAATAATGCATTTTCAAAAAAGTGTTTCCTCTTGACCTAAAAATCACCATAATAGGAGCGATGAAGAAGAAATCTTGGCTTTACCTTTGCACTTTGCCTTCGCTCCTTTTTTTGAGCGTTCTTTCTTCTTGCTCTTCATCGAGTTCTTCGCTTTCGCGGGCGACTTCGCCCTATACCATCGAGTATTATGACGACAGCCCCGAACCGGTTCGAATTGGCTATTCTTATGTGATTCCCGGTGGCAACGCGACCACAATCAGTCACGATGAAAAATATAGCGATGGTTCTTCGTGGAATTTTGTCTCGAGGAGTAAAGCCGCTTTTAGCCGAATCGGTGCTTATCGCTCGTTTGATAGTTGGACCGCGATGGATGGCGGAACGGTTAATCTGAGTTCGGTGACATCCGATCTCAAGGTCAAGGCTAAATTTGTTGAAAAAGATTATACCTTCAGCGCCAATTTCTATAACGACGATAACATCAAAGTTGCCGATAGTAGTGTGAGCGGATTGAAATGGGGCGATACTCCCGCCTTTCCAACTCTTGCTTCTTACCAACAGGTTGACTATAACCACCCGACTGCCAACACTCACGGCTTCTGGGGCTATGATTTTGTGAACCCGAGTCAAAGTAGCTTAAAGAATCCGGCTTTTTCTTTGAAGGGCGACACCAGTCTCGCTCCGATCCCTTCGACTTGGGCTTTTGCCAGCGGCGAAAGCAAGAGTGACACCGTCCTAGCGGCGGGAACGCTTTTCGTTGAAACAGCTTTAAACGATGTCTACGCTTCGAATCCGACTTACCCACTTTATCTTTCCAATGGCACTTCCTGGCTTTCGCTGGGCAAAATGTCCGAGGGCGTTAGCGTCTCATTTATGGCGAATTATTCGAAGGTTTTGCATTTTTTTGCCGCTAAGTTCTACGATAAAGACCCCGAGGCAAACGCTAGTGCGTCTCTCTTGGGCGAGATTTCGGTACCTTTCACCAAATCTTTTACCTGCGTCGTTTCTTCTGGGACCACGACAATCTCTTATGACACCCAAAGCGTGAGCATCGACCCGAGCAAGACCTCGCCGACCGCGACCTCGTGGACGGGACGCTTCGTTAATTGCGATGGCACCAATTATTCGGGCAAAACGGTTGATCAATATACGATGATGGCGGATGCCGTCTTCTTCCCCGCCTAAAAGCTTGTCTTTATTCTTTGGCCGGATTCGTCGGAGCCTTAAGGCTCTTTTTTTCACGGAGGATCAGCCAGAGCGAAGGAACGATGGCTAGAACGATGAAAGCCAAGGCCACTAAGAACATGATCGCCGTCGGTGCGGGTGAAGTTTGATTATAGGAGTCGGTGTAGGTGATGCCACTTAAGGTGAAAGCCAAATTCGTGATGGGGGTGCCAACGGCGAAAGGAATTAAGACGACGAAAACCATGCGAACGCCTTGGAAGAGTCCAACCTGATCCGCGGGGGTTTCATCGCGGATAATGGCGCCAAGGATGGCGGTGGAGATGAGATAACCGCCCATCATCAAGATCCCGGAAACGATATAAGCCCATTCGTCATGGGAAAAATACATGAGAAGCAAGCCAACCCCGGTGAGAGCCAAGGCTGGTAAGAGGAGTTTCATTTTCCCGATTTTGTCCATGAAGAGCCCGACGATGATGGCGAGAAGCGAGGCGGCAATCAAAATCGAGCCAAGGCAAACGAAGAAGTCCGTGCCTGAACCAATGCCAGCCCCACCATAAGTTTTAGAATTCTGAAAGAAGACCATGTAGAAAGGCATAAAGCAATTGATGGCGGTGTTGAAAGCCATGAAGCCTAATAACGCAATATAGAGTTTCGGATTTTTCTTAATCACGCTGGGTTTGAAGCCATAGATGAGACTGCTCCAATATTTCGCATCCTTTTTGGGCGCGATTTTGTCTTTTTCCAATAAGAAGAGCGAAATGATGCCAACGAGAATCATGAGAACGCCGAAAGCAAGGAAGAAGTAAAACCAGGGCATCTTGAGGAAAGACGCGCTACTTTCGCCAGGGAGGATCGCTTTCTTTTGATCTTCCGAAAGCTGGGCGTTAGCGCCAAAAATCAAAGCGACGAAAAGGACGATGACGTTCGCGAATAAAGGAAGAACGGAGAGCGCCGTTTCAACCTTGCCTCGGTTTTGGCTATTGGTGATTTCCGTTACGCGAGCGTTGAAGCAAGCGTCGTTCGAAGTCGAGCCAAAGAAAGTCATCACACAGTCGAGAACCACCATGAAAATGCCAACGCCCAAGACGGCATTGCTATCGCCGAATAGAGCCGCCATGTTATCGCGGTTAATAAAGGAAAAGGAAACGACGGAAACGCCCCAAACGACATAGCCCACAGCAATAAAAGTTTTTCGATTGCCGAGTTTATCGCTTAAAGCCCCCATGAAAATGGTCGTTAAGGTGGCGGCGATCGCCGAGAAAACGCTCATCCATGTGATGGCGGAAGTACTCGAAGATTGCGAGTAGACCCACATGTTGATGTAGTTGTTTTCAATGCACCAGGCTAATTGTCCACATAAGCCGATCAGTAAAAGAGACACCCATTGTCGAGCCGTTAATTTTTTCGATTCCATAGAACTATTATAAAGTCCCGCAAAAGAAAAGGGTATGCTACAATATCGACATGACTTGGTTTCTGACCTATAGCGGACTCTTCTTCTTCGGTGGCTTTCTTGGCTGGGTAACCGAACTTTTCTTTCGGCGTTATGTTTCGCAGAAGAAATGGGTTAACCCTGGCTTCTTGACCGGCCCCTTATTACCTCTCTATGGCTTCGGTGTCGTGGGATTTTATCTCTTCACCAACGATATCCCTTGGGGCAATATCTCTGCAAATTCTTACTGGAACACCACAATCGAGATACTCTCCATCGGCGCGTTGATGACCCTCATTGAACTCATTGCGGGCTTGGTCTTCATCAAAGGAATGAAAATCAAACTTTGGGACTATTCCAATCGTTGGGGTAACTTTCAAGGCATCATTTGTCCGCTCTTTTCTTTGATTTGGGCGATCTTTGCCGCGATTTATGTTCTATGGATCAATCCTGGTTTTAAATCCATGGTGGGCTGGTATATGAGCAACATCATGGCCACCGCAATGGTTGAGAGTTTCTTCTATGGTATTTTGGCGGTTGACCTCGGCTGGAGCTTCGGGCTCGTCACCAAAATCCGCAAGGCGGTCGCCGACAGCAAATTGGTCGTCGATTGGGACAAAATCAAGGTCTCTTTCCAAGAGCATTATAAGCGGCTTAAGAAGACCCCAGAATGGATCTTGCCTTTCAAAACAAAGACGGGTGAATTCTCCGCTTTGATGTCAGAATACTTGGATAATTTGAAGGCGCAGAACGAACTGCGCTTAGCGGCCTATCAAAAGAAACAGGAAGTACGCCTTGCCAAACGCAAAGCAAAAGCGGAAGCTAAGGCTGAACATAAGGAGAATTCATGAATTTACCGACTGGAGTCCGCGGCGGTTTCTTTTACGCCTTTCTTATCCTCTTCGTCATCGCTTCGATCATCAATTTGATTTCGGGCTTCCTTGAAAAAGAAAAAGTTCGGAAGATTTCGAAGCCTTTTTGCTTGTTCTTCCTTTCTTTGGCAGTCATTCTCGCTGTTCCTCATTATCCGATGCTCTATATCGCCGCCTTAGCGGGATTCATTGGCGATATCATTTTGATTTGGAAAGATAATAAAGTCTGCGTTGGCCTTGGCGTTGTTTCTTTCTGGATTGGCCACGGACTTTATATTGCGAGCATGCTGCAAATTCTTTATGCCGGCGGAGCGTTTGCTTCCTCTCCTTTTGCTTGGGCCTGGATGATTTTATATGTCGTCTTGCTGATGATGGCATCGGTCTATCCGATGAGCCTCATCACCGACCATTCGAAAATCTTCACCACCTTTGGTATTTTCTATAGCACGATTCTCGTTAGCGTTGGCGTCAGCGCGATTATGGGCTGCGCTTTAGGCTTTGCGAATTATTTCTATTTGGTGATCATCGGCGACGTCTTCTTCATCGCTTCCGATTGCATCTTGGCTTATACGATATTCATCAAAGACATCAAACGTCGGGATTTTTACATCATGCTGACGTATTTATTAGGTCAGGCTTTTATCCTTTCGGGTTTGGTTCTCACTTTGCTAAACTAGCGAGGTAATCCTTGAGTTTCGCAAACGCTTTCGCCCGATGGGAGATGGCGTTTTTTTCGTCTTCACTGCAGGTTCCAAAATCCAAGTTATGGGCGTTTTCATGAAAAATCGGATCATAACCGAAACCATTGTTTCCCGTGATCTTTTTGAGGATGCGTCCCTCACAGACCCCTTCGAAATAAAGGGGTTCGCTATCGCTATTCTCGAGCAAGCAAATGCAGCAATGATATTCGGCATCTCGGTTGCTCTTGTTCTTTAAAAGATCGAGAACGTGTTGGTCGACTTTCGCATAATCCCCATGGGCGATTTCTTCAGCCCAGCGGGCAGAATGCAAACCGGGGAAATGTTCGCCCAGCGCGGCGATTTCAATGCCTGAATCATCAGCGATAACCGGATAAGGGACGACGTTTCTAAGCGCCCGAGCTTTGATGTAGGAGTTCTCGCGATAGGTCGAACCGTTTTCTTCGGGTTCATTCTCGATGAGCATATCGCTCGCGGAAAGGATTTTGTAGCCGAGGGGCTCTAAGAGTTCGCGGTATTCACGGACCTTGTTTTTATTGTGTGTCGCTAAAACAAAGATTTTTTCCATGGTGTTTCTTTTTCCTCAATCTTATCCCCAGATTGCCGTAATGGCTTCCGGGTGGTCAACAAAGGGGTTACGGTTGTTTTGAAAAACGTAAGCCGCTTGATTGCGCTTCGTTTCCTTTTCGGAAACCGGATCATCCTTCGCCCATTGAACATAGAGCTTTTGCGCCCAAGAAGCAAGAGAGGGATAGGTATTTTTGCTAAAAGAAGGGAAAGAATAGGAGGGGATTTTATCCTCGTAGCACGTCACAAAATAGAAATAAGCTCGAGCAAAATCGCCTTTATATTCGTCGGCGAGTTCACAGACAGTTCCGCTATATCCCGTGGTCGTATCGCTCGATCCGATCAAAGTGCCATTCGTTGAAGTGTAGGTGGCTTTATCGACTTTGCCATGAGGATAATCGCTGCGGATGCCGTTGACCTTCCCGTCGGTCGGGAAAATGTGATGGACATCGCAAACCATTGGTGTCGCGTCATTGAAGACGGATTGGGGAATCGTGTGCTCGCGGTTATAGCAATCGCCTTCGACGGAATACGACCCACATTGATCCCCGCCGGCATCGCTCTTGCCATAGGTCCAGCGGTATTTCGAATACATATCCCAAATTTTGCCATCGGCATCGATGTCGGTGGTCGCATAGGCTGTCCACAAGGCTGAATAGCCACGACTGGTATGAGGACTAATGAGATGAAAAAGGGCAGTCTTAAGAGCGGCCTCGGTTAAAGAAAAGTCAATGCCATCGTAGTAGCCACCAAAAGAAGTCGAAGAAGAATTAGGGCTAGAAGACGTTGCGGATGAGGAACTCGAGGAAGAGGGAAGGCTTGAAGAAGAAGCGGGGAGCGATGACGATGAAGACGTCTCAGAAGACGATGAAGACGTTTCTGAAGATGATGAAGAATCGCTAGAGTTAGTTGAAACGAAACTTGAGGAAAAAGACGAAGAGGAAGAGATGGGGGAAGAAATCGAGATTGGGCTCGAACTTTCCGAATAAGACAAAGAGGAAGAAAGCGAAGAGATAGAAGAGCCGCCACAAGAAGATAGGCTAAGGCTCAAGGAGAGAAGGGCAAGCGAAAGGAGCGCTTTCTGTTTCATAACATTTTATGTTACCAAATTTGAACCCCGTTTCCCATCTTTTGAAGGAGGAAGAAACGAGGAAGAAACGAGGAATGGGCAAAGAAAGAAGGGAACGGAGGAATGGGTCTTTGTTAAATATCCCTGCAAAACCCCATTATCTTGGAGGCTTAAAGACGGAAAAAGAGAAACAAAAACTTGTTTATGCCTTTTTTATGGTCTTTTTATCTCCCCATTATTGAGACTAAAAAAATAAAAATCCCGATTTGATCGGGACTTTATTCTGTTCTGGAGCAGGCGGCGAGAATCGAACTCGTGTAATCAGCTTGGAAGGCTGATGTTCTACCATTGAAC
>DAISHV010000011.1:11612-26790 GCA_036822315.1 Bacillota bacterium | reverse complement strand
AGGATGCCTTGCACAAAACGGTGGACCTTCACACCTACCGGGAACTTGCGAAAAATGAAGTATTTGCCAAAGAAATACTTTTAGAGGGAGTAAAAATCTATGGATCCAAAAGCTCTTCTTAGATTAGATTCGGTTGTTCGGCACATCGATGCCGTTCAAAATGACCTTGACGGCGTCTCCTTGGATACTTTCAAAGAAAACGACCTGCTTTTAAGGGCAACCTGCTTTTCCGTAGTCCAAATCGGTGAAGCGATGAACAAACTCGAAACTATTTTTGGGGAGCGATACCCCGATCTTCCATGGCGATTGTCAAACCGAATGAGAAATTTTCTCGTTCATGATTACGATTCCGTTGATGCTCAGATTGTGTATGAGACAGTCAAGGATGATTTGCCTGCTCTGAAAGCCGCCATTTTGGCCATCAAGAACGATATGAGACAAGAATCGATTTAAGCCACGCTACGCATCCGGGGGCGGCCTTTTCGGCGTGGCGTGAGAGGTTTACAGCAGGCGTCCCTTTTTGGAAAAAACGGCCTTGTCCCATCACACGACTTGAAAATGAAAAAAGTAATAATGCCTCTTTTCTTTATTTGTTTATGAGTGCGTTTTGCCGAGGATATCTTCACAAAAATCGCGTCTTTTAAGGGCTGATCCCTTTTGATATCTGAAGATAATCGATAGGATTTGACTCAACCATAAGTTTGTATTCTTTTTTTCGTTATGCGACTATCATTTCGGAGGATGGCCACGGATAACGAATAAAGAGGTTCCTTCATTGCTACAAAAAGAAAGCAAATCCCCTTGACCCAGTTAGAACTCGCAAAAAAAACTCTCTGTGTCGGATCGAGCCGTGAGCAAATGGGAACGGGGGAAATCCCTTCCTGACGCTTCTCTTGTGGTTGAGCTTTGTTCGCTTCTTAACATCTCGCTTTCCGAACTTTTTCGGGCGAAGAATTGCCTTCGGAGAGAAAGCCCGCTGCCGCTGAAGAAGAACTTCTCGCCTTGAAAAAGGCCAATGAAGAATATGCCAAAGATTTGCTCAACGCGACCTGGGCTATATTCGTCCCCGCGTTTCTTTTAGTTATTGTGGGTGTAATGGTGGCATCTTTTTATACAAAAGCTCACCCAGAATTTTGGCCTTGGACCGTCGTTATCCTCGTCATATCCCTGCTCTTTTTGATTTTTTCGGCCCTGCTTTGTGTTCGATTCGAGTGGAGAGCTGGAGTTTTTGTTTGCCCTCATTGCGGTGAAAAATTCAAGCCGAGTTTCTGGTCGGTTCTACTTTCTATGCACATGGGGACAACCTGTTATTTGCGTTGCCCTAAATGCCACAAAAAAGAATGGTGTAAAAAGAGATTGGAATAGTTTCTCCCCTTACGATGGGCGAGGACTGTTTGAAATTATGAATGACGACTTCTCCCCAGAGCTATTGATCAGAATCGAGGGCGCCACAACGAAAAAGGTCGACCTTTCGGTCAACCTTATAGATCTTTTTCGTTTAGGATAGGAATCACTCAACTGTTTTCTTGGTCTTGCTTTCGCTTTGCTCAGAAGCATTCGGAGTCGTTTTCTTCTCGCCGAAACCCGGCTTAATTAAGAAGGCATATACGGCCAGGCCGAACGCCAACCCTAGGATGATTAAACTCACGGCGATGTCATTAATGCCATAAGCCCACTTTTGATTGGGGTCGACGAAGACATCAATGCCTTTCGCTAACAATAGAAGACCGGAGATAACGAAGGCGATCGCGGCAATGGGTCCAAGGTTTTAGCTGTTTTTGGGGCTGCAAGCGAGACGACAATGCACGCAATTGCAATCATTGAAACTAAGCCGGCGAAGAATTCGACCCAAAGCGGAAAGGCGTTGGTGATGTTCGGATTGTTAACGCTAAAAATGGATCCGGTGCCTTCGACCGCGGACATCACAAGATTCGCAAACGAAAGACCGACGATGCAGAATCCACCAACTTTTCGGAATTTGTCGGGCATCAATAAGCCAAGAAGCGAGCCGCCAATCATGAAGACATCAACGATAAACCAGCCAATGTGCGAGTACTCAGTCCCCGACAACCCCGAAGGCTTGCGGCAGAAGAGGTAGACGACATAAACAAGGAAACCGACACTGAGAAAACCAACGCTTAACCATTTAAAAACTTTCTGCTTTTGTTCCATACCAATACTTCCTTTGGCTTCATTCTACTCTCAGAGAGCCTCCGCGAGGCCTTGTAGGCAATGACCCATTTTCACTTTGCCGTTTTTGTCTCTCTAAATCTGGTTTTATTTTCTTTATGTAGGCTTAAATTTAGTCACCTTTTTATATTTTTTAATTGATAAGGAAAAGTTATCAAATACGCCGATATTATCCGAACATGCGGTAAAAGAAAAAGCCGTATTTCCTATCTTAGTAACGCGATTGTAATTGATTGAACTCGTGTTTCCTTATATCATATAAGGCCGTTTTGCCATCACCTCGGGGAGTTCACAATGTATTTACGCCACATCAAGAAGCCGTTTGCCCTTGTTCTTTCGGCTGTCCTATTAACACTCAGCGGTTGCACCAATCCGTTATTGTCTTCTTCTATCAATGGGCAGTCTCTTCTTTCTTCGGCTGTTTCCTCTTCGGAGTCGACCTCTTCATCCCTTTCTTCTGAGGTCTTATCAAGTTCCTCGAATTCCTCCTCTGCTTCAAGTAGCGCCTCTTCCAGTGCCTCTTCGAGTGCTTCTTCCTCTTCGAGCTCGAATTCCTCCTCTTCCAACCCGATTTCATCTTCCTCAAGTTCCATTAGTTCCTCTTCGAGTTCGAGTAGTTCTTCCTCCCAGAGTAGTTCTTCATCATCCAGCTCTAGCAGTAGTTCTTCCTCGAGCTCTTCTTCCAATTCCTCCTCGAGCTCCTCCACTAGTTCGTCTTCATCTTCGACTTCACTGACACCTCTTGGAGATTATTGGGAAGGTCTCGATATTTCCGGATCAACCTATGGCAACGCCTTTCGCTCCGCTCTTCAAAGCATCATGATGAAAAAAGGGACCGAAACGGGCAAAAATTCGTATAAGCAGCTTAATTCCATTTTAGCGAAATCCGATCGGCATCCGAATGGTGGTGTTTGCGCTTTCTATCGTCACGATGAGGTCGCCGGTGGCTGGAACAAAGAGCATTGCTGGCCCAACAGTCGCGGGGCAGGGGAAAATCCTGGTTATGCAGGAACCGATCCTCAGGTGATTCGCCCAACCAACAGTTCGGATAACTCCTCTCGCAGCAATTACATGTACGCTGAACGAAGTGATCCTACCGCAAAAGCCTCATGGTCAACGGGATGGGATCCGGCCGCGTTTGGTTATGAAGGAGCTCGTGGAGAAGCTGCCCGCATCATTTTCTATGCGGCGACTCGTTATTATGACTTATCTACCGCAGGAGCTGGTGGATCTTCAAAAGGATCGGAAAAATTAGAATTGGGGGCCTCGCTTGACAACAATTCCTCTCTTCACAAGATGGGCTTGCTCAAAGACATGGTGAAATGGAACAACATTTACCCCGTTACTCGGGCGGAGATTTACCGGAATAACTATCTTGCAAGCCAAAATTATGCGCGGAATCCTTTTATCGATCATCCGGAATGGGCGAATTACATTTGGAATGACACTGGCGTTCGTTCTTCTCCCTATGTATCCGCTACTACCTCTGCTGAATTCAAAAAGAAGAGAGTTCATGTCACATTTACTCAGTCATCCGTTGTTCCGTTTCTTGGCGCTACAAACTTAAATCTTTTGGATAAAGCAAAAGTTGAAAGACAAAACGCAGCTGCTTAATCTCGTCTGGGGTTTGAAGCTCTTTCCCGTCTATTCCATCAATTATCGTTATTTAATGGCTTTTTGCAAAAACCGTGCCCTTTTTGCTAGGATAATCATTCTTTTCCGATCAGTGAGTTCGTTAAGAGCCGCTCCTTTGCGAGGCAGTTTCTGAAACTCAGTAGGGGTTCTTCTCTTTTTGAATCCATTCGAAGATTTTCTTTCGAAGGGCAAAGACTATATTAAAGTCTTTGTTCTTCGCTTTGCCTCTTTCGGCTATAATAACAAGGTCATGACTAAAACACTTTCAAAACTTAGAGTTGCCGCCTTTGTGATCTTTCTCTCAGAAATCTTAGGGATTGTCGCGGTTTGCGTTCTTTGGTTTTTGGATATTGCTCATTTCCAAAACACCGAGAATGTTATTTTTATCTTGGCGGGTTTCATCACCTTCGTGGTTTGCGATGCCCTCTTCATTTGGTTCAGTTTGATTCACGTGAATAAGTTACGGCAAAAGAACGACGTTGAAGCGGCCCGTTTGGTCGGTTCCGACGTCCAAGAAGCTTATGACTTCGGTCAAATTGGTTTGGTGGTTGTTGATGAAAACAACATCATTATGTGGGCGAATACCCTCTTCAAAGATCGCCAAATCGACCTTATCGATACTCAGGTTTTTGAATGGCTTCCCGCTTTGAAAGATTTAATTAATGCGCCGGTCAACAAAGTGGTCAAAATCGAACTTAAAGGCCGCCAATACGATGTGAAATATCTTTCTGAGCCTCGTCTCTTTATTTTCAAGGATGTCACGGAATATGAAAACGTCGTGAACTATTCTGAAGAACATGCCGTTGTTTTGGGCATTATCCAGATTGATAACTTCAAAGAGATCGCATCGGAAACCGATGAATCGGCGGATGTCGTGAATAAAGTTCGGGCGATCATTGCAGATTATTGCCGTGATAATGGCGTCTTGCTCCGCTGGGTTCGTTCCGATACCTACTTCAGCGTTTGCGATCATGGTTCGCTTCAAAAAATGGAAGACGATAAATTCTCGATTTTGGAGAAGGTTCGCCAAGCGGGTTCTAAGCTTGATAACCCTTTAACGCTTTCGATTGGCTACGCCCACGATTTCCCTGATGTTTCGAAGTTAAACGAAATGGCAACAAATGCCCTCGATGTTGCCTTGTCCCGTGGCGGCGATCAAGCAGTGGTTTCTCAATATGGTTCGGAACTCCGCTTCTTTGGTGGCAAAACCGCGGCCGTGGAGACGACTTCCAAGGTTAAGGTTCGCTCCGTGGCCGATTCGATTGTTTCTTTGATCAAGTCTTCTTCCAACGTTTACGTCATGGGTCACCAAGACATGGACATGGATTCTCTCGGCGCAGCCTTAGGCGTGGTGGCGATTTGCGATTGGTGCGGAAAACCTTCGAAGATTGTCTATAACGCCAAGTTTGCTGAAAAGAAAACTCGGATGGCGTTTCAAAGTGCCTTCTCTCGTGACGTTTTCGACAAGATGACAATTTCTCCCGATGATGCCGTGAGCGAAATCAAGGATTCCACCTTGGTTATCGTGGTTGATATTTCGGTTCCGGAAATGACAATGGCGCCAAAAGTATTGGATCGGGCAGCCAAGGTTATCGTCATCGATCACCATCGCCGGAGCGATAAATTTATTGATCACCCCGTCTTGGCTTATGTTGAGCCTTCAGCTTCGAGCGCTTCGGAATTGATTGCCGAAATGATTCGCTATGCGACGGCTAACCCGCGCATTGAGTTGAAACCGACCTTTGCTACCTTGATGCTCTCGGGCATCTTCCTGGATAGCTCATATTTCAAGAGCAAATCGACGGGAATGCGGACTTTCGAGGCCGCCGAGATTTTGAAGGAATATGGTGCCGATAACGCCGTCGCCGATGATTACCTCAAGGATGAATTTGAAGAGTATTCTTTAATTACCAAGATCATCTCGACGATGCAAACCCCACACTATGGCATTGTCTATTGCGTGAGTGATGATAAAGATATTGTCGAGCGGAGCACTTTGGCTAAAGTCGGTAACCAGTTGATGAATCTAAAAGACATTAATGCCTGTTTCGTGATTGGCAAAACCGATGAAAAGAACGTTCGTCTCTCAGCGAGAAGCGATGGTACGATTAACGTCCAACTTCTTTGCGAGAAAATGGGCGGAGGAGGTCACTTCCAAATGGCAGCGGCCGTCTTCCCTGGTCAGACGACGGACCGCGTCGTCAATACGTTAACGACGACGTTAGACGAATATTTGGATTCAGCAAGAGCGAGTGGTGAAACCACTGGCGGAGGAGGAAAACTATGAAAGTCATCTTGTTGGCTGATGTCGATGGTGTTGGCAAAAAAGGCGACACCGCAAACGTGTCGGATGGTTATGGCACGAATTTCTTGATTCGTCGCAAATTGGCGGTTGTTTCGACGCCGGAAAATCAAGCGAAGTTAGCGAAAAGCAACGCTGATGAAGATGCGCGTCAACAACAGTTGAAAAAGGATGCCGAAGCTTTAGCTGCTCGTCTTGAGCATATCAATGTCGAGTTCAAAGCCAAGGTCGGTGGTGACGGAAGGATGTTCGGCACCATTTCCCCGAAAGAAATCGAAGCGGGAATGAAAGATCAGTGGGGCATCGTGATTGATAAACGGAAGTTCTTGGACAAGTATCCTGCGAATGCCGTTGGCTATACCCGTTTAAGAATCGAACTTTATAAAGGCTCGGCTGGTCAAGTCATTGGCACGGTCAACGTTCATATCTCTGAGGAGAAATAATGGCGAAGATTGCTTTGCCTTCTAACGTTGAGGCAGAACGGTGTGTCCTCGGATCCATGTTGATGGATTCCTCGGCCGCCTCTACCGCCCTTTCAGGTTTAACTGAAGAGGTCTTTTCTGACGTCGATAAACGTAATCTTTTGGTCTTTAAAGCGATGGAGGCTTTGGCGGCTCATAACGCCAACATCGATGTGCAAACCGTTGCCGATACCCTCAACAATTTGAAGATGTATGACGATGCCGGTGGTTCGGATTATCTTTTGGAACTGATCCAATCGACCATCTCTCCTGATAACATTGATCACTATATTAAAATCATTAAAGATCAGGCTGTTTTGCGGGATTATTTGTTGCAGTTACAAAAGATTCAGGATTCCTATGCTCAAGGCAACGTTCCTGATATCGGCGACTTCTTAGCCACCGCGACGAACTCCTTACAGGAGATTGCCTCGAAACGTTCGGTTGGGGAATTTAAAAACTCTAAAGAGATTGCTACCGCCGTGGAACGCCAAATCCAGCTCGAAGCTCATACCGATAATAGTGGTCTTACAGGTCTGGATACGGGTTATAAACGTTTGAACAAATACACCCATGGTTGGCAGAAGAGCGATTTAATCATCATCGCCGCCCGTCCTTCGGTCGGCAAAACTGCTTTCGCTTTAAACCTTGCCGTCAATGCCGCTCGCTATAAGGATGCTCCGGTTGCGGTTTTCTCCTGCGAAATGCCCTCGGATCAGGTTATGAAGCGTTTGATTGCGAACTATTCGCTTGTCAAACTTGAAAAGATTCAGGCTGGCCCGCTCGATGAAAAAGAGCTAAGCAAAGTTTCCTCGGCCGTCAATACGTTAAGCAATACGAAACTTTATATCGATGATACCCCAAACCCGAAACTTGGCGACCTTGTTTCAAAGGCGATGAAGCTTCAGGCTAAGCTTCAGGCCGAACACTCGGAGTTGGCTATGATTGTCATCGACTATTTAAACTTGATTACCACCGAAGCCTCTTATGAATCCCGCGCTAACGAAGTCAGTGTTATCACGAAGACCTTGAAACAACTCGCCCGTCAAATGAAGATTCCGGTCATCGCTTTGGCCCAGTTGAACCGTGATGTTGAGCAAAACGATGGACGTGTTCCGATGCTCTCTAACTTGAAGGAATCGGGCTCTATCGAACAGGATGCGGATATTGTCCTTCTTCTTTATCGTAGCGACTACTATAAGAATTTGGGTATTGGTGATAACAAGCCCCATGGTTTTGCCAAGAACGATTACACCCAGAACCTCGAACAAGACGTCCAACAAAAAGCTCAGGCTGCTGGCAAAGATAATGGTATTTCCGTTGTCTCGATTTCGGTGGCGAAAAACCGCAACGGACGCACTGGTGTTATTACTCTTCTTTTCGATAAGAACCTCCAGCGCTTCGACACGCCCTCTTTCACGCTCGAACAAGAAGAGGCCAAAAAGAATGGCGTCGTTCTCGAAGCGGATGACGATGACGGGCAATGATTCGCTTTTTGTGTCTCGGGAGCGGCTCGAAAGGGAACGCGACCTTAATTTACGATGAAACGACTCTTTTTCAGATTGACATGGGCCTTCCTTTTTCACGGATCAAAGAGGGGCTCAAGAGCATCGAACGGAAAAAAGAAGACATTCAGGCGATCCTCATTACTCATGAACATGTTGACCACGTTGGCACTTTAGCGGTCGAACGAAACGTCCCCGTTTTTGCCTCAGAAGGAACTTTGCCCCATCCCAATACGATTCTCGTCCAAGAAAAGCCTTTTAAACTCGGCGATTTTGAAATCCTGCCTTTTCCCGTTTCTCACGATGCGGCGAATCCGACGGGATTTTTGATTAAACACGGCGAGGAAAGCCTTGTCTATGTGACAGACACCGGTTATCTCTCCGAAGCGGACCTTTTTTTGATGAAAGGCGCGACTTATTACATCATCGAAAGCAATCACGATTATAAGATGCTTCTCCATTCGCATCGTCCCGCCTCGTTGAAACATCGAATTCATAGCGATGTCGGTCACCTTTCGAATTCGGATTCGGCTCACTACCTTGTCGAACTCGTCGATTCGAATACCAAAGGAATTTATCTCGCTCATCTTTCGGAAGAGTGCAACACTCCGGAACTTGCCAAAGATACCTACGTCGCCACCTTCGAAAAAGAAGGAGTCTATTTCCCGAGCGATAAAATCATTTGCCTGAAACAATGGGAAAGCGTTTTGGGAGGAGATTTATGAAAATTCGAATCCTTTGCGTTGGCCATCTCAAAGAAAATTATTGGAAAGCGGCGGAAGCGGAATACCTTAAGCGCTTATCGCCTTATGCTCAAGTGAGCATTGAAGAAGTCGATGATTTACCCAGCAAAGAGAATGCTTCTTTGGCGATGGAAGAAGAGGTCAAGGACAAGGAAGGGGACAAAATCCTTGCAAAACTCAAGCCAAATGACTTTGTTTGCACTCTAGATTTAGGAAAAGACGAGCCGGATTCGCCAGCTCTCGCGGAAAAGATGATGACGATGTTTACCCGCGGAGGTTCGACCATTTGTTTCGTGATCGGAGGCTCCTTGGGTTTGAGCCAAGCCTTAAAGAAAAGAGCGAATACTTCGCTCTCTTTATCCCATCTGACTTTTACGCATCAAATGACGCGAATCATTCTTTTAGAACAACTCTATCGTTCGTTTAAGATTCTTAATCACGAACCTTATCACAAATAACCTTGTCGATTAAGCCGTAGTGAAGCATGGCTTTAGCCCAACCATCTTTATCAATGTCGTCGGTGACATAATCCGCGACCGCTTTAACATCGCTCAAAGCACCGCCAACGGCGACCGAAGCCCCTGTGAAAAGAAGCATTTCGATGTCGTTATTGCCATCGCCTAAACTCATCGCGTTATCTTGAGTCCAGCCATAGTATTCTAATACGGCCAGAATCCCTTTGGCCTTATCCGAGTCTTTCGGCATGATATCGACGGCGTATTCGTCCCAGCGTGCCGCCTTGCAATCTTTTAAGTGCGGCAAGAAGAGCGATTCATCAAAATCATCGCAAAACGCAATCATCTGATAGACTGTTCGATCATAAGGAATTGGAAATTTCCGCGGTTGAGGGAATCGAGTTCCGTATTTGGCGTGAGCGTCGATGACACGGTCATCAATCATGTTGATATGACCTTCGTTCTCCTCAATAAGAGTGAGGCCGAATTTTAACCGGTAAGAAAATTTAATCATCGCGCTGACTACGTCAGCCGGAATCGGATACTTATAAATCACGACATCGCCAATGGCTGCGCAAGCGCCATTCATCATGACAAGACCATCGGGTTTCACGATGTCGAGGATCCCAGTTTTGCGAATCAAATAGTAGTTACGGCCTGAGCAAAGAAAGACTTTGATTCCTTTGCTTTGCATCTCACGGATGGCGTTGATTGCGCTATCGGGAACATGGTTTGTGACGTGGCTATAGAGGGTAGCATCAATATCCGTAAAAACGATCTTAATATCTTTTTTGTCTCCCATAAAACGATCCCTCCTTTCACATTTTAGACCACTTAGGGTATATTTAATTGCGTTAACTCTATGCTTTACCCAGAATTTGGTCAATACAAATCGTTCGTGGATCCTACGAACCCCCTCGTGAACGCCTACAAGACGGAAGAGGGCCATGTCTTTTATGTCGAGCCAGGCTTCTATTATGCCTTAGAAGGACTCAAAGAAAAACGGCGGGAAGACTTTCCGAAAATCCTCGCGGTCATTGAACAAACGATTGCCAAAAATCCCCAAGTGGTTTTCACTGGCAACTACGAGACGCCGTTTATCGACAAAGAAGGTTTTGTCTATCGCGAAATTACGGACATCACAGATCCCTTAAAGATCTTTGTCGAAGATAAAAGTCGCGGGAGCGACTATGGTGATTAAATGAAAATTGTCATCGTTGGCCTCGGCTATGTTGGTTTGGCGAACGTGGCTTATTTTGCCGAAAACCTTCGGGCTGACTTATGGGCGTACGACTCCAATAGTGAAAAGCTTGCGGCCCTAAAATCTGTGCAATTCCCGTTTAAAGAGCCGGCTTTGAACGATATTTTGAAAAAAGATTATAAGAAGATCCATTACACCGCGAATCCTCAAGATCTTAAAGATGCTGATGCCTATTTCGTTTGCGTAGGTACCCCATCGAAAGAGGATGGAACCGCCGACCTTTCTTATTTGAACGAAGCGATAAATGAAATCGAGAAAAATTCGAAGGGATCGAGAGTTATTATTCGTTCTACCGTTCCGGTTGGAACGGCAAAAACCCTGCAAGATCGTCTGAATAGTTTTTCGTTTATCTCAATGCCGGAATTTTTGGCGGAAGGTCGTTCCTACGAGGATGAATCTTCGCCCTATCGGATCGTGGTCGGCGCTCGGAAAGCGGAAGATTATGATTTTATTCGAAATCTCCGCAAACCCGACGTCAATTCCGGAGTTCCGTTCTATTTTATGAGCAACGAATCCGCGGAATTAACTAAATACGCCTCCAACATTTTCTTGTCGATGAAGATTAGTTATATCAACGAAATGGCCCGTTTGGCTGAGGTGATGAACGCGGATATTTCTGATGTTGCCTTAGCTATGGGCGCCGATCCGCGGATTGGTCATGCGATGCTTCATGCCGGTCTTGGTTATGGTGGCTCTTGTTTTCCGAAAGATTCGAAGGCTTTATTAGAGACGGCTTCTAAAGAAGACGTCACGATGCTTCTTCCCGAAGCGGCCGCCGCGATTAATTTCACCCAGCCTCTTTATTTCCTTAAAAAGATTCAGCGCCATTATCCCAGTATGAAAGGCGTCAAAATTGCGATGCTAGGTTTAGCCTATAAAGCCGGGACCTCCGATTTAAGAAACGCCGTTTCATTAACGATGGCAAAATATCTTCTGGAAGATGGGGCTATCTTGAGCGCCTACGATCCTTCTTTATCTGTGCGAGAAACCTTCAGTGCTTCTCATCCTTCCGTTCGGGTTTGTGCGAGCAAAGAGGATGCCGTGAAAGGGGTGGACGCCTTACTCATTGTGACCGAAGAAAAAGAGTTCGCGAATCTTGACGAAAAAGCCCTCCTTTCTTTAATGCAGGGTCGTGTCATCTTTGACGGGCGCGATCTTTATCCTTGCTATCATTTCTCTTATTTCGAATACGTTTCTGTTGGTCGGGTTTCCATAAAACCTGAATTGCAATAAGCCCAAAGAAAAACCCGCTTCATCGGAATGATGGAGCGGGTTATTTTGAATTAGGAATTGTAGACCGGACGGAGACTCTTCATCGACATCCACATGACTCGCATGCCATAGAGGAAGATGAAGATGAGCGGAGCATAAGACGGGGCTAAGAAACCAAACAATCCGAGCAAAGCGGGCGATAAACCAGCCCAGTAGGCAATCTTTTGGCACTCCCAGAAGGTGTAGATACGGAACGGATTGGTTTTGCCCCGTGTCATTAAGAACACGGTTAAGCCTAAGATTAAGGTTAATCCGGCATAGACACCGAAGTAGATGCCCGTAGAGATCCAAGCGCTCTTGACCTTCGTGGTCTCGTAACCATCGGCAAAGATTTCTTTCCAAGCGGCGATGGTGTTATTGGACAAATCCGCCGCCGTGCTGCCCGTGTAGGCAACGCCATGGGAAGAAGTTGTGGCTAAGCTCTTCAAATCAAAGACACGAGTCGGATCGTTGACCCAGGACGAATCCCATTTGCCTTGGATCTTTGAAGCCTGGACGGTATTCGAAGTTGGAAGTTTGTAGGCGGCAAAGCCCGTTTCATTCAAAACGATGATGTTCGTTTTGGAGGTTGAAGTGGGGAAATCGCCAGCCCGTTTCCAAACGAAGGTGCTGTAATAATCATCAATAGCGGTGGAGCCGGCCCAATAGACGGCTAAATCGACAACCACCTTATCGGTCTTATAGGGTTCGGTCGGAACGCTGCTCGAAACCGAGCTGCTCGAGCTCGTGGCCGCGGAAGAAGTGGTCCGAGGATCGATAATGACGGTTTGGGTGAATTCATGGACGTAAGCGTTGTTGGGATTGCTCTGTTTCAGCGTCGTGGTGGTGGGGAAAGCAGCTTCCCAAGAAGCGGAACCTCCGGTGATACTCATCAATTTATCCGAAACGGTCAAGGATAAATTCTTGGTGACAAGAGTTTGATCGAAATCAACCAAGGAATTATCAAGGTTATAAAGCGGAGTATTGAGGAAAGTTGCTCCCGTCGTGGTAAAGGCGCTATAGACGACGACGATCATCGCTATCAGGATGCTGAAGAGCGCAATGATGACGGCTGCGTACCACGGCTTTTTACGAGCCTCAACACAGGTATCATTGCTGATCAGGGATTTGAGGAAGAACAAACTGTTCTCTTTAAAGGCCTGTTTTCTTTGGTCGGATTTTGGTTTTTGTTGTTTAACAACGTAAGCTTTTGCCATATGTTCTCTCTTTGCTTTAAAGCAAAGAAACTCTACAACAAAGAAGCCCTTTATACAAAGAAAACCTTGCCCAAAAATGCCCCTTTTTTATCTTGAGGAAGAAAAGAGGCGATTTTTACGAGTATTTCAGTGGTTAACTTCTTATACTAATGGAGATGAAATCTCCGAAAGAACCTTTGGTCAAAGGCGTCGTTGATCTGACTTGGGAAGCGTTTGAACGCGATGGTTTTTCAAATGGCCGCCTCGTTGGCTCGCCTCAAGGAAAGCTTTCTTTGGAAGACGTGATGGTGGATACCGCGGTTTTTGAAGGAACCGATTTTACGAAACTTAATTTGGAGAAAGTCGATTTTCAAAACGTGGTATTCCGTCATTGTAACTTTTTAAATTTGGACTTTTCAAAACGCTATTTCGGGCGGATTCGCTTTGAAGGCTGTAATCTCATGGGGACTAAATGGATTGACGCAGCGCTCAGCGAAGTGAGTTTTAACAATTGCATTCTCGATTACGCGAATTTTTCAGCCAGCGAAATGAAGGTCGTTTCTTTTATTTCGTCTCGCTTAAAAGAATCGTTCTTTGCCGAGACATTTTTTAAGGATGTTCTTTTTGATTCTTCGGATTTGACCTCGAGTGAATTTTTCAAGACTCCCTTAGCTGGCATCGACCTTTCGAGCGACACGGTTGATTTGCTTCATTGCGAGCCTGATTCCTTAAAAGGCGCGATAATTTCGCCAGCCCAGGCCATCGGCTTTGTTACTTATTTTGGACTTAAAATCAAAGAAAATTCCTAAAGTGGCGCTTTTGGATTTTTAGGGTTATAGTACATACGCTTAGCACGAACTAAGCATTGTTCTGGGGACGTTCCGGTTTTGACG
The DNA here is from genome assembly GCA_036822315.1 of Bacillota bacterium. GTDB lineage: Bacteria > Bacillota_I > Bacilli_A > RFN20 > CAG-826 > UBA4951. The sequence continues at coordinate 12,898 of DAISHV010000011.1, read as the reverse complement.
GGGAATTCTTTGGCTAGGATTGCAGTGGCGTGATGAGCATAGACATCAAAAACCAATAACTGATAACAGTTATCACTATGCGAATCGTGCTGCTTCGCAGCGCCTTTCGTTTGCTCGCGCCTAATAAGTAACCTACGGGTTTCTCACCTCGTGTGAGAGCAGCACGTCCGCCCTCTGTTTCGTGTCTCACAGAAGGATGTGGCGTCATTAAAGACAATAAGCAGCGACTCCCGGTTGGCAGCCGCTGACGAAAACGCGTCAACCTCGCCTTGGGGGCTCGATTCTATCTTGCCTCAAGGTCAAATACGATAGGATCTAAACTGTAGAAGTCTTAGTTGAAAGTTCTTCGGACAGGGGTTCGATTCCCCTCGTCTCCACCAAAACAAGCATAAAAGCACATGGCCAAAAAGGCTGTGTGCTTTTTGTTTTTGCGCTTTGTATAAATAAAAAAGCGCAAAAAATGCGCGTAATACTATTATGAAAGCGCAAAAAATGCGCATTTTGTAGATTTAAAAAGCGCAAAAAGTTATAATATTGGCATGAATCTCAAAGAAATCAGAGAGCAAAAAAAGTTAACCCAGGCCGAAGCTGCGCGTTTTTGTGGTGTGTCACGCCGAAGTTATCAAAACTATGAAATGGCTGATGGTCCAAAAGACTCTATTCGCTACCGGTATATTGCTGAAACCCTGCAAAAATATGGTTATATTGATGAGGAGCATGGAATCCTGGCGTTAGATGAAATAAAAAAAGCAGTTAAAGAGGTTTCCTCTCGGCATAAGGTTTCTTTCGTTTATTTGTTCGGCTCCTACGCGAAAAATAAAGCCCGGGCCGACAGCGATGTCGATCTTTTGGTTTCGAGCCAAGAGACTGGGCTTCATTTTTACGGCTTAGTCGAAGAGTATCGCGAAGCCTTACATAAAAAAGTTGATGTTTTGGGGATGGAACAACTTGGGAAAAATCCGGATCTTTCTAAAGAAATTTTAAAGGATGGAATAAAGATTTATGGATAATTTAAAAAATGACAATTATTTTGTTGATTCGATGGTTTTGGATGCCAGTTTTATTATCGAACACACCAAAAACGTTTCTTATGAAGCGTTTTGCCAGAATCCCGTTTTGATGGATTCCGTCTGCTTCCGTTTTATTCAAATTTCTGAAAGCGGAAAGCGAGTTTCCGATGATTTTAAACAAACTCACAAAAACGTGCCATGGCCACTGATTAATGGTCTCAGGAATCGACTTGTTCATACTTATGGCGAAGTCGACCCCCGAACCATCTATCAAAC
>DAISHV010000011.1:0-11512 GCA_036822315.1 Bacillota bacterium | reverse complement strand
ACGATTCCACGCTGAATGAGATAACGGAGAGCGACTTGAGCGGCGCTCTTGTGGTGAGCCTCACCCACTTGATTGAGGGTTGCGTTATTGAAGAAATCGTGGCGGCCTTCAGCGAAAGGCCCCCAGGATTCGAGCTGGACGTGGTAACGGTCCATGTAGGTCTTGGCCTTAATTTGTTGATTGAAGACGTGGGTTTCAACTTGATTGACCATGGGGAAGACGTCATTGAATTTGCCAATATCAATCATCCGATCCGGTGAAAAATTCGAAATGCCAATCGCTCGGATTTTGCCTGCCTTATAGGCCTCTTCTAAAGCGCGATAGGCACCGTAAGTATCGGCAAAAGGTTGATGGAGCAACATCAAATCCAAATACTCGGTTTGCAATTTCTTTAAGGATTCGTCGATTGAGACTTTTGCCTTTTCATAACCGAAATTATTGGGGAAGATTTTACTGGTGATGAAGAAATCGCCCCGAGGGAGTCCGCTTTTCTTCAAAGCCGATCCGACGGCAGCTTCATTGCGATAAGCCTGGGCCGTATCGATATGGCGGTAGCCGACGTCAATCGCATCGAGGACGCAACGTTCGCATTCCGTAAGGTCGGGGATCTGATAGACTCCATAACCAAGAATCGGCATTTCGACGCCATTCGCTAAAATCACATTTTTCATTGTTTTTCTCCATGCTCTATTTGAGCGTATTGTTTATCGTCGACAGGTTCACACCATTCATTTGAGGCGGCTTTTGCAGGGATTCCGATAGCGATGTGACTGAACCAACTATCCTTGCTCGCCCCATGCCAATGTTTAATTTCGGGCGCGATATAAACGACATCGCCTGGGTGAAGTTTCTGAGCAGGTTTGCCCCACTCTTGGTACCAGCCCTCGCCATCGGTACAAAGGAGAATCTGCCCACCATTATGGTGGATATGCCAATTGTTGCGACAGCCAGGTTCAAAGGTGACGTTATAAATGCCCAAACCATCTTTAGTGTTTAAGGCTTTGAGATAACTTTTGCCAATGAAGTAAGGGACGAAAGCGGTATTTTCTTCGCCGAGGCCGAATAACGAATCCGAGGGATTCATCTTTTCGTCGGCGTAGACTTCTCGAACTAGGGGGAATGCCGCCCAGGCATTAGGCCAGCCAACATAGAATGCTAAGTGGGTCAGAACTTCGACCATCTCAGTTTTGCTGACTCCATTATTTTTGGCGTTTTGAATGTGAAACTTTAGGGAATTGTCGAAGATCCCTTTGCTGATCAATGCCGTTACCGTAATAAGACAACGATCTCTTGTCGCTAGTTTGTCTTTGCGGGACCAGACTTCGCCAAAGAGCACATCATCGTTGAGTTCGGCGAACTTAGGAGCGAGATCGCCCAGCGCTGTTCTGCCTGCTGTTTGTTTTGCCATTCTTTTCATCCTCCGTTGACCATCATAGGTCTTGGAGTTAACTCTAAGTCAAGGGGATGTTGTTTGACGTGACATAACTGCTAGGTTTTCTTGTAAAATGATTCGCTCATCCTAATAATGAGATTATGAATAAAAAAATGAACGTGATTCTGGACTCCGATCCGGGTCATGATGACGCGGTTGCGATTTTGTTAGCAGGGAAGGCACCCGAGATTAATCTTTTGGGGATTTCGACTTGTTCAGGGAACCAAAGCATCGAGAAGACGACTCATAACGCCTTGAATCTTTGCCAATACTTGGGTATCGATGTTCCTGTCGCGGCCGGTTCGCCAAAACCTTTATTCAAGGAGCCGATGTATTGTCCACAAATCCACGGCGAAAGTGGTCTCGATGGTTTTACTTTTCCACCGTTAAAGAAGAAAGTCGACTCTCGTTTTGGCCCTGATTTCATTATCGAAACCTGTTTAGCAAATCAAGACGTCATTCTTGTACCGACTGGTCCCTTGACGAACATCGCGATGGCCTTAAAGAAATGCCCTGAGATTAAAACCCACATTAAAGAAATCATGTTGATGGGCGGCTCAATCGGCTATGGCAACGTTACTCCGGCAGGAGAATTCAACATCGTGGTGGATCCCGAAGCCGCAGAGATTGTCTTTAATTCAGGCTTGCCGGTTTACATGAATGGTCTTGATGTCACCCGGAAGGTCTTGGTGTTACCGAGCGTGATTGAACGGATGGACAAAATCCACAATAAGGCCAGCGATCTCTTTGTCGCGTTGATGAAGCAATACAACATCAACCAAAAGAAGATTTTTGCTTGGTCCGAAGGCGGGCCGCTTCATGATCCGGTGACCGTGGTTAGTCTTTTGGATCCTTCCGTTGTCACCTATCGCTATATGAATGTTGTGATTGATGTTTCGAAAGGGCCGAGCTATGGTCGGACAAACTGCGATCAATTCGATTATTTGCATCAAAAACCCAACGCTTATGTGGCGATGGAGATTGATACCGCGAAGTATTGGGACGTTATCGAAAAAGTCATGAGGCTTTATTAATGAAAGATATCTATATCTTGGGCTCGCTCAATATGGATTTGACCCTTTATATGGACCGCTTTCCTAATAAAGGTGAAACCCTAAAAGGTCATTCTTTTCGCACTGGGGCCGGAGGCAAAGGCTTAAACCAAGCTATTGCAGCCGCCAAGCTTGGAGGCCGCGTACATTTCTTGGGCGCCGTTGGCTCGGATGCCTTTGGAGAAGAGATGCTCCAGCAATTAATCCGTTTTGGCGTTGATGTCACTCAGGTCAAGAAACGCGAAGGCATTTCAAGCGGCGTTGCCCTGATCGAAGTCGCCAATGGCGAAAACGAGATTGGCTTGGACTTGGGTGCGAACGAGACTCTTACGTCCAAGGAGGTGGAGGAGTTTTTAACTAACGCCAACAAAGGCGACCTCTTCATGATCCAAGGCGAGAATAATCCAGATATTCTTTCAATATCTTTGCAAAAAGCCCATCAAAAGGGTTTATTTACCATTTTGAATCCCGCGCCTGCTGCACTGGCAATGAAAGAAGCTTTCCCCTTTGTGGATTTATTGACCCCAAACGAAACCGAAGCGGCCTTATTGACGGGAGAAAGCGATCCCGAAAAAGCGGTCGAGCTTCTTCAAGTCAATCAGGTGGCGATTACTTTGGGTGCCAAAGGTTACTTATATCGGGAAGGCGAGAAGATTCAAAAAGTCCCCGCCAGCGTAGTTAAGGTTATCGATACGACTGGTGCTGGCGATGCTTTCTGCGGGTCTTTAGCTTTCTTTTTATCCTGCGGGGTTTCGCCTGAAGGCGCTTTAAAATTAGCGAGCCAATACGCCAGCTTGAAGACCACGAGAAAAGGAACTTCTTCGGCTATGCCAAGTAAAGAAGAACTCCAAAGTTTTATTAAGAATCACTAATCTTTTTTGCAGACGTGGCAATGGCGGCAACGGGGTTCATAAGCTTCGCTTGCCCCGATGAGGACAACAGGAGAATCATAAGTGGCAGGAATGCCGTTGACGATTCTTTGCGTCATGGTCGCTGGTTCGCCACACTTGACGCAGATGGCGGTGAGCTTGGTCACAAATTCGGCTTTGCATAGTAAGGCAGCAGTAATGGGGAACGGTTCGCCCCGGAAATCGGTATCGAGGCCGGCGACAATAACCCGTTTGCCTTTATTGGCTAATTCATCGCAAAGGGCGACGACATCAAAATCAAGGAACGAGACCTCATCAATTGCTAACACATCGAACGGAACGTTCAAATGGGCGCGGATTTCCGCGGTATTTTTGACGGGAATGCATTTCGCTTTGTTGTGCAAATGGCTTTCAACGTTATCGATCGAATAACGATTATCGATTGCCGGTTTGAACACCAAATATTTTTGGTGAGCATAATCCAAACGACGGAGACGGCGAATAAGTTCTTCGCTCTTTCCGGCGAACATCGGCCCCGTAATAACCTCAATCCAACCCGGCTGTTTATAATTTTCCATAACGGGATTGATTTTAAAAGTCTTTCTCTCGTTATCAAGAAAAAGAAGATTTCATTTCAAATCTTCTCTGTGGCTACGGTACGAAGAATAGCCGATCATGACGAGACCAATGAGCAAATCTATAGCGCCGAAGATTGTGCCTCCTAAGGCATTGTAAAAAGAATAATCGATGTTTGGATTCGTGAAAGCGAAGATTGCTGTCTGGGCCAAAATTAGGGCGGAAAGCCCGTTGCTTAACGCTCCGCATTTTAGTCCAGCGGCGACGATGTTCTTGTTTTTGGCTTCGCGAATCAAGCCGTGGATTGCCCACCCCAAATCCGTGAAAGCGAAGGCAGCAATGGTGATGCCTTGATAGATGTCGTAATGATCCATCTTCGGGAAAAAGAAGAGACGGGCCATATAGGAGGTATAACCAATCGCGCCGATGCTGATGGTGATACCCATATATAAAAATGCCTGCAAAACCCCGATCTTTTTCTTGCCGTAAAGCTCTAAAAGACCAATGAGTTTGGTAGCAAACGCCATCAAAGTGACTAAAGCCGAGACGAAAAGGAACCCTGAGGAAGTGATAATGCCCAAGACGATTTTGCCGATGACCATTAAGGCGTTGACCCCTAATCCGAGGAGCAGCGTTGTTTTTTCTTGCTGTTTCATCTTCGTTATCCTGAAAGTCATTTTAAGGCTTTGTTATCTCTTTGTTAACGAATCTTGAGGAATGAAGAAGCGGTATTATACTGAACTTCGAAAGAGGATTTGTTATGGCAGAAGAAACAAAAGATAAGGTTGTCTCGGAACAAGACGGAAAAGGCAACGAAAACAAAGCTGAAACCGCCAATGCTGAAGCGCCGAAAAAAGAAGAAGCGAAAACCGATGAAAAGAAAGAATCGGGCTTCTCCAAGTGGTGGAAAGGCACCAAAGCCAAAGTCGATTCCGACATGTTAGAAGGTCACATCCAAAATGCTTATCAAAGCGCCCATGGTAGCTTTGATGTTTATGCTTTTGAAGGCGGTCTCTTCAATGGCGGATCGGTTTCAGGTGAAATCGTCGATGGTGCTTTGATTTATTGGGGCACCGATACCATCAAAGAATATTCCGTTATCATCGACAAAAAGGATAATAAGGCTTACTACGCCTTAAACAGCGAACCCGTTGATGTTAAGGCCAGTTACGAAGGAACCGAATACGTCCGCAAAGGCACAAAGATTGCTTTGGATCCCAATGTCGAAGAAGTCAAAGTCGTCAAAGCGGACAAACGTTATTTCTTATATAAGGGAAAAGTCGACAGCAAGAAGTAAATCTTCTTTCTAGAGACTCAGCACCGTCTTCGGGCGGTGCTTTTCTTTGCTAGAGTGGAGTAAAATAGAGAAAGAGGAAGCGTTATGGAAACCATTGAAAATAAGCTATTTAAGGTCACGGTCGACGAGACTGGCGCTCTATTGACCTCAGTTATCACGAAGAAAAATCAGCAGGAACTCTTATGGCAGAAAAACCCTGAGTTTTGGCCGAACCAAGACGTTGTGATATTTCCGGTGATTGGCTTGCCTGAATATGACGTTAATGGTCGCCATTACGCCTGCAAGACTCGGCATGGCTTTGCTCGAAGTCAGACTTTTGTGGTCAAAGAGAAGAAAGCCGATTCGGTTACTTTGGAATTAGTGAGTAACCCCGAAACGTTGGAAGTTTATCCTTTTGATTTTGTTTTGGATGTCACCCTTTCGCTCAAGGGAAATGTGATCGAGCGCAAAGTCAAAGTCATCAATAAGTCCGCAAAACCCCTTCCGTTTGCCCTTGGACTCCATCAAGCCTTTAAGACTAAATTCGATGGATCAGCTCAGATTCATTTCGATAAAGCGCCGAGTTTCTATTACCCGATGCGGAACGGTTTCTTTAAAAACCAAGAGACCAGCATCTACCATCAAGACGAAAAGCTCACCAAAGATCTTTGGGCTACGAACGAAACATGGTGCCTTCCGAATGATCAACATTATCAAATCGATGTGAAGACCGGCTATGGCTATATCTTGAAATACCGTTTTGATGCTCCGGAAATTGCCATTTGGAGTAAACAATCCGGCGGCGACTTCCTTTGCGTGGAACCCTGGTGGGGCTTCTCCGCTTATGATGATATGCCGAAAGAGATTTCCGCTCGGCGGGATGAGAACATCGTCGAAAAAGAGAAGACATTTACTTTGGCGATCGAAATCGATAACGACTGATTACTTATAATATTGCGCCTGGGCATCCCACATTTTCTTGTAGAGGCCATCTTTTAAGGCTAGCAACGTTTTATGGTTACCATATTCGGCGAGGTGGCCTTGATTGATGACGGCGATGTTGTCGCAGAACTGAGTTGACGACATCCGATGGGAAATAAACACCGCAGTTTTGCCTTGGACTAGGGTGCCGAAATTTTCATAAATCTCTGCTTCGCTCTTGGGATCTAAAGCCGATGTCGGTTCATCAAGAATAACCAAGGGCGAATTCTTATAAAGAGCACGGGCAATCGCAATCTTCTGAGCTTCGCCCCCGGAGATTTCAATGCCGTTTTCGTCATTTTTGTTGTAGAGGATGGTGTTGATGCCCTCGGGGAAGGCCAAGACACGGTTATAGATATCCGCTTTCTTTAGCGCCTCAATGACTTTGGGCTCGTCTCCATTGGCGGTCGCGGCAACGTTGTCTTTGATGGAGAACGAGAAGAGTTTGAAGTCTTGGAAAACAATGGCGTAAAGCTTCTCGCAGGAATCTTTATCATACGAAACTAAGGGAAGTCCGTTGACCTTGATTTCGCCTTCCTGAGGTTCATAGAGACGGCAAACGAGCTTCATCAAAGTGGTTTTACCCGCCCCGTTGACGCCGACGATGGCGAGTTTCTCGCCCGGATGAATGGTCAATGAAACATCATCGAGAGCTTTTTCTTTTTGATTCGGATAAGTGAAACTTACATGGGAGAACTCCAAAGAGACCGGCTTGGCGAGGTCAAGTTTGTTCGTTCCATAAACCATGGTGTCGCCATAGGAAAGATAGAGGAAATAATTCTGCAAATAGTCGGAGTTCAAAGAGCTCGAAGCAATCCCTTCGACGATGCTTTCGAGGCCGCTCGCTAACAAGGTAACGGCTCCGGCGTAGGCCACGGCGGTGCCGACCCCGATGAGGCCGTAGAGGGCTTTTAATCCCAAGAAAGAATAAGCGACGAACGAAAGGAAGACATAAACAAAGGCTATGCCGATTTGAATGGCTTTTTGCGAAGTGGCAAATTGCTCCCAAGTCTTATTGACGCCATATTTATCGTTTTCTTGGTAGGAGATCAGCATCTTTTGCATCGCGAATAAGCGAATGTCTTTGCCCATCTGATAATCGTTGCAGACGGTGTAGAAATATCCAAAACGACGATTGCCTTCGACGTTTTCCATCATCGCTTTATAGGAAAGCTTGTTAACGAGGGCTAATAAAGGCAAAGAAACTAAGAGCGCAAACAAGGCGGAACCAAAGAGAATCAAAGCGCTCCAAGGGTTATTTAAGAAACTGGCCCACGCATCATTCTTCGTTGGGCTACCCACCGCGAATACCCCCTGCAAAAGCACGATGGAATACACCAAATTGGATAAGCCTTTGACGATGGATCCAAGAGCCGCCATGAACACTGGAACGCCACCGGATCCGTTGGTGGCTTCATCGGCCGCCTTCATGAGGCGAAGCGTTTTGTTGTCTTCGAGCTGCGCATACGAAAGCTCATGAGTCTTTTTACTCATTCTCCGGCTGATTTCGGCGAGGATTTTGTTGTCCCAGGCGGAAAGGAGGTTAGCGAAGAAAGCTTGAAGGATACCCACGACAAGGGCGATGGAAATCGTCCACCAAACAACATTCATGATCGAATCAAAGCTATCGTGAGCAACGAGACCGTTAATGATCAAGGCGCTGCCATAGATTGGAATATAAGGGAAAAGTGATTGAATCAAGAAAGACAAGATATACGAAAGAAAATAACCGGGCGAGAGGGACCAGATGAAGCGGAAGACGCGCCAATTCTTTTTGAAGTACGATTTAGAGGGTTCCATCGGCTTTGGCTCCTTCCTGGTAATATTTGGCTTGGATTGTGAACATTTCTTTGTATTTCTTGTCTTGCTTTAAAAGCTCTTCGTGGGTTCCGATTTCTTCGATGCTGCCATTGTCCAAATAGACGATGCGGTCACAGAAACGGGTCGAAGCCAACCGGTGGGAGATAAAGATCGAGGTGTTGCCTTTGGCGTAAGAAAGATATTGCTTGTACATCTTCTCTTCGCTTAACGGATCAAGGGCTGCCGTGGGCTCATCAAGGACCAATAATGGGGCGTTCTTATATAAGGCACGGGCTAAAAGCATCTTTTGGGTTTCTCCGCCCGAGAGTTGGACCCCCGAAAGGTCGAAAGTCTGAGTGATAAAGGTTTCTTCTTTTTGCGGCAAAGATTCGACTTTGGCCGTCAAATCGGCTTTTTCGATAGCGTCTTTAAGCCGAGCTTGATCAACCTTATCGTCTGGGACGCAAGAGATATTGGTTTTTAAGGTGAAGGCCAAAGGTCTCACATCTTGGAAAAGCGCACCGATTAAAGACATATAGTCATCGATGTTGAACTGCTGAATGTCGATGCCATTGAGAAGAATCCGACCGCTGGTGGGCTTATAGAGTCCGCAAAGGAGTTTGATTAAGGTTGTCTTGCCCGCTCCGTTGTTGCCAACGAGGGCGATTTTCTCGCCGGGATGAATCGTCAAAGAAATATCATGAAGGATCTCTTTTTCGTCGCCGGGATAATGGAAAGCTACGTGGTCAAAAGTGATTTCGAAGGGCTTTTGAAGCGATTTGATATCGATGCCCTGACCATGATTAAAGGTATCCGGGACGGCTAAGGCTGTGCGGTAGTCATCGACTCGAACCGATTCAAATCGAGCTTTGTTCCACGCTTCGACGAAGGTGTTTACCCAAGTCGAGAAGCCGGCGATGATTCCGAGTAAGAAAGTGAAAGTCGCTAAGGAAATGCTCCCGCTGATCACCTGGGGCAGCAACAAGGAATAAGCCACAGCATCTCGGACGAACAAGAAAAGACAATCGCTGACCTTGCCGGCAAAGAAATGCATTTGAATTTTGCCTTCGAGATTAAAAATCTTTTTGGATAATCCCGCGTAAATGACGTCGAACCATTTATCGAGACGATATCCCCGAATATCTTTAGAATTCTCAAGGGTCGTGGTGTCGTTTTTTAAAACGTAGGTCTCGTTAAAGAGCCGTTCATCCTCGTCGCGGGTCTTTTGCATGTAATGGTAGCCCCAAAGGGAAAAAAGGAAGGTTGAGGCAATCATGCCAACCATAACTAAAAGAATCCAAGGGACATAGATGGCAGCAACGATGGAATAAGTCAGCATGCCAATCAAGCCGATGAAAAGACCGGGGACTTGTTTTAAGGTGCCTTCGATGCCAACCCAGTTGCTGTCGAGGGCTCGCCAACCCTTTTCAAACATTTTGCGGGCTTCGCGTGGCTCAACATTGAGGTAGTCGGTGTTAATGGTCTTACGGGAGAGGCGGAACCACGAAATAGTGCAGCGGGTAAAGGTCGAATCCCAGGCGTAGGTATTTAATCCCCAAATTTTTAAAGCACTGCAGGCAAAAGTTGCCCCACAAAGGATTCCAATGAGAGCGAGGTAGCGTCCCGGTTCTTCGTTGTTGGTTAACGCTAAGACAACGAAATAGGACATTAAAGTGCCTAAGACGGCCTCAACTAAGCTCATGAGAATTCCAAGGATCAAGGCGAAAATAGACTTCTTCTTGTATAAGGAGACGTCGTGAAGGCAGTAGAAGAGGTTGTTGATCCAGGAATGTTTCTTCATGCCGTTAAGTCTAGCGAAGGGGTTCTATGAAGGAAAGCAATTATCGATTGCGAAACTAGAATTTGCAAAAAGAACGGCCGTTTGTGGTGTTATTGGGAGCGATTGAATCTTTCGTCGTTATTTTTCGGGGAGGGGCTGGACTCTTTTGAGATCTTCGCCAATCTTTCGATTCAACGCTTTATGGATTAAAAAGAGATAAGGCAAACCCATGTTGGTTTCTAATAGAGAATTAATGACGAGGGTTTGCCAACTTTGATTTCGGATGCCGGTGATGGCCAAAACTGCTTCCCAGGCAAACTGAACCAAAATGCCAATGGCAAGGATCCAGAGGATGGGATAACGCTTTGCTTTATCGACCGCCAAATTATGGATAATTAAGTAGCCGTAACCCACCACGAGGAATAAGGCCATAACCCAATGATATTGCCCGGTGCCTCTACTGATGGTAATCGTGCCCGTATTTTGACCAGCGTATTGGGAGATAAGAGCTTCGGAAAACCAGACCAGCGGAATCCACAATGACCATTCGAGCAGGTGCTTATCATGGTCGAGCCATAGCCAAATCCAAACGAAGTTGGTAAAACCATAGGACATCGAAAGCCATAAGAGGAACCATGCCGTATTGGCCCCTTGAACGCTTCGGGTGCCAAGCCAAGCATAGAAGATGCCATAATCGACCGCCCAATAAAGCAAGCCGCCAAACAGGCCAACCAAGACGGCTTGGTATTTCTTTTGCCAAAGCAATAAGCCGCAGAAAAGGCAAAGGAAGCCAATGTCGAGATAGATATAGAGGTAGTTCATGCTTCGGGAAGCGATGACCTCATTTTGGATAAAATTCATAGGCTTATTTTAATCGTTAGACGTAGAAACGAGAAGTCGGCTCTTTTTTTGAAAATAAAAAGCCCCGTCTCTCAGGGGGGGACGGGGCGTGGATGAAAGCAAATTAACGTGCAAAGACTAAAACACGCGTATCAATCTTTTGATGATCCCGTTCTTCGGGCTCTTCGAGTTTTTTGCCATAAACCATTTCTGCGCGAAGTTTCCAAGCTTTGGGCAAACCCCAAGTGGCTTTGACTTCCTCGTCGATGAGAGGGTTATAGTGTTGGAGATTAACGCCGAGACCTTGTTCCTCTAATAAACTCCAAACCGCGAATTGAAGCATGCCGTTTTGCTGTTCTGCCCAGGGTTTGAAATTCTCCGCGTATAACGGGAAAGCCTTGATTAAACGCTCGGTGACCTCTTCATCGTCGAAGAAAAGGATGGTGCCTTCTCCTGCTGCAAACCCCCTTATTTTCTCTTCGGTCTTGGTGAACTTAGCGGCTGGGACGAGCTTTCGTAGGGTCTCTAAGACGATTGCCCAGAGCTTATCGTGGGCTGCGCCTTCTAAGATTACCGCCCGTTGGGATTGACTATTAAAGGCGGATGGAACGGAATCCGTGGCTTCTTTAACAAGGGATTCAATTGTGTTCTTTTTGATACCGGAATCTTTTCCTAAAGCGTAGACGCTGCGGCGATTCTTCATGACGTCGCTGAATGATAATGTCATTTTCTTTGAGTCCTCCTTGGACGCCTTCATTATGGCAAGAGGACGCTTCAATGTCTTAAACCATGCTCATAAGAAAACGCCGCCCCCATCACTAATAGGGAGCGGCGCTAAGTAAAGATAGAACGTTACTTAATTACTTCGCGAAACGAGCTTTGTCGCTGAAGTTGTAGAAGGCATCA
>DAISHV010000010.1:0-28185 GCA_036822315.1 Bacillota bacterium | reverse complement strand
TCGTCGACGTCTTCTACCGCTTCCTCCTCATCTTCCGCTGCCTCCTCATCTTCCGCTGCCTCCTCTTCGAGTGCGGTATCCTCTTCAAGTTCGTCATCCTCTTCAAGTGTGGTTTCCTCCTCGAGCAAAGCTGCTGAAAAATTGGCAACTCCAGTTCTGACTTTGAACGAGACTAAAACGGGCTTGACTTGGGCGGCAGTTTCGCACGCGAGCAAATATCAAATTAAGGTGAATACTGGCGCCTACGCGGACGCAACGGATTACACCTTTGCCAGCGATCAAGGCAAGTACGTTGTTACCCTGAAAGCGATTGGCGACGGCATCAGTTATTCCGATAGCGATGAAGCGACCTGGGCTTATGCAACAAAAGCCATTAGCCTCAGCGAATTAACCCGGGCCGGGTTGAATGTTTCCTGGGAGGCCGTGGGTTTCGCGAGCGTCGCCTATGCCGCTGATGGCAACATTGTTTCAACTTCGTGGGCCGCTACAACGGCTAACACCTATGTTGCGACAGCAAACGGAAAGGTTGGCGTTGCGGTCGGGGCGGGCTACGATGTGACGAATGACGTCAATTATGTTGGCACCACCATTGATAAATATGTTTGGTGCGTTCAAGACGCGGCTGAAAACAAAGTCCTGATTGATTCGGCCACAGATATCGCTGATGATTTGACCGTCAAGGTTTACGACAATGGTGGCTGGGTAGATGATAATGGTCACGTTGGCCTATCGATTGGCAAAGCCGATCTTGAGGAAACCACCGATTCGGTTGATTTCAAGATCCAGCAATTGTCCAATGCCTATAAGTTTGGCATGGTCATGAACGGCTTCAATGCTTATAAAGGCATCAGCGTTCGGGTCCGCGGCGATGGCAAGTCGACGATGGTCTTCCAGATGCAAAGCTCGGCGGGTTATGTCTCTTATTCCGTCGGCGTGATTAACACCAACTGGCATGACATCGTGATTCCTTTTGCCGATGCGGGCTGGAAAGTGAACGGAACAACCGCCTCTTTAGCGAATTACGCTTTGTCCCAGGGCTTCGAGAGTGCAGGGGCGGCGCTCTATGGCTTTAGCGAATTCGATGTGATCTTCAAGACAGTTGCCGATGCTGGTTACGCTTACACTCACCTTTATGTCGATCACGTGAGTTTGATTGCTGATGCCAGCGGAGCGACAGCTGGAGATAACCAGAATGTTGCGGTGGGCAGTCATTACACCGCCAAGAACAGCGCTGGTGTGGTCTTCGATATCAAAGCCGCGACAACGGGTTATACCTTAGCTTCGCTTAACCTCGCTTCGAATCTCAGCGCTCCGGCAACGTTAACATCCGAAGGCGATGTTGTTACCTTGAAGACTGCCGATAGTGGTGCCTCCTTAACCTACATGGGCAAAGCCACGAATAAAGGCCGAACAATCACCTTTACTTCAGCCACGGGCACTTATGCTTCTTACTTCACCAATTTGAACTTCAACTTCGTTTATTCTGTTGATGATTTCGAGGGCTACACCGAAACGGGCGTTGGCTATGATAAGAATAACGAGGCCACGGCTCGTACGGGCTTACGCGCGAACTACTATTCGGATTACTACGCCGGCAGTGGCAGCGATTCGCTTAGCGGAACCGGCTGGACCCTCATGGGATCGACCGATTACATGACGCTTGATCAGACTGCTGCTGATGTTCATTCCGGTGCCCAATGCGCCAAAGTCAAAGTTGGCAACGCGATGCGCTACACGACTTATGGCTTAAGCGATGGCACGGCGGTGGCTTGGCCGAGTGCGAATACCTTCTCCTTCTGGGCGAAGTCTCCGGCCGCTGTTGATCTGAGCGTGGCTGTCCGTCTTTATACGACGAATAAAGTTGACTCGAGCAACTACAGCATTACCGCAACAACGGTCATCTTAAAGACCGGAAGCGATTGGACGCAATACACGGTGGCGATGGATGCCAGCAAGACGTACTATGGCGTTTCCTTCACCTTCGAACATCCATCCAATTATGTGACGGTCTATCCGTTAATCGATGATATCCAACTTTTCACTGACGGGAACCCCTGGGCAACCTATGTTGATTCTTCCGTCGTTCCTAATGGCAGCGTGATGACCGGTTCCACGACCGCTCTCACCAGCGTTACCGCAACCTTTGCCACAGGCAGCACCATCAGCATCGTCGCGGTGGATGCGACCTCGACAACGCACAACTTAAGCGGAACTTATGCCGTTGATGCCTCGAACAACATCACGATTAGCTGCGGAACCGATTTGACTTATGTCGGCATTCTCTCAGCGGATAAGACGGCGATTAAATACACCAGTGCGACGGGTACGCTTGCGACTTATGTCGCCAATCTCTTCTTGATGATTTCGGTGAGCGGCAAAACCTACATCGAAAACTTCGAGAACACGACCACAACGGCCTTAGAGAGCAAGTATACGATCGATCGCGATTTGAATAACGCGGGCAGTTGGACTAATCCGACTTCGAATACGGGTTTCATTGCGGCGAGCACAGACGTTATCGGAACCGGCTTTGCCTCGGGCAAGATGGCGATGGACACGACCGCCGCGAAAGTCGGCAAGTATCGTTATCGCTTCGCCCAGACTACCTCGTTTGGATCGTTTGCGAACTTCTCAATCACGGTTAAAAACGCCTCCACTCTTCCGATTACGGGTTACCTCTACGTTTGTACGACTTCTGGAACGAGCGCGACGGGCCGAAGCCAGACCAGCATCAGCCTTACTATGGCGGCGGGTACGGATTGGACGACTTATACCGGAAAATTAAGTGCGGCGACGGCGATCTATGGCTATTCGTTCTTCTTCACAGCGACGGCAACAACGACCGATGTTGTCACCGGCTTCATCTACGTCGATAACGTCATGGCCTGGTAATTCATCACGGGGGCGGTTATCTCCTTTCGACCGCCCCTTCTTCTCACCTCAAAAAGTAAACAAAGGCGGGAAGTTCACTAATTTCAAACAATTTGTTTACAAAAGTTAAGGAGGAGTATGGGAACTCGGGTTCGTCTAGAAGACATCGCGAAAGAATGCGGGGTGACCAAAGGTTTGGTCTCCCGGGCTTTAGCTGGCAAATATAACGTCAGCGATGAAACCCGAAATCTCATCGTTCAGAAAGCGGCCGAGATGGGTTATGACAACGCTCATTTACGGAGCCGCCCCGAAACAATTTCGCGCGTCCTCTTGGTTATCTCGAGTCGCATCATGCTCAAGGAAGACTATTGGCAGCCGATTATTAAATCCATCTCCAAGACTTTGGATATGTCGTCCGTGGTTCTGGAATACTTCGTTTATGAAGAAAACAAGATTGATGGCGAACTTCTTGAAAAATTAGCCTTAACCAAATGCAACGCCTTCGTTGTCGTTCATTCCAATCCCAAAATCATCAACGATTTTCTCAAAAGTCTCCGCAAACCCGTGGTGGAAGTGGATCCGAAGTACTTCCATAGCGACGCGGTGACTAAGGTGAAATTCTCCAATTATGATTCGATGTACGAAGCGACCCAGAACCTCATTGACCAAGGCCATCGGGTCTTGGCATTCTATGGCTCCGATCTCCATTCAACTTCCTTCCGAGAACGGCATGAAGGCTTCTTAGCTTGCATCGATGCAAACCAAGATCTCCACGCGAAGGGTGTTTCGATTAACTTTGATAACACCAGTTTGAACTACGCCGATGATCAAATGCTCGCGGATGCGTTAAGGAGCAATGCAATTACGGCACTCATTTGTGCCAACGACATCATCGCTTTAAACGCCTATAAGGTTATCGCTCGTTTAGGGAAGAAAATCCCCGATGATATCTCGGTTGTTGGTTTCGATAACATCAAAGACGGGGAGTATGCCACGCCGCCATTAACAACCTTCAACGTCCCCCGAGAAGAGTTAGGAAAAGAAATAGCAAACTATTTGATTGGGATGTTTTCCGAGAAGCAGCTCCAGTATTCGCAAATCGTGATTCATTGTCCTTATGTCGAGCGCGGTTCGATTAAACCAATTTCATGAGAGGGCTCATTATGGTAAAAAATGAAAAAAACATTCCGAATCTACCATGGGAAGAAGCGCCGATAGGCTGCAAGGATCCCGTGTGGCGTTATTCGAAGAATCCAATCCTTCCTCGCAACGTTCAGGCGGGATTTGCAAGGATTTTTAATTCGGCAATCGTTCCTTATAAAGATGAATTCATTGGAATTTTCCGGGCTGAAGATCGCACTGGCATTCCTCATCTTTATTTAGGACATAGCAAGGATGGCATCAAAATCGTTCTCGATGAAAAGCCAATTGCCTTTGTCGATGAAAAAGGTCAGGAAGTGTCGAGTCATTATCAATATGACCCGCGACTCATCGAACTCGAAGGAAAATACTACGCCGTTTGGTGCGATGACTTTTTTGGACCAGCTCTTGCGATTGCCGAGACCAGCGACTTCAAGCATTTCGTAAAATACAACCATCCTTATTTGCCTTTTAACCGCAATGGCGTTCTCTTCCCACGGAAAATTGCTGGCAAATACGTCATGCTTTCGCGCCCAAGTGATTCTGGACACACGGCTTTCGGTGATATTTTCCTTTCGCGTTCACCGGATCTCCGCTATTGGGGCGATTGCGCTCACGTGATGGAACGGGGCTGGGAGTGGTGGAACCTTACCAAGATTGGCGCGGGTTGCAATCCCATTGAAACCTCAGAAGGCTGGCTCTTGCTCTTCCATGGCGTTACGAACACCTGCAATGGTTTTGTCTATTCCTTTGGCGGAGCGTTACTTGACCTCGAGGATCCCTCAAAAGTTCTCTATCGCTGTGCTGATTATTTCTTAACGCCTGAAAAGGAATACGAGACGACTGGTTTTGTTCCGAATGTTTGCTTCCCAACTTCCGCTCTCGTGGATCAAAAAACTGGACGGATGGCCATCTATTATGGTGCGGCAGATACCTCGACCTGCCTTTGTTTCTCGACTGTTGATCGTCTTGTTGCCTATATCAAGGACCACAAAAGATAATGGAAAGTTTGACCATCGTACAGCGCCAAAGCCCTTGGCGCAATATCGGGAGACAGCTTAAGCAATCGCGTTTTTTGATTGCGATGATTATCCCAGCGGTGGCCTTTTATTTCATCTTCTGCTACATCCCGATGTACGGGGTGCTCATGGCCTTTACGACTTACTACCCGAAGTTAGGAATCTGGGGCAGTTTGAAATATCACTTCGTCGGATTCCAAAACTTCTCCATCATTTTTAATAACGATCCTAAATTCCTCAATGTTCTTCGCAACACGGTTTTGATTGGCTTTGGCAAAATCATTATTTCCTTCGTGTCTGCAATTGTGATGGCCTTATTGATCAACGACCTTCGGATGCGGCACTTTAAGAAGGTTGCTCAGACGATTGTGACCTTTCCACATTTCCTTTCCTGGGTGGTCATTGCTGGTTTTATCAATGTTCTTTTTTCTCGGACTGGAATCATTGATGACATCATTGCCTATTGCGGGGGAAACCGCATTGATTTCTTGACCAACGGCAACTTCTTCTTAGGCTTAATCTTCACTTCTGACGTTTGGAAGGAAGCTGGTTGGAGTTCCATCATTTATTTGGCCACGATGGCGGGAATTTCCCCTGAGCTTTATGAGGCGGCCGATATTGACGGGGCAACCCGTTTGCAAAAGACTTGGCACATTACCCTTCCGGGAATCAAACCGACCGCCGTCTTACTTTTGATCATGTCGGTCGGCGGACTTCTTTCCGCGGGCTTCGATCAAATCTTCAACCTTTATAATCCGTTGGTTTATGACCAAGTCGATATTTTGGATACCTACATTTATCGTCAAACTTTCAAAGATCTTGTTAATCCTGGTGTCGGCACCGCCATTGGTTTATTTAAATCGGTCGTTTCCTTCCTCTTGGTTGTAATCGTTGATCGCATCGCGAAGCTCTGCGGAGAAAGGGGGATCATCTAATGTTTCAGACTAAGAAAAAAGAAGTTGGTTTTGCAGTAGATAATGAAAAGAAATCCCCAAAATTAGAGCGGCTTCCTTTGCGGCCAAAGAAGCAAAATAACAATAACCGCATCGGCGGACTTGATGTTGTGATCTTTATCCTTTTGCTTCTCTTTGTCATAGCCATCATCTTCCCGTTCTATAACGCCTTTGTTATTTCGATTTCTTCAGAACACGCCTACTTCAATTCGGATTTGCTTCTTTGGCCTCAAGAAGTGACTTGGGAAGCTTACCGATCGGTTTTCACGAATTCAGCGATGTGGAAAGGCTTCGGTGTCACGATGATTCTTTTAATCGGTGGCACGGCCTATCAGCTCTTTTTCACCGTGATCACCGGCTATGCGATGTCTCGGGATAAGTGGTTCGGCAAGAACTTCGTGATGAATATGATTTTGGTCACGATGTTCTTCGGCGGGGGCCTTGTCCCTTATTACTATTTGATTACGAGCCTGGGGCTCTATAACAACATCCTCGTCATGATCATCCCTGGGGCGATTGATACCTTCAATATGCTTTTAATGCGCAACTACTTTGCCTCGTTGCCGAAAGAGCTGGAAGAAAGCGCTCGGATCGATGGGGCGAATGATATTCAGATTTTCGTTCAGGTTTATTTACCATTATCGCTTCCGATGCTGGCAACGGTTGGTCTCTTCTTCGCCGTGGGCAATTGGAACTCTTGGTATAACAGCATGCTCTTTATTACCAACGCGGATTATCGCCCGCTTCAAATGGTGTTGCGGGATATGATTTCTTCCATTTCTTCAAGCGTTGAATCACCGACAGCCAAGACTTACTCCGAAGGCTTGGTCATGGCTTCGATCTTTTTCACCATCGTTCCGATGATGTGTTTCTATCCGTTCCTACAAAAGTTCTTTGTTAAAGGCATCGTGGTTGGTGCCCTTAAAGGATAGGAGGTATTTTCATGAATCCTTTAAAGAAACTGTTGCCCCTCATCGCAGTGAGTATCGGCGTCATTGGGCTCTCCTCTTGCGGAGCAAAACCCAGTAGCAACGACGAATACACGGATGATGGAAAACTCAAATTATCCCTCCGCAACCTTTATTTTGAATCGTGGGCCGGGGGCGATGTTTACACGGACACCATTCAAGATAAGTTCAATATTCAGGTCACCCCGAGCACTTATTCTTATAACGATTGGACCTCCCAAGTTTCGGCGGCAGTCAACGCGAATAACCTCACCGATGTTTTCCAGTTTAACGTAACACAGTTTAACTACGCGAATTCTTATAAGTATTGGGCCGCCGGCGACATCATTAAAGCGCTGCCGGATGACCTTTCGAGCTGGCCTAACCTTAAATCGATGATCGACAATTTGACGGATCTCGATGCGATGAAGGTCGAAGATTCGAAAGGGGTAAAGCATCTCTTTGGCATTCCTATCGCAAAGAACATCGCTAAATCCAAGGTGGATTATTCGCC
Organism: Bacillota bacterium; assembly: GCA_036822315.1. Taxonomy (GTDB): domain Bacteria; phylum Bacillota_I; class Bacilli_A; order RFN20; family CAG-826; genus UBA4951. The sequence continues at coordinate 20,741 of DAISHV010000010.1, read as the reverse complement.
GTTTACCTACGTTTATAGGCGGGATTGGGCAAAATCATGGGGGGTTTACAAGGATAATGACGTTTATACCTGGGACGAATTCAAGAACTTAATTTCTGTCTTTAACACCAAACTCAACCCGACTGGCAATTCGGATAAGTACGCCATGGCTGACGTTGAGTGGGGCTTCCCTTCGCTTACGAACTTCTATAAGCAAGTTCCGCATTGTTTCGCCTTTGATGAGACGGAGAAGAAATATGTGGGCAATTTCGCGACAGACGCTTACATCCAAGGCATGGACATGGCCAAGGATTACGTGACCAAGAAAATCTATGGATATGACCAATATAGCGCTACTGAAGGCGGTGCTCGTAAGGCATACAACTCCAATAACTGTGGCATCCTTTACGAGAATTTGTCGTTAACCAACTACGAAGCGATCCGGACGGCCTTATTGACCTCTAATAGCCTTGATGCGAATTTCAATGTCGATGATGCCTCGGCGATTATGAAGGTCAAAGGACCAGACAGCAAATACGCTCTTGAAGGAACGGACAATTGGTTCTCGGTCACTCTTCTTAACCACGACATTTCGGATACCAAGATGAAAAAGATCCTCGATTTACTGGATTATCTCTTGGGGGACGAAGGAACAAAGCTTGCGGTCTATGGCAAGAAAGACTACGACTACACCGAAGATGACTCGGGCAACATCACCCTGACCGAAAATGGTTGGCCCATGGGGGATGATGGCAAATATGTCGCCAAAACCAACGGAGCGAAGTATCTCCGTTACATGGCTACTTTAGGGAATGATTATGGCAAGATCGACCCCTTAACGGACCAGAGCGCTTTTAACTTAATCGATAATTGGTCAACGGCGATGGACACTGCTAACACTTCGGGAGAACTCCGTGTCATTAAGGAGAAACCCGAGGTCATGTGGCTTTCAACGAGTTTAAAAGATTCTTATGAAGCCTCTTTGCTTAAAAATGCCACTGATGAAGTCATTCGCTATTGCTATGGTAGTGACGACAAGGCGACCTATCTTTCATCCGTCACGGGGGGACAATGGGCGCCCGTTCTTAACGAAATCAACACGAAGTTAGGGTACAGCAAATGAAAACACGCCAGCGTTTTATTTTAGGAGGCCTCTTGACCGCTATGGCTCTATCAGGCTGCGGAAGCAAATCCGCGAATGCGGACGACATTACTTTTTCCGATAGCGATCTGATCCAATCCTCTTATGGCGGGCTCGGAGTCGAATGGGGCGTCTATGAAGATACCGACAAACTCGACGAAAGCTCCTGGGAAAGAATCTACGCCAACATCAAGCGTTTAGCGCCGGTTCGGATCCGCTGCATGATCAACTATGATTGGTTCGTGGAGAATTTTGATAACAAAGGCGATAGCGATAAAACCAACGATACTTGGGACTATAACTTCGCAAACAAGTGGGGCGATAATCTCAATTTGCTTCTCAAATATTGCCAAGCCAATAACATCCAAGTGGCTTTTGGCTCGTGGAACGTTGTCGGCACCTTAAGCGATGATGTCTGGAACATGATGGACGAATGCACCGCCGATGTGCGATGGGCCAAGATGAGTGCCTTTATCATGGACTACTTGGTTCATAAACAAGGCTTTACCTGTATTCGCTGGTTCGTTAATGGAAATGAGCCAAACTATCTCGGGGTGAAAGGCTCGAGTAAAAACTACAATAATTCTTTCGAAAAGTGGGCGCAGGGTGTGAAGAATGTTCGGGCCGCCTTGGACGCTAAAGGCTTAACTTCGATTGGCATCGTCGGGGGCGATACCACGGGCTTTGATGGGACGACGACATATTGGGAGGGCATCGGCAAAGGACTGACGAAAGAAGTAGCGGATTATGGTGCCCACCTTTATCTCTCGAACTACTACATTGATGGGGGTTACGTTTTAGAAAACATCAACACTCTCAACAAAGATATCCACGCCCTCGATGCGGGTTACGGTACGGAGCGGCCGCTTGATATTTGGGAAAGCGGTCTTCTTGATGGCAAGGACGCCGAAACGGATGGGAACAAACTCATCAAGACGGTAACTTATGGTATCCGGATGGCGGATTTCACGATTCAAACCGCGTTAGCCGGTGTGAACTCGGTGACGTACTGGGACTTCGATGACGGAATGAACTTCATGTACACCGGCGGGACCGCCGTGGCAAAGAAGTGGGGCATGTTCTCGTCCCTCGCGAGCGATCAGGCTTTCGATCAAGAATTACGGCCGTGGTTTCATTCGTCTTGCTTACTCACGCATTTAATGCGACCGGGTTCGAAGATCTATGGTTCCTCTGTTAATTCGCGGAGTGTCAACCCGGATTTCCGCTGCCTTGGCGTCGTTAATGCGTCGGGGACTGGCGGTGGCTATATCGCTGTGAATCGTGGCACTGACGCGGTGACAAAACGCTTTGTCATGGGTCCGAGCATCAATGCGGCGGGGAAGCTTTACGTCTATCAATTTGGCGAAGGAATGATTCGTTTAGGAGCCGATGGTTTTATCCAGCCCAATTACACGATTGAGGGATCCCTCAATAAGGGTCTAAGCATCAATATCCCCGTAAATACCCTCTTAATTGTATCCACGGAGGTCCTCTAATATGAAAAAACTCTTTGGCTTCCTTGGCGCCTTATTAATGCTCTTCTCCGTCAACGGCTGCTCGGGGAATGGAACAACCGGTGTTGGGGATAATTCGTTTTCTCCTAGTGAGCCGAGTGGCGATTTAGGACTTTTCTCATTAATCTCACCGACTTTATCTCAAGTCCTTGAAGAGGTTCCGGAATTTAGTTGGACGGAATCGAGTAACGCAACGTACTACACTCTCGAGATTGGTTCGAGTGCTTCTTTTATCAGCAACAACGACGCTTTTGTCTATTACAAACACGATTATATTTCGAGTACGAAGTACGATATTTCGGCTTCATTATCGCAAAAGAACGTCACCTATTATTGGCGGGTTACCGCCCATCTTGGGGGCAAGACGCTTTTGTGCAACAACACTTTTAATTTCTACCTCAAGTCCGTCGACAAAGATGAAGTGGATTTCGCGTTAGGGGAGACCAGCGATTGGTCAATCCATGAGCAAGGCGCGCCGGTGACGTTGGGAATCGATGACAGCAACTTTTTCTCAAATAATAAAGAAGCCCTCAGCATCAAATTCCAAAAAGAAGATACCAAGCCGATTGGCTGGATCGTCATCACCAAGACGGTCGAAGAAGATACCTATGGGACCGATGCGCTTTATCTCCGTTTCTTCTATTCGGGCGATGACGCCCAAGCCATCGTTCGCTTACGGGATAATGATGGCGAATTCTGGCGCCACAAGATCTTGCTCGCCAATAACTCAAAGCAGATTTGCATCATGCCTTTTAGCGAATTCACCCAGGACACTCAACTCGTTACGGTGAATAACCACGTCTTTGATTATTTCCACATCAAATACATGGAAATCGTCTTTGAACAGACCTGGGGCGATGGGGCTTGCCTCGTCAGCGAGGTCAAGACGATTAAGAAAGCGAATTATTCGAATTTGTTTATCAAGAAGTTGAATTTTAAGGACTACGATACCGCGGCGTGGAAGTGGGAAAACGACTACAATTTCGGGACGGATATTTCCGAAGACGGCACCAGTTATACCCTCCATTATGACCAAGCCGCCAACAGCCTCAATACGATGGGCATGGCGTCAAAAGGATACGGATTTGCAAAGATTTACGTGAATAAGTTCTTTGATACGGGCGATATGGTGAAGATGGATGTGAAGTACTCGGGAACGAGTTCAGGGAACCTTAGTTTCCGCTTGCAAGAAGAGGATGGGGACTACTGGTATTACCTCCAGAGTTTCTCCAGTCTTTCCACGGAAGACTACACGACCCTTTATATTCCTTTCGAAGCTTTTGGCGCGACGTATCTCGGCGGCAATGGTCGAAGAGAGTTCTCCTTCATTCTTCAACTGCAATTTGGTTTGACCAATATGTATGGCAGTGGCACTTTGACCTACAAAGACGTTGAGATCGTTTCCCGGAGCGAGGTTACAGCAATTAACACCGGCGCCCGAACGATTGGCAGCGATGGCGTCATCGATAACTTTGATTCGTATACCTCCGCTGCGGAGCCGTTCTATCAATGGAAACTTTCGACCTCAAATAAGGATGAGTTCATCACCTTGAACTCGTTAAAGGCGTTAGGATCCAACAACAAGTACTGCGCTCAGATGGCTTATAAAGCCGATATGGCTGCCGCGACATATTCTCTAGGATTAACTGTCGAAACCACGGGGGTTGATAGCTTGTCGCTTTGGCTTAAAGACGCCTCGGTGAAGAACGACAGCAGCGTCTTCAATTATCTCGATAGCGTATCCGCTCACGCTTATATCGGATTAACCCTTAGTGCGGGTACGATCTACTATTTCGAAATTGCTTCGCTCAGCAAAGTCTGGACCAATTACGTGATTCCTTTCTCAGCCTTTAAGGTTTCAAGCGGCTCGGAACAGCTTACGGCTTCGAGTATCGTGAAACTCTCCTTGGCTTTCAGTTATGTCTATTACCTCGAAGATGGCGTGACGCAATCTCCAACCTATATGATGTCGAATCCGGTCTATGTCGATAACATCGCCCTTCTCAATACTGGCTTATCTTCAGAAACGGAATATGCCAAAGAAAAAGCCATCAAAGCGGATGCCTCGGATGCGACGAAAGCGACGATCGAAGATGCCGAAAGCTATGCAACAACCGCGGACGTCCTTAACAGTTGGACGTATGGCAACACCAGCGAAAGCAATAACCTCGAGTTGGCGAATGATGTCTCTTCGCAAGGCGGGCAACACTCGCTCAAGATGAACTACAAGAGTTATTCCTCTGTGAGCTACGCGATCCCGACGACCGTTGACGCTTCGATTGGTACAACGATGCGGCCAAAAGGCATCGTGGTCGATCTTAAAGGCGATGGTAAGGCTACGGTTTACATCAACTTCTATCTCTTGGTGAACGGCACCGTGATGCTCGTTCGTAAGACCATCGAATCGAATGAACTGAAGTCCGGCTGGACCCGTTATGCGATCGGCTTTGGCGAGTTCACCGATTATGTCTCGCCTTCTACCGCCAGCGTGACTGTTAATAACATCATCTATGTCTATCAAATCAGCTTCGGCATCGTGAATAGCGATTATTCCGCCAGTGCGATTTATATGGATAACCTTCGTTTGGATAACAGCATTACCCGGACGACGGATACCGCGACGGAGATCGCGTAAAAGGAGGCCTTATGAAACTAACGAAATGCGAGCTGAACCCCATTCTCAAGCCCAATCCCGCGAATCCCTGGGAGAGCCTCTGCGTGCTCAATCCCGCGGTGATTTATAAGGAAGACGAAAAGCTTTTCTACATGCTTTATCGCGCCGCTGGCAATGACGAGACCCACTATATCTATATCGGTTTAGCGACATCAAAAGACGGCATTCATTTTACCCGCGAAGGCGATGAGCCTCTTATCGCTCCGGATAAAAATGGAGCCGATGGCGGCGGTACCGAGGACCCACGGGTCATAAAACTTGGGGATTACTTCTATTTGACCTATGCTTCACGGGTCTTTGCGCCAGGGCAGTACTGGAGAAAAGACGCCAAGAGTTATGGCTTTAAACCCGAATATGGTCCTAGCGTGCTTCTTTATAACAACACCGAAACCCATTTGGCTGTATCGAATGATTTGCGTCATTGGAAGAAAATGGGTCGGATTACTTCCGCTAAAGATGATGACCGCGATGTCGTGATCTTCCCAGAGAAGATCAATGGCTATTTCTATCGAACATCCCGGCCAACGTATCGCTGCGGGGAAGGCTATCCGAATAAGAATCCAGCGATTTGGATGACCCGCTCAAATGACCTCTTGGAATGGGATGAACCCTTAGAGCTTTTCTACCAAGGCCAAGAAGATTGGGAAAGCTTTAAAGTCGGCGCGTCTTGCCCGCCCTTAAAGACTTCAAGAGGCTGGCTCATGCTCTATCATGGCGTCTCCGCAAAAGACCGTGCTTACCGCGTTGGCGCTTTCTTGCTGGACTTGCAAAATCCATGCAAAATCCTTGCCAAATCACACAAACCCCTCATGGAACCTACTTTGCCTTATGAGACAGAAGGCTACTATAACGGCTGCGTCTTCCCGACAGGGAACGTCGTAAAAGATGGTACCCTCTACGTCTACTATGGCGCGGCTGATCACTTTATTGGCTTGGCCACTTGCTCAATTGATGAGCTCGTGGAAGGCCTTTGGAAGGAGGACCGCGTATGAAGAGAAAAACTTGGCTTCTTTTGCCGCTCAGTTTGGCTCTATTAGGCGCGTGCAGCAAAGGGACGACCACTCCAACGGATTTGGTCATCGCCAGCGGCTCAATGGCTTCGTGGACGATGGAAAGTACGGCGAATTATTATTACAACATTAAGAAAGAAAGTTTTGCCATCGATTCTTATGCGGGACAGGCCAACGATTTGCTCTATCAGCAAGTAAAGATTACCCCACCTTGTGAGCTTGTCGCTCCAACGACGAATCCAACCCGCGAAAACTATACCTTTACGGGATGGTATGAAGATAGTGAATGCACAACGTTATGGGATTTCGCCAACACTAAAGCGACCACCAGCGTCTTTCTTTATGCGGGTTGGGCGCGCAGTGGGGAAGGAGAATACGTGGAACCTGCGTATACGCCAAAAGAGGTTATTGATGATACGTTAACGACGAACCTCGTTCTCAATGGAATACTCAATGTTGCTCCGACGTATGGTGTTGTTTATCTCACGAAGGGCGGGATGTTACGCCTCGAAAATAAGCCGAGCGATGTGACTTTCGCTTTGAACTACTCCAAAAAGAGTGGAACGAGTATTAAGTCCGCTGTCTATGATGCCGTGGGTAAAAAGATCACTGTGGTCTCTCAAAACGGCTCTAGTGAAGAAACCGATACCATCGGTGTTGAACTGACCACAGCCAACCTGACGCTAAGCAATACGACTTATGAAGCGAAAGCTGCAGCCTATGAGCAAGCGGGGAAGGATAGTGAAAACTATCACATCATGCTTGCCGGATCCTCTTCGATTGAATTCTGGACTTCCTATGCCCACGACCTCGATCCAATCGTGGCTTATAGCCATGGTATTGGCGGCACGGTTGCGACCGATTGGTCTTCGGTCCTATTGGACCGCTTGATCGTGCCTTACTGCCCGAAAGCTATCGTTTATTACGTTGGCGTCAACGATATCGTAAACGCGAAAAACGACGCTCAAACCGTGGCGGCAAATGTGGAAAAACTTCTTGATGATACCCACAGCAAATTGCCGAATACACACGTCTTCTTTGTCTACGTGAACCTTTTGCCGGGTTATTACCTTTCTTACGAAGAAACCATCACCGCCACAAACACCGCCTTGGCCTCTTACATCAATGGCAAGGATTGGATCGAAGGTGTCGATGCTGGGAAGGTCCTTTTGAAAGCGACGGGGCACGCCGACGCCGGTTACTTCCGTCTTGATAACCTCCATATGTCGGAATACGGCTACGTCTTGTGGGCCGCTGAGATCCGCAAGGCTTTGAAAGCGTGGTTAGGATAACGATATGATTGAGCTCATCGACGTTAAAAAGGAAAGCGAAATCGCCCGTTTTTTGAAACAAAAAGAACTGACGATCTTTATCGTGATATCGCTTCTTGTTTTTAGCGGAGTGACGCTCGCGATTGTTTTCTCGAAAGAGGAATACACCTTACTTTTATGGATTTTGATTGCGGTGCTGACCCTTTATATCTGGGGCGCGCTCTATTTCTTTAGTGTCCCCTTCAAACAAGCCCGTCGTTATGACCGTTTTTATCAATCAGCCTTAAACGGACTCTTAAGCGAAGATACCGTTGAAGTTTGTTCTGTGATTGCGGGAAATATTTCGAAGGACGGTCTAGAAGCAAAACAACTCGTCGCTCAGTTTAAAGAGAATGGCAAGATCTACGAACGTGATTTCTACCTCTTAAAAGGACAGTTTGATTTGAAAGAAGGAACCCGAATTAATGCGAAAAGCTTTTCGGGTGTCCTTCTCGCCTATGAGGTAGTGTCATGAAGAACAAGGCTTTATTTAAAAAGTCCTTTGCCTATGATTGGCCTCTTTATGTGGTGCTACCTTTGGTTGCCGGCTTCTCGCTCAGCTATCTTCTTAATGTCATTCACCAGCCAAAGGCGTACGAAAAATTAAACGTCTTTGTGGCGAGTACGAAAATCGAAAGCGGGGCTTTTTGCAAAGATATCGAAGAAAAATTCCACGATAATGGCCTCAAGGAAGTTACGGCGGTTCAGTCGAATCCTAACGATGCCCTTTTTGCTCAAAAACTCAATGTGGTGGGTTACGAAGGGAGCGACCTCTTCTTGTTGCCGGAAAGCGTGTTGAAAAGCATTACTCCCTCTGACATCATGGTGCCTTTTAATGCGGAACTGGAAAAGAACTACGTTACGGAGAACGCCCCAGTCTATTACGTGAGCGAAGGGGATTCTTACGGGGTGCGGATTAAAGAAAAATCCGTTAGTCATTGGCTCTCTTCTTATATTGAGTTCTTGGATGAAGATTATTATCTTTGTCTGAACATTAAGAGCAAGAACATCGCAAGTTATGGTCTCTATTCGTCAGAATCCTACGATTTGGCTTTAAAGGCTTTCGTTTATCTTCAGGGGGGTGCGGCATGAAAAAAGAAAACGTTCGTCATGACGATTTTTCGCCAGTGGAACTCCCAAAGACTAGGCGGGCGTTATTTAGCGATCTTTGCCATCACGAATGGCGGACTCTTTTCTCAACTTCGTTCTTGCTAGCGTTATTCGCCTTGCCCTTATTCTCAGACTATCTGGCTTTCAGCGTGTTCATCTCTAGCGCCTATTCTTCCGGAGCGGAAATGAGTTCGATTTTCGCTCTCTTCTTTTATGCGGGGATCATCGCGATTCCTTGTATCGTCATTCTCTTTATCGGTTTAGCGGGTGCCTACGAAGTCGGAAAACAGTTGAGTTTCCTTGAAGGGGTATTTACGACCACCAGTTTCTTCTATGGCATTAAGAAAAATGCCAAAGCAGATCTGGTGATGGGTTTGATTGCCTCTTTTTCCTTCGCCTTGGCTTTCATTGGCTCGCTTTATCTTTTGCTTTTCTATCAAGCCTCTCCGATCCCAATGGGCATTGGAATTGGTCTTTTGATTTTCCAATTTATCGTCGTTTCGGGGATGGCTCATTTCTATCTATCCCAAGAAGCCATTTATGCCAACTCGGCCGGGGCGAGTTTGAAGAACGCTTTCTTGTTTACCTTAATGAAGCTTCCCCAGATTACTTTGGTTTCGCTATTGAGCCCAGGGTTATTCATCGCCTTATTGGCGATTAATGACATCGCTGCTTATGTGGCGATGGCGGTCTTTGTGCTTTTTTCCGCCTGGGGGATTTTGGTTTCATCGCTTTATACCCACGCGGTATTTGATCGCTTTATTAACGAAAGCCATTATCCCGAACTCGTGGGAAAAGGGCTTTATAAGAAGGAGGACTAATCCATGTCCAAAGTCACGTTAAAGCACGTCTACAAGGTCTATGAAGGCGGGGTGCGCGCCGTCAACGATTTCAACCTCGAAATCAAGGACAAAGAATTCATCGTCTTTGTCGGACCTTCGGGCTGTGGCAAGTCTACAACCCTTCGTATGATCGCGGGATTGGAAAACATCACGGCAGGTCAGCTTTATATTGATGATGCCTTAATCAATGACACGGATTCCAAAGACCGCGATATCGCGATGGTCTTCCAGAACTACGCCCTTTATCCCCATATGACGGTTTTCCAGAATATGGCCTTTGGTTTAAAACTTCGCAAAGAGGACCCCAAAGAAATCGAGGCGAAGGTCAATAAGGCCGCTGAGATTTTAGAGATCACCGATTTGCTCTCGCGGAAGCCGAAAGCTCTCTCGGGTGGTCAACGACAACGAGTCGCCTTGGGCCGAGCCATCGTGCGAGAACCGAAAGTCTTCTTGCTGGACGAACCGCTCTCTAACCTTGATGCCAAACTTCGGGTTCAGATGCGGACGGAAATCACAAAGCTTCATAAACGCCTTGCGACCACTTTCATTTACGTCACTCACGATCAGACCGAAGCCATGACGATGGGCGATCGGATCGTCGTCATGAAATTGGGCTTTATTCAACAAGTCGATACTCCGGTGAATCTTTATGAGAACCCTGCCAACCTTTTTGTCGCGACGTTCTTGGGCTCGCCCCAGATGAACATTATCCCCTGCGTTCTGAGGGAAAAGGATGGGGTTTTGACGGCGCTTTTGAATTCGATTGATTCGTTATCGCTTCAATTCCCGCCTCTAAAAGCTAAGCAGTTGGCTGATCCGTCCTATATTGGTAAGCCCCTTTTCTTTGGCGTTCGTCCTGAGCACATCAAGATTGCCTCCGAAGGTATTCCGGCGACAATCGACGTGGTGGAGCAACTCGGTGACGAGACCATCGTTTACGCGAAGATCGAAGGGCAAGAAGATGACGTTATCGTCAAAGGTGTCGCCACGGGTAAATACCAAGCAAAAGATGCCATTCATTTAGCCATCGACATGATGCAAGCTCATCTCTTTGACCAAGAGACGAGCAACTCCGTGATGGGTGTTCCAAGGGAGAACACTTATCCTTGCACCCTTGAAGAAAACGCAGTGGTCTTTGGCGAGAATCGTTATGAGTTCTCCTCCCATTTAAAGGAACGCTTACTCGCTGTTGCCAAAGAAGAAAAGAATCTTTCGATTTCCTTTGCTCCTGAAGCCGTTCACCTCGAGGAAATCCCTGGTGGTCTTCACTTGGCTGGCACAGTCGATTTCGTGATGGAAAAAACGGATTCAACGACAGTCTTTCTCAAGATTCCAGGATGCAATAAATACGCGATCTTTAACGTTGCCCCGACGAGCACAATTAAGTCTGGCGAGAGGCTGGATCTCTATGTTGCTGAACATGATGTCGTCCTCAAAGATGCCGAAGGAACAAGACTCGTTTCTCGCGAGGTGATCATGGAGAACTCCACGAAAGCCAGTTTTAAGACTGTTAAAGGCAAAACGATAGTTCGTTTTGGAGCGAACCACGTTGTGATGAATGATATGAAGGTGCCTGATGGGGAACACACCATCGTTCTCAAAGAAGACAAAGTTCGTCCGATCCTAAACAAGAAGCAATGCAAAGCGACGGGTTATGTCAACGGCGCTTATGATAAAGAGCGCATCATTGCCGTGTCGGCGTATGACGAAGATCAACTTGGGAAGCGAAATGCCGCCTTCCTCGCGGTTTCAGGTTTTGACCATTACCTGACGTTCTTACTCGATGGGGCTTTCTCGGTTTATAAAGCACCGAAGTTTGCCCTCTATTTGGAGGATGGCGCGATTGCCATTTTAGACTAATGGATACGCTGGATTTTCGTTGCAAGAGCCCCGCGTTGCGGAACCTTGGCCGTTACTATATTTCGGAAGAGCGCCAAGCCCGGATGTTCACGTTTTCGGCTTCGGGTTTTGAAGTTGGCTTTATCGGAACGACGCTCAAAGCGGAACTCATTGCCACCGAATGCGGTCGACCTCAAGGCGAAGCCGCGGTGGCGGTGGTCATTGATGACACTCCGTTTGCGGATTCGCAAAAAATCACCTTGAATCAGCCGGATGCCTTTTATGTTTTGGCCAAAGATCTTCCCTTCGCCTATCATCGGGTTCGGCTTTATAAACGAACCGAGAGTGCTTGTTCGTTAACCGGATGGAAAAAACTGACGACCGACGGTTCTTTCAATGCGCTTAAAGAAACGCGCTCGTTAAAGATAGAAATCTATGGTGATTCGATTACCGCCGGTAACGGATCCGAAGGAATCGAAGGCGATGATAACTTTGAAACCCGAACGGAAAACGCTTTGATTTCTTATGGGGCATTAGCTTCCGAAAAACTCAATGCGGACTTCTCGATTATCGCGATTGGAGGCTATGCGGTTTACCGCTCGCCCTGGAACGTCGATGCCCCGATTAAGAACATCCCCCAGATGTTCTCTTTTGCCGATTGCACCTGGTCGACGAATTTATCAAATGCCATTCCTTGGGATCACCATTGCTATCAGCCTGATTTGGTCGTGATTAATCTGGGGACGAATGATGATCAATATCTTTTGCCTCTTCCGGCCGAAGAGCGAATTGAAGAGATGGCCAATTTTCAAAAGGCGATGAAGGCTTTTATCGATTTGATTCGTAAAACGTATGGGAATTGCAAAGTTATTGTCGCGATTGGCATGATACAAGTAAGTTTGGTCGAAAAGCTTCTTCAAGAAGTGGTGGCCTCATATCCAGAAGGCGTGTATTTCTTGCCCTTCCATTCGTTAAAAGTCGGAGGCTATATGTCGAATGGCGGTCACCCGAATAAGGCGATGCACGTTGAGGCTAGCGAAGAGCTTTATCAAGCGATTAAATCTATTTTTTAAAGAGAAAATCGATGAAGGCTGGCATATCTTTTGACCAAGCGATCGTTTTGTGATGGAACCCTTCGTTGAGCTTGAAGTCGATATCGGTGATTCCTTTTTGTTTTAATAAAGAAACGAAGTCTTCGGCTAAAGCGGGATAGCACGTTCCCAAGGACGTTAAGTCTCGGGGAATGCCTTCTTCGCTTCCCACCCGAACGAAATAATGGGTTTTTGCGGGGATATTCGTTTTTTGAAGAAACGAGAGGAATGCCCCTTCGTTACCCCAAGAAGCCAAAGAGCAAATACCGAACTTGGAAAAAAGATTAGGGTAGGCCCCGCTCGCATAGGCTGTGATGACGGCTCCTAAGGAGCAGCCCAGCATAAAGGTATTTTCTCGGCCTTTCTTTACAGGGTAATGGCTTTCAACGTAAGGCATGAGTTCTCGGATGAGCCATTCCAAGTAAAGCTGACCTTCTTCTTCACCAGGGTGAAGGTACTTTTCGGCTTCGTTAACCCAGGGGAAAGGCGAATATTCTCGCGTTCTTGCTTGCCATTCTTGGGCGGCAATCGAAACGATAATCATTTCTCTTTTAGCGAGGGCTAAGTCCAGTTCCATCGATTCGTAATCTTTTGGCGTGTCTCTCCGAAAAGCGAATTCGCCATCGTGCACGTATAAAACGGGATAATGCCGACGGGTATCTTCGGGATAAAGAACCCGAATCATTCGGGAATTGCCTAAAGCTTCGGAAGAAAATGAAAAATGGTCGAGTTTCATTAGGATTTGAGGCTGGTTAAGAAAGGCTCAACAGCCGTGGCGAAGAGCTTGCCCAATTTGATCATAGAGGCGCCTTTATAGTGGGCATTATCGCTTTGAAGGGTATCTTTGGTTAAGCCGGCGGAAATCGTATCGATATAAACGTTATCGCTCGATTCGGTGGCGAATTTCTGTTTGGCGGCGTTGACGGTTTGATACTGAGGCCATGACGTAGAATCGCTGATGCCACCGTCGATGAAGGCAAAATTCTTATTGCCCGAATAGGACAAGAGTTCTTTGCGCAAGTCTTGTGCGAGGTAGTGGAGATTCGAATAATATTCCTCGCAATAGCCCGTGAAAGCATCTGCTTCGCCTTGCATCCAGCACATCGCTTTGATGGTTGGGGCATAGCCATTATTGCTGAGAACTTTCATCTCGTCTTTGACGTAGGCTAGGAAATTCTTGTACATCGTCGTCATTTTTCCGGCGCTAGGGGAGGCCCAGTCCATCAAAAGCGAAGAGGCTCCGCAGGCGTATTTGATTAAAACCACTTTGTTGTTTCTTGTCGATGAGAACGTTTCAGCCATTCCGATTTCCGGTCCGAAGGTCAAATCAGAATTGCCTTCGCCTAAGACGCTGGAGACAAATTTGTTATTAGAGTGGTTTTGCCGTTGATAATCTTCGTCTCCGTTTCGGGTCCAGCAATCATAAGCGATCTTGATCCCTTTGTAGCCGGAAACGTATTCATCATATTTGGCTGATCCGACGGTGTCGCCTAAACCCGTGTAAGTGGAACAACCCACCATGTTGGATTGACCGCCCATGATAATCACATCGATTGAAGTTGCCGTATTTCCTCCACAAGAGCCCAAGACAAAAAGTGAGGGGGCAAGGGCTAAAAATAGTGTTTTCTTATTCATGGATAAATTATAGTACGGCTTTGTTTCCGTTAAAACAGTAAACTATCGGTAAACATTCGATGCCATCTAACTTTGTTTACAAAAATAGGCAAAAGTTTCGTTGGGGTCGCGTTTTGCTTTTTGTAAACAAAAAAATCCGATTTTTTCTTTTTGTCTTTATCGTCCTTCAATCAGGTTAAAATGATGACGATGAAAGAAACTCCAATCCTCACGACTCCCCGTTTAAAACTTCGGCCGTTTACTCTCGATGATGTGGATCGCCTTTATCATTGGTGCGGGTCTTTTACGACGACGCAGTACCTTTTTTGGTATCCGCATCGTGACAAAAGCGTTAGCGAGCGTCTTTTGAAAAATTGGTTACGGCGGAAACGGAATTATTCTTGGGCTATTGATGATGGCGGTGGGGCTATTGGCGAAATCCAAGTCATTAAAGACCTGCCTGGTCAAGGATTTGAAATCGGCTACATTCTTCAGGAAGAAAGCTGGCACCAAGGTTTCATGAAAGAGGCGTTGCTCGCTGTTCTCCATTTTCTTTTTAACGAAGATCATTATCTCTATTCTTACGAAGAAACCGATGCGCGAAACCTTGCCTCGCGTCATCTTCTTGAGAGTGTTGGCTATGAATTTTTGGGCTTGAAAGAGAATGTGTTTATCAGCAAAAAGAACGAGACGATTACTCTAGCGCAATATCGGTTGAAAAAAGAAGGACTATCATCTTTGCTCATTTCGGCGGATATTTCGAAGTAATTCCTTGCCGTATGCGGTAAAATAAACCTCGGATAAAAAAGGACCTTAAAACGGATGGAAATCGTAAAGTTGTCTCCGGCGATTAAGAGCTACATTTGGGGTGGAAAAAAGTTGATTTCTTGGGGTAAAAAAACGACGCTTGATTCCATTTCCGAATGCTGGGAATTATCTTTTAACGGAGACGGACCTTGCCTTGTGGCGAGCGGAAAAGACGCTGGGAAAGAATTGCGGAGCGTTGCGGGGGCGAAAGAGCTCGGGAGTAACGTCACGCCGTTTGCCTTCTTTCCGGTTTTAATCAAATTAATCGATTCGGCCGATAATCTTTCGATTCAAGTTCATCCGAGCGACGATTATGCCTTAAAAAATGAAGGCCAATATGGCAAAACCGAGATGTGGTACATCATCGAAGCGGAGCCGCATGCGGGTCTCTATGTTGGTTTCAAGAGAAAAACTTCGCCTGAAGAGGTACGCCAAGCGATTCAGGATGGCAGCATCGTTGATCTTTTGAATTTCCATGAGGTGAAACCGGGCGAAACATATTTCATTTCCTCGGGGACCGTCCACGCCATTGGCAAGGGCGTTACCTTGCTTGAGATTCAACAAAACAGCACGTTAACTTATCGCCTCTACGATTATGGCAGACTTGATAAAACGGGACATCCACGCGAACTTCACGTCGAAAAGGCCCTTAAGGTTTTAAACTACGAGCCTTATAACCCTCCGAAGTTCACCGCGCCGATTTTAGGCGCTTGTTCTTATTTCACGACCTCGCTTGTTCATTCCACGGGATCCTTGAAGATTGAAGCCAGTTCGAAATCCTTTGTTTGTTTGACATTCGTCGGAGAAGAAAAAGGGACTTTTGCGGGGATTTCTTATCAAAAAGGGGACACGTTCTTTGTTCCGGCATCTCATACGGGTTTAGTCGAAGGAAAAGCAACGATAGTGAAAACGGAGGTTAAGGACTAATGTACGTCATCGGTGTCGATATTGGTGGGACATCCATCAAATGTGGTTTCGTTGATGTGAAAGGCATCATCACTCATCGCTTTTCTTTTCCGATCGATGAAAGCAAAAACCAAGACGCCATCATCGATCAGCTGACAGAGTCTATTGAAAAAGAAATCCATGTTTCCGGCATCTCAAAAGCCGAGATTACCGGGGTTGGAATCGGCTGCCCTGGCAGCATCAATTCCACAAACGGGACTTGCGATTATTCGAATAATCTTGGCTGGGCAAATTTGGCGCTCTGCGAGAAAATCACAAGCAAAACCCACCTCAAATCTCAAGTGGCAAATGATGCCAATTGCGCTGTTTTAGGCGAAGTACTTTTTGGCGCAGGGAAAGGCTATCGGAATTTGGTAATGCTGACCCTCGGAACCGGTGTTGGGAGCGGTCTTTACCTCAACGGTCAGCTCTATGAAGGCAACGAAGGCAAGGGGGCCGAGTTAGGCCACACGCTCTTGGTGATGGATGGGCGGAATTGCACCTGCGGAAGAAAAGGTTGTCTTGAAGCCTATTGCTCTGCCAGCGCTCTCATCGCTGATACCAAAGAAGCCATGAATCAAGATCATTCGAGCCTTATGTGGTTCTACTGTGACAACAATCTTTCGAAAGCCAATGGTCTTACCGCTTTTGAATGTGCGAAAAAAGGTGATCCCAGTGCCAAAGTTGTTGTCGACCATTACATCCATTATCTGGGTGAAGGACTTTTAAGCATCATCAACGCTTTCCGTCCCGATGCCATCGCCTTAGGCGGTGGACTATCCGGACAAAAAGATAGTTTGATTCGCCCGCTTCTTGCCTATCTCGAAAACCAAGAATATGGCTTCGGCGGTTCCCATTCGCCCAAGGTTGCACTCTTCGCTTCGTCTTTAGGCAATGACGCCGGCATTCTCGGGGCGGCCGCGTTACTCATGAGGTAAAAAATGGGCTATTTATCGGATTTGCGAAAAGTGGTTGGTCATCGGCGTTTGGTCGTGGCGTTTTCCGTGATGATCGTGATGGACAAAAAGAAAAACGTTCTGCTTGAAGAGCGAGCCGATGACGGCTATTGGGATTTTCCTGGCGGTTCTGTTGAACTTGACGAAACCGTTGAAGAGGCTGCCCTTCGGGAACTCAAAGAAGAAACCGGCTTAACGGGGCTGAAATACGAATTATTGAAAGTCTATTCGGGGGATGTGGCTTTTTATCGCTACGCCAATGGCGATGAAGTCTGCGGAGTTGATACCGTTTTTGTTTGCACGAAATACGAGGGCAAGATTGAAGAACAAGTCGAGGAAGTTTCGCGTCTTTCTTGGTTTTCTTTAAATGATGTTCCAGAGAAACTTTCGCCTCGAAATCGCCTTATTGTCGAAGATTTGAAGAAAAAGTATTGCTGAGGCGCTCAATTTCGTTTCTTTCGTGGGCGGTTTTCGTTGCAACCCATAGGGGTTGCGCGTATTATAACAGCCGTAACTCTCTTTGCAGTGGATTGCTGCAAGGCGAAAGGAGTAAAGGACATGAAAAAAGGAATCCATCCGGAGTACCACAAGTGCACCGTGACCTGCGTCAGCTGCGGAGCCACGTTTGAGACGGGATCGACCCTTGACGAAATCAAGGTTGATACTTGCTCGAATTGCCACCCGTTCTACACTGGCAAGCAACGCTTCGTTCAGTCTGATGGCCGCATTGACAAGTTCAACAAGAAACTTGAAAAAGCCCAAGCCGTCAAAGCCGAAGCCAAGCCCGCTGAAAGCAAATAAGCGAACAAGAAAAACAAGCCGCGAGCAATCGCGGCTTTTTCTGTTGCTTTAATACGAGTATTAAAAAAGAGGGGATAATGCTAAAATCTTTACGCGCATTTTGCACGGAGGCTTCATTTAGCATGAGCAAGGAATTCTACATTACCACGCCGATTTATTATCCGTCCGCTTCGCCCCACCTTGGCCACGCCTACTGCACGACCATGTGCGATATTATCGCTCGGGGCAAACGCCTTCGGGGTTTTGATACCTATTTTTTAACCGGTCTTGATGAACACGGCGAGAAGATCGAAGATAACGCCAAAGCGGCCGGGGTGACCCCACAGCAGTTCGTCGATTCGGTTGCCGTGAAGTTCCTCGATTTATGGAAGATTCTTTGCATCTCGAATGATGATTTCATTCGGACGACCCAGCCTCGCCACTATGAGACCGTTCAGAAGATTTTCTCAACGTTTGCCAAGAATGACGACGTCTATCTTTCGTCTTATAAGGGCTGGTATTGCGTTCACGAAGAATCTTATTGGACCGATACGCAAGTGGTGGGCGATAACCACCTTTGCCCCGAATGCGGACGGCCTTGCGAAGAGAAAGCCGAGCCGGCGTATTTCTTCCGTTGCGGAAAATACGTTCAGGATTTGCTGGGATTTTATGATAAAAATCCAAAATTTATCACGCCAGAAGGTCGTAAAGCCGAGATGATTAATAACTTTATTAAGCCGGGTCTTAATGATCTTTGCGTTTCTCGGACCACTTTCGATTGGGGCATTCCCGTCAAAGAAGCGCCGGGTCACGTCGTTTATGTTTGGCTTGACGCTTTGACCAACTACATCACTGCTTTAGGCTATCTCCAACCGGATGATAGCAAGTTCAAGAAATACTGGCAGGATCCGGATTGCGAAATCGTCCACGTCATTGGCGCGGATATCACCCGTTTCCATACGATTTATTGGCCGATGTTCCTTGAAGCGATGGGTTTAAGAGAGCCATCGAGAGTCTTTGTCCATGGCCTGATGATGATGAAGGATGGCAAGATGTCGAAGTCGAAAGGCAACGTTATCCCGGTTCCGCCACTCGTGGACCGCTTTGGTGTCGATGCGGTTCGTTACTATCTTTGCCGCGAAATCGTCTTTGGTTCCGATGGCCAATTCACGCCGGAGCAATTCGTTGATCGCCTCAATGGTGATTTAGCCAATAACTTAGGTAACCTTCTCAACCGGGTTATTCCGATGATCAGCAAATATTGCGATGGTGTCGTTCCGGCTTTTGAAGGCGATTTAAACGAAAAAGACAAAGCCTTGCATGAGCTAGCCGATAAGACTGTCAGCGCTTATGAAGTCCTTAATGACGATCTTAAAGTCACAGAAGCTTATGGCGCGGTGATGGATTTCGTCAGTGCCGCCAATAAGTATGTTGCCGATAGCGAGCCGTGGAATTTGGCGAAAGATCCAGCCAAGAAGAAGGAACTCGATAGTTGTATGTCTCATTTGGCCAACGCCATCTTCTTAGCCGGTTGTTTGTTAAGTCCGATCCTCGTCACCAAGAGCGAAAAGCTTTATGACCAACTTGGCGTTCCTGCCGCAATGCGGAACTACGAGACGGCCACGAAATTTGGTTCGCTATCTGGCGTCAAAGTCGAAAAGCAAGATCCGTTATTCCCGCGTCTTGATGTCGCGAGCGAGGTTCAGTTCATCAAAGATTTGATGGCGGCCCCGAAAGAGAAAGCTGCAGCTTAATGAAAGAACCATTACCCCAAGGGTTAATTCCGACCACTTGCACCGACCTCACCTACGAAGGATTAGGGGTTTGCAAGGATAACGGTCATGTCATTTTCGTCGACGGGATGTTCCCGGGCGATGAAGGCGAAATTGAAGTGAGTTATCGCCGAGCGGGTCAACTCTATGGTGAGTTGAAGAAGCTGACGAAACCTTCACCGGATCGGATTGATCCTTTGTGCAAAGTTTGTCATGCCTGTGGGGGTTGCTCTTTTCAGCAATACCGTTATGAGGCTCAGCTGAAATTTAAGCAGAAGACCGTCCAAGAGCAGTTTCGCAAACTTGGTCATAGTGAGGTCCAGCCTTTGCCGACTTTAGGCATGAGCAAGCCTTACTTTTACCGCAACAAAGTTCAGATGCCTTTTTGCTTAGGCGATAAGGGCAATATGTATTGTGGTTTCTACAAAGAAAACACCCACGTTATCGTGCCAATTCAGAAATGCTTTATCGAAGACGAACGTTGCGAAGCCATCTTGGATGCCTTCAAGATCCTGATGAAGATTTATCAGGTGATTCCTTTTGATGAAGTCTCCGGAAGCGGAACGCTGCGTCACGCCGTGATTAAGACCTCTTCTTATTTCAAAGAAATCATGGTCGTTTTGGTTATGACCACGAGCGATTTCCCTCATCGGGAAGAGTTCGTCAAAGACCTTTTAGGCAAATGTCCAGAGATTACGACTTTGGTGCTCAATGTGAATAAGAGCACAGGCAGCAAGATTCTTGGCGATGAGATGGAAACCCTTTACGGCCCAGGTTATATCCAAGACAATCTCTGCGGTCTGCATTTTAGAATCTCGGCGAAATCCTTCTACCAGACCAACCCCGTGATGACGGAAATCCTCTACAAAACCGCAATGGATTTTGCAGAACTCACTCCGAATGACGTTGTTTTCGATGCCTATTCGGGCATCGGCACCATCGGGCTTATTGCAGCCAAGCACGTCTCCAAAGTCATCTCGGTCGAAATTGTTCCTGAAGCGGTGGAGGATGCCAAAAAGAACGCTGCCCAAAACGGCATTACCAACTTCGAAGTTCATGCTGCAGATGCTTCTTCGTATATTTATCAGCTCTTTGCTCAAAAGCAAAAGGTCGATGTTCTCTTTATGGATCCTCCGAGGAAAGGTTCGGATGAACGTTTCCTTAAGGCGGTTAAGACCCTTCGGCCGTCTCGTCTTATTTATGTTTCATGTAATCCGTCTACTTTGGCTAGGGATTGCGAATTCCTTTCCGATACCTATAAGATATCGAAGTTGCAGCCTGTCGATTTGTTCCCTCAGACGCCACACGTTGAGACCGTAGTTAGACTGACATTAAGAACGCTCGATAAAGACTAATA
>DAISHV010000009.1:0-28558 GCA_036822315.1 Bacillota bacterium | reverse complement strand
ACACCGTTTTCGTCAGGAAAAGCGTGGCGGTGCGTTGCAAGTTATTGATAACGCGACGTCCTTCAGATACAACGTCGGGAAGTTTAGAGAAATCGTTATCCAAACTGACAATATGAGCAACGTTTCTTGCGGCTGAAGATCCAGATGCCATAGCAATCGAACAATCGGCTTTTTTAAGCGCGAGGATGTCGTTAACGCCATCCCCGGTCATCGCGACTTTGTGGCCTTTTTCTTGAAGAGCCGAAACGAGCAGAGACTTCTGCTCGGGTTTAACCCGGCCGAATACGGTATAGCGATCAACCAACTCAGGGATCTCTTCGTCTTTGACTTGATCCATCGAAACGTATTTTTCGCCAGCAGGTACACCAACTTCCTGGGCAATCTGACTTACCGTAATCGGATTGTCACCGCTGATAACTTTTATCGCAACGCCATTATCGCGGAACCAGCCGATGGTCTTTGCGGCATCGCCCTTCACGTGGTCGGAGAGCGAAATAATCGAAACCAAGGTCGATTTAGTGGGGATTTCACCTTTTTTGATGGGATTTTTGTTGTAATAAATGCCCACAACTCGGAAACCCTTGCTGGCTAAATCGTGGATCGATTTATCGGCTTCGGGGTTCGGAGTAGCATCAATGAAACCTGGCGCGCCCATAATGAAGGTTCCCTTGCCTTCGAAATAAGCGGCACTATATTTTCTCCCCGAATCAAAAGGAATCACTTCTTTAGCGGTATAAGGAGCGACCTTATAGGCGTTTTTAATCGCCTTAGCAGTCGCGTTGTCGTCCCCGGTGGATTTGCATAAAGAAGCTAAGCATTCTTGAAGGTCGGCATTTGTGAATTTCGAAAGGTTCTGAAAGTCTCTTACCGCGAGACAACCATCGGTTAAAGTTCCCGTTTTGTCGAAGCAAATAGTATCAACTCTTGCCAACATTTCGAGGGAATAGAGCTCTTGGACGTTCATCCGTTTGTTGGCTAGATTAATAACACCGACACCCAAGGTCAGCGACGTTAATAAATAGAGCCCGGCAGGGATCATTGCTTCCATCGAACCGCTCAACGTGTTTTGTATAAATTTTTGATAATCTTGATATTCAATCGTTCCATTGTGAGCCAAGGTTGTCGCCACCCATGTAATAGTCATCGCAAGACCTAGGACAATTGAAATAATTCCAGTGGTCCAGAAGATCTTCAAAGAAGAAGATTTTAGTTCGCTATTGGGACGTTCGAATCGCTTAGCAGAATCCTGCAAACCCTCAGCGTAATTTGCAATTCCCACGCGGTTTACCCTAACGTACGCCTTGCCCGAGACCACAAAAGAGCCTGACAGAGCTTGATCGCCAGGCAACTTCAACACCGCTTCGGATTCGCCTGTGAGCAAAGACTCGTCCACATTGAGGCGGCCATTGACCAAAATCGCATCAACGCAAATTTGATCGCCTGCTTGAAGGAGAACAATATCACTTAGGACCACTTGGTCCACCGCTAATTCGCTTTCTTTTCTATCCCGAATGACCCGGACTTTCGGATCAGTCACCAGTCGGAGTTTATCGACTAAACGACGGGCCCGAATATCGGTGACAAGACCCAAAACGATATTGCAAATAATCGGAAGTAAGAAGAAATAGCTCTTAAAACCAATGTGGGCAATTGCCATCAAGATGGCAATTCCGAAGAAGACCATATTGAAGAAAGAGAAGAAGTTATCGACGAAAATTTGCCAATAGGTTTTAGTCACCTTCTTGGGCACTTTATTGGTAAAGCCTTCGTCTTTCCTTTGTTTAACCTGTTCATCGGAAAGACCGACCACGAAATCGGCTTCGATGGTCGGAGCCGCATTAATCGCTTTTAAAAATTCCTCTTTCTTGTGGCTGGTCATTATTCAGTCCTCAAAGCCACAACGGGGTCTTTCTTTGCCGCCATACGCGAAGGAATCAATCCGGAAACGAGCGCGAGAACAACGGCTAAGGCCAAGAGAATCAAGGCGTGCCAAGGATTGAGTAAGGCGATGCTGGATAGGTTATTGCCCGGGAACTGATGATCCAAAATAAGGTTGATTGGAATACAAACGATATAGGTAAACGCGATACCGATGATTCCAGCCCCGAAACCAATGATGGTACATTCGGCTTCGAAGAGGCGGCCAACATCCTTTTTCCGGGCCCCGCAAGCGCGCAAGATTCCGATTTCTTTCGTTCGTTCAACAACAGAAACGTAGGTAATAATCCCCGTCATAACGGAACTCACCACCAAGGAAATGGCAGCAAACACAATGAGAACGATGGAAATGATTTGGATCAACACCGATAGAGAACTAGTGAAGGTTTCCATGATATCGCTCCAGCGAATTTGATCGATATCCTCTTTGCCATTGTTATAAGCGTTGAGATAGTTATGAAGAGCGTCTTTTGTGGTGAGTGAAAGAGGGAATATCAGAATGCTTGAGACTAAGGCGTACCCATTGAAATAGGCTTCAAAATCAACGGCCGACCAATCTGTGGCGGTGCCATTATAGAATTTCGGATCGGTAAGCTTTGTCCGCCAGAAAGTAGTGAATTTAATCCATTCCTTCGCGTCCGGATCGTAAGCGGTAGTCGGCGTGTCGGGCAAATTCGTGATGTTGTTTTCTTGGAAATCACCGCCAACCCTTCTATTCCAACCCAAGAAGCGCGATGAAGAGCTCGTGAGCGGAGCGTATCCCCCCGCCGCGTCATTAAAAACGTCGCGATAGATATAAGTTCCCGAAAGGACACTTTCAAGAACGCTTTCCGAAAGGCTCGTGCTGGTTGCGGTTGTGGAACTCAAAGAAGCATAGACGTTTTTCACAGAGGCGTTCAAAGCATCAAGACCATCGCCAAAACCTCCATAACGGGATTCGGTCCCTCGATTGATATAGTAATTTTTAGCCGCGATTTGCGCGAGTTTTTCGCCTCGACCACCTTTTTGAACATCGGAGGCTAAATCATTTTTGAGCTCGGAAAGGTAGCCAACTGAGGCCGGCATTAATGAAATATAGGAATCCTTCGAAGGACGCAAAACACCAACAATCTTTAAATTCACAGGTTGGTAGGTGGCGTCGTCGCTATAGATGTTGCCATAAGATCCAGATTTGGCATCGGTGTTGGTATACCAATAGACCGTCTTGGTGGATTCGGTCCCCGTAAACTTGCCCGTTGAGGTGCTAAAAGAACTGATGTTCCAACTTGGAACGGTTTCGCTTTGAACCTGATCTTGGCCGTTCGCATCAAACATCTTGTAATAATAACTATTGCGGTAGGCCTTATAAGACTTATAAGAGCTGTCGCCTTCGCCAGAATAAACGAGATCGCTAAAAGCAATCTTCTGACCGCTGGTGGCCGTGGCGTCACTATTGATGATGCCGAGTTTTTTGAGCGTGCTAAACTCGACGCGGTTATAACGGTCCGTAATCAAAACCAATTCATTTTCGGCTTTCGGATAAGACCCATAAATGAGGTCGTACATCGTCGAAATGCCTTTTTCTTCGCCATACAGTTCATGGAAAATGGTCGCTGGCAAAGAAGTCACGCTAGAGACAACGCTTGATGTGGCTGAAGCACTGCTATATTGATCGACGCTCCGGATGGTGGCGTTTCCCGAAGAATCCGTCAGACTACCATCTTGGGTTAAGAGGTTAAAACTAAAATTAATGCGGTTGAACATCACCGAACGGGCCCAACCTTTATCAACCGTCTTACTCACATAATCAAAATAATCTTGGCTGTAGTTATTTCGATGAAGCACGTAGGAATTGCTGGAGGTATCGTAAACGTTGAGGTTATTGTCCGTCGGATATTCCGTATACGAAGTGGCATCGGCTGGCAAGTAAGAATAATCCACCGGAGTGATGGTAATTGGAACACTTGACGCTACGGAACCTTCAACGTTATTCACATAAAGCCCGAAGCCATTCGAAACCGCTAAAACGAGCGCCACGCCGATAAGACCAATGGAGGAGGCGACTGCGGTAAGAATCGTCCGACCGCGTTTTGTACCAATGCTCAAGAAAGACGAACGAAGGGCGGTTCCAAAACTCATCGCGGTCTTTTTATTGATTTCTTTACCCGTTGGAACGATGTTTTCGGTCGATAAAGGCGCGCTATCGTGAGTGATTACGCCATCTTTCATTTCAATGATGCGATCGGCATATTGATCAGCCAAATCGCGATTGTGGGTTACCATGATGACGAGGCGATCTTTGGCAATGTCTTTAAAAAGATCCATCACCTGAATTGATGTACCGGAATCCAAAGCGCCCGTTGGTTCATCGGCTAAAACGATTTTTGGATTGTTGACGACGGCTCTCGCTAAGGCAACACGCTGCATCTGACCACCTGAGAGTTGGTTCGGACGTTTTTTCGCCGTTTCTTCAAGACCGACCGTCTTCAGAGCCGCCATCGCTCGTTCGTGACGTTCAGCTTTGCTAACACCATTCAAAAGCAAGGAAACTTCGATATTTTGAAGAACGTTTTCATGGGGAATGAGGTTATAGCTTTGAAAAACAAAACCGATCCGCTCGTTGCGGTAACCATCCCATTCCCGGTCGCTAAATTGTTTGGTGCTTTTGCCATCGATCAAAAGATCCCCGCCGGTATAGTGATCCAAGCCGCCGATGATGTTTAAAAGGGTGGTCTTGCCACATCCTGAGGGACCCAGAATCGCCACAAATCCTTTGTCAGGGAAGGCCAAAGTAATGCCTTTGAGGGCTTTAAAGGGTTTCCCGTCGACGAGATAGTCTTTTTCAATATTAAGCAAGGCAATGGAACGATTGGTTTCAGCCATCGTTTTGCCAATGTTTTCCGATTTCGGTGATAACGAAAAATTCGGAGTCTTTTCCGGAGCTACCGGTTTTAAACCCTCTTCGTTCGACGCAACGTTGGTGGCGTCGTCATTTTTACTTTCGTTCGTGTTGTTGTCCATTTCATTAACCTCGTGACAAAACAAAAAGAGGTTTTGTGCGTTAAAAAATATACCACGAAAAAAAGGGCTTGTTGCCTAATATTTTTGTCTTTTTTTATACGCTGTAAAAAACCCTAGTCTCTATCGGAAGTTAACCGCAAAAATTAATTTTTCTTTCTTCTATTGAAGAAAAACTTTTTAAGGAGTATAGAACTCTCCTCTGCCAAAACGCCTCGCGAAACGAGGGGGCGTTCACTAATGGAAGGATCATTGAAAATAAAGTGGTGTGAGGTAATCGCGCCTTCCTCAAGATCGTCCGCCCCATAAACGATGCGAAAAAGATGAGCTTGTTGGATGGCGGAGGCACACATGAGGCATGGCTCAAGACTTACGTAAATCGTCGCGCCCCGAAGCTTCCAGTCCCCCACTGCGGCACCCGCTTCTCGGAGAGCCTCAATTTCGGCGTGGGAAGAAACGTCGTGCTTTCTTTCACGTTGATTAAAGCCCCGTCCAATAATTTTCCCTTCAAGTACAACGACCGCCCCAACGGGGGTTTCACCAATTTCGAGGGCTTTTTGCGCAGATTTTAGAGCTTCGCGCATGAAATCTTCATCATTCATAGCTTTTATTATAAGGGATAAAGAAAACCACCGCACAGGAGATCTAATCTTAAGGCTGCTACCTTCCGGTCCTGACCTGGTTCGAAGAGGTTTCCTCGCGATGGCTTTTCTATTATATCGAATTATTTATTTTTTGATAGGCTTTAAAACGCTGATGCCGCCCATATACGGACGTAACGCTTCCGGGATAATGACCGAGCCATCGGCTTGTTGGAATTGCTCCAAGATCGCCGGGAAGACACGGGAAGTCGCTAAGCCCGAACCATTCAGCGTGTGGCAATAATGGGTCTTGCCTTCGTGGTCCTTGTAACGGATCATGCCCCGTCTTGCCTGGTAATCGCGGGCGTTAGAAACGCTCGAAACTTCCTTGTAAATATGCATCGAAGGGATCCAAACTTCGATATCGTAGGTGCGAGCCATCGAGTGCGAGCAATCGCCAGCGGCGAGTTTATCGACTTGATAGCAAAGTCCTAAACCTTCAACGAGTTTCTGGGCTTTCTTCACCAATTCTTCGAAAGCGACATCACTGCCATCATCGGTGGTGTATTGAACCATTTCGACTTTGTTGAACTGATAGCCGCGCACCATGCCGCGTTCATCGGCGTGATAGCTTAAGCTTTCGTTGCGGTAGCAAGGGGTATAAGCGAAGAATTTCTTCGGAAGATCGTCGATCGAAAGAATTTCATTCCGATAGATGTTGACCAAAGCGGTTTCCGCCGTCGGAAGCATAAACTTGCGAGGGTTGGTGCCATCGACCCAGAACACATCGTTTTTAAATTTCGGGAACTGCCCGGCAGTATAACCGCTCTCTTCGTTAAGCATGTGTGGCGGAAGAATAAAGGTATAACCATCGGCAAGATGTTGAGCAATGAAATAATTGAGTAAGGCCCACTCCATCTGAGCGCCGAGTCCGGTGTACATCCAAGTGCCGGAGCTCGAAATCTTGACGCCGCGCTTATAGTCGATGAGACCAAGGCTCTCTTCAAGTTCTACGTGATCTTTCGGCGTAAAGCCATCAAACGTTGGCTCTTTGCCGAAATGGAAAATCGGGTGGTTGTTTTCTTTTTCGCCAGGTAAAAGATCCGGATCAGGCATATTCGGAAGGACTTCGACTTGGGCTTGAATGTCGGCCTCGACTTTTGCGAGTTCGGCTTCCTTATCCTTGTTCGCCGAAGCTAAATCACGAACCTTGGCGAAGATCTCTTGAACGTTTCCACCGGCTTTTTTCACCGAAGGAACGCTGGCAGAAAGTTTGTTTTGTTCGGCTTTGTTCGACTCGACCTCTTTGAGAAGGTCGCGGCGTTTCTGAAAGAGCTTTAACAAGGGCTCCGGATCAAAATCCCAACCCTTTTTCGCCAAGGCCTCTTTGACGTATTGCGGCTTCTCCTCGATCAACTTCAGATCCAACATACTTATTCCTCCGAGCCCCTCAATAAGGACTCATAATCAGCCTTTAATTGCTGCCCAACTTTGTCGAGGGAGCAGCTTTTGGCTTTCCGATACCCCTCAATTATAGTCGGGGTAAGTTTCCCTGCGCAGTAACTTTCGATGGCTTTTGCCACTTTTTCAGGATTAAAGAAACAATAAGCGTTCTTCTTTTCCTCGATGACATCGCCAAGCAGGGGTCGACCATAACAAATGATTTGAGTTTTCGCCGCCATCGCCTCTAACGCAACAATTTGATCGCAGGCGGGCGATGGGAACGAAAGATAAACCGATGCGTTAATCATCGCGCTTCGGAAAACATCGTCTTCGAGTAAATCGAGATAACGACAATTAGGACTAGCTTCACGATTTAACCTTTTTAACAGGGCATCGCTGGCCAATCCGTGTTTGATGCCAATGAAGAAAAAACGAACTTTCGGACAGGCTCGAGCAACGTTGGTGAACTTCTCCAAAATCTCATTATCTTCGTAATCCCCAAACGAAATAACGAATTTTTCTTCTTTGCCAAACCGGAGATAGCGATAAACAACCCCTGTCTCGACCGGGTCGCTTTTTTCAAAACGCGTCATATTTACACCGGACGGCAAAATCGAAATGTGAGGATTTTTAATGCCCGCTTCAAGCAGAAGATTTTTCGCGCCTAAACAAGGAACCAATATCAAATCGGCTCCTTCAAGAACGCGGTCGGCTTTACTTTTCAGGGTATAGAAACCATCGGGACCCTTTTGAAAATAACGGGCAGCGGGATCCATTTCAGTATAAAGCGCGGACACCACAACCTTAAGCCCATCAAGCTTCGCATCGTGGACTTTCGCTTCATCATCGGGCGAAAGCAAATGCAATAAATCGGGCAGAGCGAACAAACTCTCTACCCAATTTACGCCAGACAGTTCAAGGGAGCCTTTGATGTTTTTCCTTAAACGCGTGGCCGCAAATACATCCGCCTTGGCCCCGGGATTAAAGTAAATTAAGGCTTTCATAAACGATCAGATATCATCGTCTCCATCTTTTTTGCCGCTCACACCATCTTCGCTCGAGGCATCTTCATCGATGTCATCGGGGGTCGGAGTGTGGACGGGCTTTTTCTCGATTTCTTCTTCGGACATCAAAGCGGGATTAACGTCATCATCTTCAGGAGTCGCCGGTTCTTCCGGAGCGTTTTCATCCGCGTGTGGAACAATCGCTAACGAAGCGACTTTATGACGAGGTTCTAGCGTGATAATCTTCACACCTTGGGTGTTACGACCGGCAACCTTGACCTGATCAAGCGGAGTCCGAATGACAATGCCACCGGTGGTAATCACCATCAGGTCTTCATCGCCCCGGACCGCTCTCATCGCGGTGAGTTCGCCGTTCTTATCACTGCTCTTTAAAGAGATAACGCCTTTGGCGCCACGGCTGGTCAAACGATAGCCATCGTAGTGACGACCATCTTCGGTCGTTGTGTCTTTAGCGTAGGAGATCTTGCCATAACCCAAGGTGGTCAAAACCAAGATCTTATCGCCTTCCATCGAAGTCGTAATATCAACAAGATGTGACCCATCTTTGAGGTTCATACCGCTAACGCCAGCAGCACTTCGTCCCATGGCGCGAACGTCTTCTTCGTTGAAGGAGCAGACTTTGCCATTGCTCGAAGCGAGCGAGATAATCGCTGTTCCATTCGTCCGTTTGACATCGAGGAGCTGGTCACCTTCGCGGAGTCCAAGCGCCCGTTTGCCGTTTTTGTGAATTGAGGCGAATTCAGCGAGCTTCGTCCGTTTAACGACACCATTGACGGTGGCAAAGAAGAGGAAGTCGCTTTCGGGATAATCGTCGCACGGCACGATCGAGATAATCTTTTCATCTTGATCAAGGTTGAGTAAGTTGATCGCCGGCATGCCTTTAGCATCGCGGGCGCCATCCGGAATCATGTAGCCACGAAGAGTGTAGACACTGCCGAGAGAGGAGAAGAAAAGCAAATCGGTGTGAGTCTTCGTGTGAAGCATGATGTTGACGGTATCGCCAGCCGTCGTCGAGATGCCTTTGACACCACGACCACCGCGGTTTTGCGCACGGAAAGTCTGATCAGACATTCTCTTGAGATAGCCGTTTTTGGTCAACACAACAATGATGTCGTCTTGCGGAATTAAATCTTCGTTATCGATGTTGGCGGCTTCATCCGAGATCTCCGTCAGGCGCTTATCGCCGAACTTATCTTTGATTTCCGTCAACTCTTTGATCATGAGTTCCACGATGTTGTCTTTGCTCGAGAGCAAGCGATTGTATTCGGCGATGTTTTTGGTGAGCTGAGCGTGTTCATCCTGAAGCTTCGATTGTTCAAGACCTTCCAAGCGGCGTAACGTCATTGATAAGATGGCGTCGGTCTGATCGCGGGTAAAGCCAAAGCGATCGGCTAAACGCGAGGCGGATTCATCATCGGTCTTGGAGTCCCGAATGATATGAATGACTTCATCGATGTTATCGTGGCAGGTGATTAAACCTACAACGATGTGATCACGTTGAGAATCCCGCTTCAATAAGAATTGGGTCCGACGGGTCAAGACCGAAATCTGGAAATCGACGTAATCCTGGAGTAAGGAGGTAATCGGAAGAACTTTCGGCGCTCCTTCAACAAGGCAAAGGTTGATAACGCCAAAGTTGATTTGAAGTTGGGTGTGCTTTAAAAGGTTATTCGCCACCACTTCAGGAACGGAATCCCGTTTGACTTCGATGACAACGCGGATGCCTTCCTTGTTCGATTCATCGCGAATATCGGTGATGCCATCGATGACTTTATCGCGGACGAGTTGAGCCATATTCTCAATCATCGCGGATTTATTAACCTGATAAGGAATCTCCGTGACAACGATGCGAGCTTTGCCGCTTTCTTCTTCTTCGATGTTGTATTTACTGCGGATCGTCACCGAGCCGGTGCCGGTCGTGAAGTAATCCAAAATTCCTTTGCGACCTAAGATCACGCCTCCAGTCGGAAAATCCGGACCATGGAGGTAGTTCTGCATAATTTCAAGCGGGGTTAGCGCAGGATTTTTAGCGATTGCGATAACGGCGTCGATCGTTTCGCTGAGGTTGTGCGGCGGCATATTGGTCGCCATACCAACAGCGATGCCTTCGCTTCCGTTGACGATGAGGTTAGGAAAACGAGAGGGCAAAACCTCAGGTTCCTTTTCAGTGCCATCATAGTTATCAACAAAATTGACAGTGTCTTTTTCCAAATCGCGAACCATTTCTACTGACAGACGGTTCATACGGGCTTCGGTGTAACGCATAGCCGCGGCTTCATCGCCGTCGACCGAGCCAAAGTTACCGTGGCCATCAACGAGGGTATAACGCATCGAGAACGGCTGAGCCAACCGAACGAGCGTGCCGTACAAAGCGGCGTCGCCGTGCGGGTGGTATTTGCCCATGACATCGCCGACGATACGAGCAGATTTCTTATAAGGTTTTCCCGGTTCAATGCCTTCTTCGTTCATGCCGAAAATAATGCGGCGTTGAACAGGCTTTAAGCCATCGCGAACATCCGGAATAGCCCGGGAGACAATGACCGACATCGAATAAGAGAGGAAGGCGGTCTGGACTTCGTCAGTGACCTCGCGGTCAATCAAAGCCGGCACAATGCCAGCGACCGCGGTCGTCTGCTCTTTTTCTTCGGGCGTGGCGTCCGTTTCCGGAGCGCCCGCTTCGTTTTTCTTATCTTCGTTATCCATTTTTTCTTCCTCCTATCAGATATCCAAATTCTTGACAAAGACAGCATTCTTCGAAATGAAATCCTTGCGAGGTTCCACGTCGTCGCCCATGAGTTGGGTGAAAGCCATTTCGGCTTTCATCGCGTCATCAATTGTGATGCGAATCATCTTCCGGGCGCTCGGATCCATGGTCGTTTCCCAAAGCTGCTGGGCATCCATTTCACCAAGTCCCTTGTACCGTTGGAACGGATAGCCGGACTTTAATTGCAGAGATTTTTTAAGTTCTTCGAGTTGCTGATCGTTATAGGCGTAATAGGCTTGACCTTTGTAATCGATCTTATAAAGCGGCGGCTGGGCAATATAAACATTCCCGTTATCGATTAACGGACGCATAAAGCGATAGAAGAAAGTCAAAAGCAAAATACGAATGTGATCACCATCAACATCAGCATCGGTCATGATGACGATTTTGTGATAGCGAATCTTCGTGATATCGAAGTTTTCGCGGATTCCCGCGCCAATCGCGGTAATCATGTTGCCGATTTCGGCGTTCTTGAAGATGCGGTCTTCCCGCGCCTTTTCGACGTTCAAAATCTTGCCACGGAGCGGTAAGATGGCTTGAGTTTTGCGATCGCGTCCGTTCTTAGCGGAGCCACCGGCGGAGTTGCCCTCGACGATGTAGAGCTCGCATTCGGCAGGGTCTTTGCTTGAGCAATCGGCTAATTTTCCTGGCAAAGTGGTTAAACCTAAGGCGGTCTTTCGGATGGATTCACGAGCGACCTGGGCAGCCATACGAGCCTTGCCCGCAAGGCGGACTTTCTCGATGATGAGCTTTGCCTGATCGGGGTGCTCCATTAAATACTGCATCAATTGATCAGCAACTAGTGTTGAAACAATCTTGCGAACTTCGGAGTTGCCAAGTTTGGTCTTGGTCTGACCTTCATATTGCGGATTCGGGTGTTTCACCGAAATGACGCAAGTTAAACCTTCGCGGCAATCATCGGTCGTGAAGTTCGGAGCTTTTTCTTCGAGGAGTTTAAACTGACGGGCATATTCGTTGATCGTCCGGTTAAGGGCGAGGTTAAAGCCTTCAACGTGGGTGCCGCCTTCTTTGGTAGAAATGTTGTTGCAGAAGGAATAAACACCATCGGAAGAGTAATAGTCAGTCCATTGCATGGCCACTTCGCCATAAATGCGTTCTTTGCTGCCATCGAGCAAGGTGACCTCTTCGGCGCCTTGGCAATAAATGACTTCGTTATTAATCGGAAGTTTTCCCGTATTGATGAACGAGACATATTCCTTAATTCCGCCATTGTAAAGGAAAACTTCAGTGGTCGGCTGTTCGTTGCGAAGATCGGTTAGCGAGATCTTAACTCCACCGTTAAGGAACGCCATTTGACGAAGGTGGTTTTTAATGGTCTCGTAGTTATAAACTGTCGTTTCGGTAAAGATTTCAGGATCAGGCAAGAAAGAAACAGTCGTTCCACGATCCGTGCAATCGCCGATTCGCTTTAGGTGTTCGTTGATTTTGCCGCCGTTGGTAAATTTGATGTAGTAGATGCCACCATCTTTGTGAACTGTAACTTCCATCCAAACAGAAAGCGCGTTGACAACCGAGGCGCCAACGCCGTGTAATCCGCCGGAAACTTTATAGCCTCCTCCATCACCGAACTTACCGCCGGCATGAAGAATTGTAAAGGCTGTTTCAACACCGGATAATCCAGATTTTTTAACGATATCAACCGGAACACCACGTCCGTTATCCTGAACGGTAATGGAGTTATCTTTGTTGATCGTCACTTCGATGGCGTCGCAATAGCCAGCCAACGCTTCATCGATGGAGTTATCGACAATTTCCCATACCAGGTGGTGTAAGCCCGCTGCCGCCGTGGTGGCAATGTACATGCCGGGGCGTTTCCGGACCGCCTCGAGTCCTTCCAAAACTTGGATGTTATCGCCAGTATACTTCTCATCCGCCTTTTCGACGGATTTTTCGTTGGTGACATCCTCTTTTTTGTATTGGAATTTGTCCTCTTCTTCCAGGGATTCCTTGCTGACGCCGCTTTCTTTAGCGGCTTCCAATTCGGAATCATCGGCCTTTTCAGGGGCGATTTCCGTTTCCTTTTTTTCTTCTTCTGCCATAAGTATTAATTCCTCCTGGTGGCTTTATGCGGAGAGACATCGATGATGGTGGCTCCGTCAATCATAATTTTCGTACCCGTCACAAAACTTTGACTCAAGCGTTTGATGAGGGCGCTAAGACGGGTGGCGTGCTCTTCATCAAGTTCGGAATAGATATCGTCCAGAACGGCAAGCGGCTTTTTCTCCTCATCATCGATGAGGAAGTAAGGGGATAGTTTAAGAGCGATGGCCGCCAAGCGATTTTCGCCTTGGGAGCCATAAACGCCGACGTCTTTGCCATCAAGCATGAGGCTGAAGTCTTCGCGTTGAAGCCCCACCGAGGTGACTTTATGGTAGATATCACCATCGAGCGCCCGCTTATAGGCTTTTTTGGCTTCTTCCTTGAACTCGTCACCCTTAATGAAGGGGCGATAGGCGATCAGAAGCGTTCTAGATTGCCCATAGAGCTCGCTTTCAAGGGAGCTTAGAACTTTATTCAAGGAATCCACGTAAACTCGTCTATAACGCTCTAATGGCTCGCTAATCTCGATTAGACTTTCCGTCAACACTTCGAGATAAGTGAGATCGACTTTCGGGGTTTTGAGGACGGCATTTCTTTCTTCAAGAAGCCGATTGTGTTTCCCGATGAGGGAGAAATAATCGAGCGACTGTTTGGAGAGGTTGATGTCCAAGAAAGCCCGTCTTTCGCCCGGGCTGCCCCGGAAAATGCCGGTATCCTCAGGCGAGAAGAGAACCACATTGACGAGTTTCGAGAGCTCGCTGAGGCGGTGAATGGGTTTCCCGTTGATGAGAATCTTGCGCCCAGTCGGCGCTAAGAAGATCTCAATGTGACGAAGGAGAGAATTTTCAACGATCTCGGCGGCGAGGTAAGCCCCACTTTCTCCATAACGGATGAGAGCACGATCGTCGTTGTTGCGCCAGCTTTTTCCAAGCGAGAGGTAATAAATCGCCTCGGCTAGGTTACTTTTGCCGGTGCCGTTATCCCCTTCGATCACGTTCACCCCGGTCGCAAAATCGAGGGAACACGAAGGATAACTCCGAAAATTTCGGAGCGTGAGGTGAGTCAGCTTCATTTGCTCACGATCTTATAAGTGCCTTCATCGAGGACGACAACATCGCCAGGACGGAGTTTACGTCCGCGCCGGTTTTCGGTTTCTTGGTTCACGAGGACTTTATGTGAAGCGAGATAGCCTTTGGCCATACCGCCTTCATCGATAATCCGGGCGAACTTTAAAAACTGCCCGAGGGTGATGTACTCACCCACGATGGCCGTTTCCTTGAGTTCGGTTTCAGAGATTTTTCCCACGTTTATAGTTTACTACTACGTAGTAAAAAAGGGAACGTATTTCGTTCCCTAGTTTTACGATAATTTTTAAACGCCTCGTTTTGCCTTATCGCGTCCTCATAGGCGTGATTAATTCGACGACGGAGTCATCTTTGGGGTTCCGAATGACAAATGGCTTCATTTCCCCGATAAACGAGAGAACGACGTCCTCGCTTCCGAGGGCCCGAACAGCCTGGGTCACGAACAGGGCGTTAAACGCAATCTCCAAACGTTCGCCAGTGTATTGAATCGTGGTAAGTTTTTCTTGACCGGAACCAGTTTGGTCGCTGGTCGAAGAAACTTCGACTTGCTCATCGTCCATCGAGAGTTTAACGACCGGGGCGTGATCGGTGGCCAAAACAGAAACACGATCGATTGCGCTGAGGAGCTGCTGAGCGTTCACCTCGAGGAAGAACGAGAAATTCTGCGGAATGATGCTACTGGAGACCGGATATTCGCCCGAAATAAGACGGCTGGACACCAAAGTCGTGCCGAAACTAAAGATAATCTTTTCGGCGTTTGCCGAGATCTCAACGCTGTCATTGCCTTCGAAGAGTGTAACGATATCCGCGAGGGTTTTAGCGGGGATATTGACGGAAAAACGGAGCGATGGATCAACGGCCACAGCCTTGCGGGAGAGTCGAGCGGAATCGGTCGCTGTCGCAGTTAAACGACCGCCCTCAGCCCTGAGGTTAATCGCCATCAAGATCGGACGGGTGTCTTTGTCTAAAGCGGCAAAGGCGGTTTGAGCAACGAGCGAAGTGACGTCGGCGCAAGAGAGAACGAATGGGTTCCCCGCTTTCTCGAAATCAATGTGAGGATATTCTTCAGAAGAAATGCAGTTCAATTTGAAGGTGGCTTTGCCATCGTCGATTTTGGCAATGACATTATCGATGATCTCCATCGAAACTTCCGTTCCTTCAAGCTTGCGAACGACTTCGGTGATAACGTGGGCATTAACGAGCGTGGCCCCTAATGACGAATTCCGAATGATTTCTTTATCGTTCAGCATATTCGGAACGAGGGTCCAAATCGTGATGTCCCCATTGCTGCCGGTGATCTCAAGTCCTCGCGCTGTTAGTTCGAGTTTAAAGCACAGGTACATCGGGTTGGGATTTTTGTTCCCAATGGAATGTCCGGTGATTAGTAAGCCTTTTAGAAATTGTTCCTTATCAATGGTGAATCTCATGACTTTCTCCTTTGTTGATTATTCGTTTACGTCTTACTACTAATAATAAGGCGCTGTGGAATTGTGGATAACTCTTTATTGGATTAACCTTTATTGTACCATCTTCAATACTTTATCTACTACTAATTTCTTCGACTTTTCCTCACGCTTTTAGGCGGCTCTCTAACTCGGTCACAGCCTTAGCCAAATCCTTATCAGACTTGAGGGAGTTTTCCACTTTTTCTACACCGTTCATCACCGTGGCGTGATCCTTGCCGCCGAACGTTTGACCGATCTTCGTGAAGGGGACGTCGAGCATGGTTCGAATGAGATACATGGCGATGTGTCGGGCCATGGCGATTTGACTGGTCCGGATCTTGCCGGTCAATTGATAGGGAGCTAAGGAGTAGTAATCGGCAACGGCGTTAATGATCTTCTCTTCGGAGAGCTGGGTTTTGGCGTCTTGGGCTTCTGCCAAAGAAGAAACGGAATCCATCGCGGTAGAAAGATCGATGTGTTTCGTTTTGTGGATGTTGACAGTATAGAAGAGAAGCCGATCAAACGCCCCCTCGAGAACACGGACGTTTTTACCAAAGGTTGTGGCGAAATAGCTGATGACATCGGGATCGAAATCGTTGACGTCAAGACCGTTGGCATCGATTTTTAAGCGGAGAATCGATTCGCACGTTTCTTTTTCGATTGGTTTGATTGCCAAAGGAAGACCCGAAACGAAGCGGCTCTTTAAGCGGTCGTCAAGGCCGTTAAGAAGCGAAGGATTTTGATCCGAAGTCAAAACCACCTGTTTTCCGACGGAGTAGAAGTTGTTATAGATGGAAAAGAAGGTTTCTTCAGTGCGGGGTTTGTTGGCGAGGAATTGAACATCATCGACCAGGAGCAAATCGACCTCTTGCCGGAACCATTCAACAAGGTTGGTTCCCTCGTTTTGGCCATTGACGTATTTGATGTATTCATTTAAGAAGTCTTGAGCGTGAACGTAAAGAACCTTCATTGTCGGGAATTTTTCTTTTACGGCATTGCCGATGGCGTGTAAAAGATGAGTTTTTCCTAAGCCGGAACCGCCGTAAATCAGGACTGGATTGAATAATTTGCCAGGATTTTGAGAAATCATTAAAGCGGCTTGGTAGGCT
Source organism: Bacillota bacterium (assembly GCA_036822315.1). Taxonomy (GTDB): domain Bacteria; phylum Bacillota_I; class Bacilli_A; order RFN20; family CAG-826; genus UBA4951. The sequence goes on along the minus strand of DAISHV010000009.1, from coordinate 12,110 downwards.
TCACGATTCGAAGGACCAACAACGAAGTTTTTGAAGGTATATTGGGGGTTGATGTCGCTATCGGAAAAGAACGCCCGTTTCGTCGGCTTGATCTCGATGGATTTCTTGATGTCTTCTTTTTGGACGAATTTAATATCGAAATTGCTCTCGGTGGCATCATGGACGACGCCGTCGATCATATCTTTATACTTAGTAGAGAGGATCGAAACCGCCAAACCCGAATTGGCTACCACGATCATTTGATTATCATGGATGGAATCGATATAAGAACCCTCGAAAAAGGAATCGTAGACCAGCGGATCGTTCATTTTTGCTTTGATTTTAATGAGGATTCGATCCCAGAGGGCGGCAATTTCGCTGACGGTGTTTTCCATAACTTTTGACCGCTAAAAATTTAACATATCCACAGTCATAACTCACCAAAAAACAGCCTAAAATTAATTTGTCCACAATCCGAAAAGACAAAAAGGCCGAAAACACGGGGTTAATGCGTTTTCCACAAAAGTGAAAATGTGAATAACTTGTGGATAATTTTTGTGGAAAACTAAAATTGTGGAAAAACAATGTTTTTAGTTACTTTTCAACAAAAACATTTACAAAAAAAGAACGATAAAATCTAAAGAACAAAGTGTTTTTTCACAAAAAGAGGATAACCTATTAACCGAGATGTGGATGAATTTTTACCCGGTTGATAACTCCGGTTTTGGCGTTTTTCACTTTGTTTATTGTGGAAAAATAACGAGTAAGCGCTTTCAATCGTTAAAAATAGCGATTTTTGTCTCTTTTTAAGCTTTGTTTACTGCTAAAAATGAATGATTTCTTCACCATGGTGGAAAAATCTCCTTACGCGCACGCACGTTAATTCTTTATTGTCTTAAAGAGTTCGAAAACCTATAATCTATCCGCACGCAAGTGAACCTCGGAGGAAAATGCGTATGAAGAAAACCTATCAGCCGTCGAAAGTGAAGCACGCTAACAAAGCCGGCTTCCGCGCCAAAATGGCCGATCACAATGGCCGCAAAGTCTTGTCTCGTCGTAGAGCCAAAGGCAGAGCAAAAATTGCTGACTAATCCCCGAACAAGGGATTTTTAGGTGAACTGATGAAGCGGGAGAATCGGGTTCTAAAACACCAAGAGTTCGACGCGATTATTCAGTCCACACCGTTCATTAGAAGCCAACACTACGTCATTCACTACCGACAAAACGTCGCCAATAAGGCGAGAATCGGGATCTCCGTTAGCAAGAAAAACGGGGATGCAGTGACGCGGAACCGCATCAAGCGCCAGGTAAGAGCCATGATTGCCGGTGGTTACGATCTCAAGCAAAACTACGACCTCATAATCATCGTCAGGTCCTCTTATAACCCGGAGCAATTCCACGAAGAAGAAACGGAATTACTTTCTTCTTTGTCAAAGATCGGAGAAAAGCATTGAAAAAAGAAACAAGAACGAAGCTTCTAGGCGGACTTGGGCTCTTGGTTGGAGCCTTGGTACTTTCAGGTTGCACCGCCAACTTTTGCAGCGAAGAAGACAAAGCCAACATGGCTTACCCCTACGAACAGGGTGTTACGGTTTATTGTGATAAAGCCGACATTCCTTCAGCGTATGCGCCCTTTGCTGAACAGGTTTGGAGCGATAACGACACTGTCTACAAATATATTCCAGTCAATACCAGTGGCTATTACGCCGCAAAAAAAGCCAACTTTTTGACGAATACCATTATCTCTTCGGCAATCACGAGCAACTATCTCATCCCTTCACAGGCGTATTTCGCCGCCTTTGATCAAAAGCTTTTGGATGAAGTTGTTACTACGGCGATCGCTAACGGTTACACCTTCAAGAAAGATGCTTCGGGTAATCCGGTTACTTTAATGAACCGAAGCCAGTTAACGGCTGCCGATATTAACCCGTTCGATTCACCGGATTGCGTTGGAAACGAAACTAACGTTAAGGCGAATTCTTATTCGCTTCTCCGCAATTTTGGCTATTTAAAGTTTTACGACACCGTGAACAAAACGATGTGGGGAAACTGGAAGAATTGGAATGTCGCCATTGCCGAAACTTTAAAGGATTCGAGCCAGTGCCCGAACGCTGATTTTTCGACCCTTTATCAGACTGATGTGAATAATAAAATTTCTCAAATTCGTACTTGCATCGCCACCAGCGAAGGCACTTATGGTCACTATGGCGACTCCTCGAACTGGGAAGTCAAAATTGGTCAAACTACTTGGGCAGACGCCTGGCACAAAGGCTTCCTCGAAGGTTTGATTGAATATCCAGTCGCATGGATGGTCGATGTCTTTGCTCGTAGCTTTGATAAAGATCTTACTGGCATGGGTCAGATTTGGGCGATTGTCCTGGTCACTCTAATTGTTCGTGTTGTCGTCTTGGCTTTGACCTTCAAATCCACGATGGATCAGCAAAAGACCCAAGCTTTGCAGCCACAAATGGCGAAATTGCAGGCAAAATATCCCAATAGCAACACCAATAAAGCTGAAGCTCAGCGCTTATCGCAAGAGCAAATGGCTTTATACAAGCGGAATAAAGTTAACCCGTTATCGGTGTTCTTGGCCATGATCGTTCAATTCCCTGTCTTCATCGCCGTATGGGGTGCTTTACAGGGTAGCGCGGTTCTGAGCTCTGGCGAAGTCCTTAATCTCCGTCTTTCTGATACGATTCAATCCGTTCTAATGAATGTTTCAGGAACGTGGTATCAAAACACCAGCGGTTGGTGGACGGCTTTAGTTCTCTTTATCTTGATGTCGGTTTTCCAGTGGTTGGCGATGATGTTACCGCAATGGATGACGAAAAAACGGACTAAGAATCAGGCCAAAGTCACGGCTAATCCTGCTGCGGATAAGAACACCAGCACGATGAAATGGGTCTCTTATGGTATGTTGATTTTCACGATTATCATGGGCTTCGCGCTTCCGGCTGCCATGGGTATTTACTGGGGCATCGGCGCGTTAATTTCCATGATTCAGACTTGGATTACGCAGTCGATCATGCTCAATAAGCAAGCGAAAGAAAAGAGGTTATAGATATGAAGGAATTTACCAGCAAAACGGTAGATGATGCCGTCAGCGAGGCTTGTAAAGAGCTTGGCGTGACCGTTGAGACGCTTGTCTATAAGGTTACCGAAGAGAAGAAGGGGCTTTTCTCGAAAAAAGCCACGATTCAAGTCTATGACGTGAATGATGCTCTTGAGTTTGCTCAGGAGTACCTCAAGACTGCCCTCGGCGGGATGGGAATCACCATCGAAACTACTGGCACGATTGAAGAAGATATTATTCGGATCACCATTAACTCTGAACGTAATCCGATTTTGATCGGCAAAAATGGACGCACCCTGCAAGCGCTCAACGAGCTTGATCGCCTTGCGGTTTCGAACAAATTCCGCCATCGTTACCGGATTCTCCTCGATGTTGGCGGCTACAAAGAAGATAAGTATTCGCGGGTTGCCTATATCGCCAAAAAGACCGCGAACGAAGTCTTACGCAGCCACGTTGATGTTCGCCTTGATCCGATGACTCCCGATGAGCGCCGCGTTGTTCATAACACCCTTAACGGCATGAATCACATCAAGACTGAATCTTCTGGTGAAGGCGTCAATCGCGCCGTTACCGTCAAGTACATTCCGGGTCCTGAAGCCGCAAAGGCTGCTCCGAAAGCGCCGATCGCGCCGGCTCCGGTAAAACCAGCCGAACCCGTTGCCACGAGCGAAGATAAGCCCGTCGAAGCGGAAACCGAATCGCCGAAAGACGATAAATAAGCCTCAAGAAACTAAGGGTGGTGAAAGCCACCCTTTTCTAATATCCAGTCTTACAAAGGGATTTTTTTCGGAGGTTTTGAAGGGAGAAAAGTAATGTTTTCCCGTCTCTTAATGGGCAAAAAGAGGTTGCCATTTCTACGCTTTGCTTTAACATTAACAAGTGGGTTCTTGGAGGGATAATTAATGAAGAAAAGAAATTTCATTCTTTCGACGATATTTAACGCTGTTTTAATTGTTACTGAATTGTGGGGTTTGTCGATTTCTTTGTTCAATTGGTATCCCGGAAACGCCTTTCCAATGCCTTCAGCGGCCGATAATTTTCGTTTTTATACTTTCGATAGCAATGTTCTTTTGCTGGTGACCTCAGTTCTTTATTTGGTGGTGAGCGTCATTTCTTATCGGAAGAAGAAAGAAATCCCGGGTTGGGTAATGATTTTTAAGTTTGTGGCTACCGTTTCCGTGTTGACGACCTTCCTCGTGGTCGTGACGATGCTTTTGCCGGCTTCCGGAATTGGAATGATTTCATGGCCTTATTTTTTGTTCGCCCACGTCATTGATCCGGTCTTAGCCTTGGTTTCCTTTGCGTTCTTTGAGGTTACTCCGATCATCAAAAAACGGAAGTGCTTTTACGTCGTTTCTCCTTTGGCTGTTTATACCGCCGTTGTTTCCCCGCTAGCCTCGCTAAAAATCGTCAAGGATCCTTATGAAGAAATCGGTCTTCTCGATGTTACAGCCTCGCCGGCGATAGATATCGTTTGGAAATGGTGTGCGATTTTCTTCGGAACCCTCCTGGTGGGCTTCCTCGTGCTTCTTCTCCAAAACCTCATGGGAAAAATCGAAGCAAAAGCCGATGAGAAAGCTAAGGCCGACCAGCCTTCGGCTTATACCGAGGACCATGGACCAGAAGCCACTCCAACGCAAGAAATCGCAGCCGATGACGTCGTTGTTATTGAAGATGAAGAGGGGGCTGAAGAAACTGAGGAAGAGCAGGAAATCAAAGAGGAAGAAGAAGCAAAGAAAACGAATCCGACCGGTTACATGAATCGCCCTCGTGTTTATCACATTGCCAAACAAGCCATTACTGGCAAATGGCAAGTTCGTTTAGCGACAGGTCAAAAAGCGATCAAACTCTTCGATACACAGGAACTAGCAATTAACTACGCCAAAAGTTTGGTCAAGACCCAAGGCGGTAGTATTCGGGTTCATTCGTTAAAAGGCAAAATGCGCAAAGAGTAAAAAATAACCTCGATTTGCGGAGATTTTTAAAATTATTGCCGTCTTCAACCCACCGAGGTTTCTTTCAAGTATAATGGATGCTGTGAGTAATGTTATTGTAGCTTTAGCCACCGCCCCGATGAAATCCGCCCTTGCCCTGATTCGCTGCTCAGGCGATGGTGTTTTTGAGATGACCGATCAAATCTTTAGCCATCAAGTTTCTGGGATTAAAGGCCGGCAAATTTTCCTCGGTCATATTCGCGACAATGGCGAAGATATCGATTTGGTCGAAGTGCTCGCTTATCCTGGTCCCAAAACCATGACGGGCGAAGACGTCGTTGAAATTTCTTGCCACGGAAGTCTTCTGATTGCTAATGAAATTATTGGCTGTTATTTAAAACGTGGCGCTGTTTATGCGACCCGGGGGGAATTCTCTTCTCGCGCTTTCTTTAATGGCAAAATGGACCTGGTTGAAGCGGAAGCCGTCAACGATCTCATCAATGCCACGACGAAAGAGGCCAAAAACCTTTCGCTTTTGTCGTTAGAGGGCTCCACCAGTAAACTTGTACAACCCCTCAAGAAATCCATCGCTGATTCTTTGGCCCTCATTGAGGTGAATATCGACTATCCGGAATATACCGATCTCGAAGAAGCGAACGAAAGCAAAATTGCAGCTTCGATTCAATCCATTCGTCACCAAGTCGCTGATTTGATTCGCGGGGGTGAAGAAGGAAAGATTATCAAAGAGGGCTTAAAGGTTGCGATCGTCGGGGAACCCAACGTCGGGAAGTCATCGTTGTTGAATGCGATGCTTAACGAAGACAAAGCCATCGTTTCGGATATCCCCGGAACGACCCGAGATGTCGTCGAAGGTGAAATAAACCTTCAAGGGATCGCCCTTCATCTATTGGACACGGCAGGCATTCGAGAGAATGCCGAGGCCATCGAAGAGATGGGGATTAAACGAAGCGAAAAGACGATTCAAGAAGCCGATGTAGTGATTCTTGTCGTCGATGCTCAAAAGGGTTTAAGCGTTGAGGATCAAAGAATTCAGTCTTTGGCGCATGACAAGATTTTAATTACGGTCTATAACAAGGAAGATTTGGTGAAAAATAAAGAGAAGAATGTTCTTTATATTTCCGCGTTGAAGAAAGACATTCAGCCCTTGATGGATAAGATCTATTCCGATTTAGGTTTGTCTGACGGTGCCTTTGAGAATCCAAGCCTCAACAACGCTCGCCAACTTGGCTTATTGCGGAAGATCGATTCCTGCCTTGGCGAAGCCGAAAAAGATTGTCTTGCTCACCAGCCCATTGATTTAGTCTCGGTAAATTTGATGGCGGCGTATAATGCGACGAGAGAAATGCTCGGGGAGGATGCTACCTTGGATCTAACCGATGAAATCTTTTCTCGCTTCTGCGTGGGGAAATAACGGATGCTGGATAGCCATTGTCACCTTAACGACGAAAAACTTTTCTCTCAGAGAGCCAACGTCATTCAAGACGCGATCTCTCGCGGCGTTAATCTTTTTCTCGTTGCCGGTTGGGATATCGAAAGTTCCAAAAAAGCCCTGCAAATCGCGCATGAATTTCCTCACGTTTATGTTGCAGTCGGCCTCCATCCGGAAAATCTCGATGGCGTTAATGACGATACTCTTCTCGCCTTAGAAGAACTTGCCAAGGACCCCAAAGTCGTTGCCATTGGAGAGATTGGTCTTGATTACCATTGGTACAAAGAAAAAGATGACCAAGCTAAACAAAGAACCTTCTTCATTAAACAAATCGAACTGGCGAACAAACTTCATCTTCCCGTTTGCATTCACGCGCGCGAAGCCATCCAAGATACCTACAACATTCTAAAGGAGCATCCCGTCGAGAAGAAAGGGAACCTTCACTGCTATTCAGGACCGACAGAAATGGTGCCGCAATTTGCAAAACTTGGTTTCTATTTCGGCTTTGACGGTCCGATCACTTATAAAAACTCTCAGGTCCCCAAAGCAAACGTTGTAGCTTGCCCGTTCGACCGGCTATTGAGTGAAACGGATTCCCCATATTTGACCCCTGTCCCATTTCGCGGAGAGCTCAACACCCCGAAGTACATTCCCGAAATCGTTAAAGAGATGGCGCTTTTGCGGGGTATCGACGAGAAAAACCTAGCAAATCAGATACTTTTGAACTTTAAAACTTTATTTCACGTGGAACAATAAAATGGAAAAATACCCTGCTCTCATTGTTGTAGAAGGAAAAACCGATAAAGACCTTATCGAGAGTTTTTTGGATGCAGATATTGTCACAACGAATGGATCAGAAGTTTCACGTGAAACAATTGATTTCATCAAAAATGCCGCGAGTTTGCGGAGTGTTGTTGTTTTGACCGACCCTGATGCACCAGGCAAAAGAATCCGTGACATCCTTAATGCCAATATTCCGGGTCTTCTTCACGCTTTCATTCCCAAGGAAAAAGCGATTAAACATCACAAGGTCGGAGTCGCGGAATCATCGAGGGATGTTATCTTGGAGGCTTTAGCGAACCTCGTGCCTTCTTCCTATCGCCCGTATTCGACTATAACGAGCGAAGATCTCTTTGATCTCGGACTCTTGGGTAGCGAAAATTCCGTGCAAATCCGCCATCAAATCGAACTGAAACTTCATTTAGGTCACACCAACGGAAAGTCTTTGCTAAAACGATGCAAGGAATTGGGTCTGACACGAAAAGATTTGGAGGATGCCCTTCATGGATGAAAAGAAATACTTTGAAACGATCGCCGAATACAAACTTTTGGCCAAACATGAAGTCGGTCAGAACTTTCTCGTTGATCCTTCGGCAGCTAAAAAGATCGTTGATCTTGCTGAAATCACTTCCGAAGATCGTATTCTTGAAATCGGATCCGGGGCTGGATCTCTTTCGTTCTTTTTGGAACAAAGCGCCGGGGAATCCGACTTAATCGATATCGATGAAGGACTTGTTGCGAAACTCCATCATGACTTTGAAAATAATCCTCGGGTTCATCCACTTGTTGCTAATGTCATGCGTTTTGACCTTTCGCCCTACAACAAAATAATTGGTAACCTTCCCTATTACATCACCTCAGCGATTATCGAAAAGCTACTCTTGGAAGCCCAGAATGTCAAAATTGCGGTACTGATGGTTCAAAAAGAGGTTGTCGCCCGTCTGAATTCGTCTCGAGGAAGCGCCGATTATGGCCCTCTCCCAATCTTGATTCAGTATCGCGCTAGTTTCGTAAAAGGGTTTAACGTCCCCCGGACTTCGTTTTCTCCCGCTCCTCATGTCGATTCTTCTGTTTTTGCTCTTCGGTTTAAATCCGACGTGAATTGCGAAGAGGCCGCCGCTTTATATCGACTCGTTTCTCAACTCTTTTTGCATCGAAGGAAAACGATTTATAACAATTTGCAAACCATTGTAAACGATTCGCTAAAAGCCAAAGCCGTGCTGGAAAACTCTGGTATTGATCCGAAGCGAAGACCCGAAGAACTTTCATTGGAGGAGTATCTTGGGCTCCTTTCTCAATTGCATTGAGAAGCGAACCTAGTAAAATCTATTCGCAAGGTATGTTATTTCAAAAAAACAATTTGGTTGTTAAGTCCTACGCGAAGATCAATGTCTCGCTTCGTGTTCTTTCTAAAAGAGATGATGGCTACCACGAATTGGAGATGGTCAATCTCCCGTTGGAGCTTCATGATGCTATCGAAATTGAGCGGGTTCCGAATGCGGTTGATACCTTTGTGACCTGTGACGATATCGGTCTTTCAAAGACTCACCACAATCTTTGCAAAAAAGCCGTTGATGCGATGCGACAAGAATATGGCTTTAAAGATAATTTTAATATCGCGATTCATAAGGAAATTCCTTTTGCCGCTGGTTTAGGCGGCGGATCGTCCAACGCGGCAGCGGTGATGATGGCCCTCGTTAGCCTTCTTCATATTAAAGCCGATCCCGCAAAATTAAACCAAATAGGCTTAAGCATTGGCGCGGATGTTCCGTTTTTCCTTTTGAATAAACCGGCTTATGTGACTGGTATCGGGGAAAAACTTCAGTTAATCCCCGTGAAAAAATCCTATAATTGTCTGATCGTTAAGCCTCAGAAGGGTCTTAGTACTACCGACGTTTTTGCTGTCGCTGATAATTTCGAACGCACCGCGATTGAGACTCAAGGCGTTCTTCAAGCTCTCGCTTCGGGGGATAACGCCCTTTTAGCTAAAAGCATTGGCAACGATCTTTATGCCCCTGCTAAGAGCCTTTTGCCCGAAGTTGGTAAGATTGTCGATAGCCTCAAGAACGACGGGATTTCCATCGTTTGCATGAGTGGCAGCGGATCTTCTGTTTATGCCTTATCCGACGACGCGAAGCTTTTAGGCAAGGCAGCACGAAAGTATTTAGACTTAGGTTATGTGGTTCGTTTGACGAAAACGACGCTTTAAAAATTAGGGAAAGAGGTAAAAAAGATGAATAAATACGCCATTATTTTAGCAGCAGGAAAAGGAACGCGGATGAAGAGCAAGCGCGAGGACATCTCGAAAGTTTCCTTTCCGATTTTGGGCCGACCGCTTGTCAAATACGTCATTGAAGCTCTCAAACCGATTGGTTTAAAAGAACTCATTGCGGTCATCGGCTTCGGAGGTGCTACCTCGGAAGAGATTGTGAAAGATGACGCTAAGGTTGTTTGGCAGAAAGAGCAAAAAGGTTCGGGTCACGCCGTCATGATGGCTGCCCCGTTACTCGAAGGAGCCGAAGGCGAAACCATCGTTTGCTGTGGCGACACTCCCTTATTAACGACCGCCACCCTCCAAGCGCTCTTTGATGCCCATGAAAAAGATCATAACTCTTTGACCATTATGACCTCGATTCTTGAAGATCCTTTCGGCTATGGCCGTATTGTTAAAAAAGATGGTCGTGTCCAAAGAATTGTTGAACAGAAAGACGCGACTGAAGAAGAAAGAAAAATCAATGAGGTCAACGCCGGTGTTTACGTCTTCGACAATAAAGAGCTTTTCGAAGCTCTTCATCACATCACCACGAATAACGCCGCCGGTGAGTACTATCTCACTGATGTTATCGGACTTTTCGTGAATAAAGGCTTAAAAGTCGGATCTTTTCCGGTCAAAGATGTTGACGAGACGCTCGGCGTTAACGATCGTTACCAGTTAAGTGTTGCTGCCAAAATCATTCAACGCCGCATTAATAAGGCGCTCATGATTTCGGGTGTTACGATTGAGGATCCGGAAAGCACCTATATCGCTCCTGGAGTTAAAGTCGGTCAAGACAGCGTTATTCGCCCAGGCTGCTTCCTTATGGGGAAGACGGTGATTGGCGAAGGCAACACCATCGGTCCGAATTGCTATTTTGAAAATGTTGAAGTGGGCGACGGCAACGAAATTATCTACTGCCACCTTGTCGATACCAAAGTCGGCAACGCCACCACGCTTGGACCCTATCTTCGCACGCGGAAGGGCGTCGTGATTCACGACAAAGCTCATATTGGCAACTTTAACGAGCTCAAGAATGTTGATTTTGGTGAAGGTTCGAAAGCCGCTCATTTGTCCTATTTGGGTGATGCGACCATCGGCTCTGGCGTCAACATCGGCTGCGGGACGATTATCGCGAACTACGATGGCGTTAACAAATTCCACAGCGATATCGCAAACAACGCTTTTGTCGGATCGGGATCAACGATTATTTCACCGGTTAAGGTTGGAGAGAACGCCTTCATCGCTGCTGGCAGCACCATCAACAAAGATGTTGCTCCTGACGAAATGGCAATCGCTCGCGCCCGCCAAGAGAACAAACCTGGTTATGCGAAGGTTCTTCATGCCAAAGCTTTGGCTAAGAAAAATTCTAAATAACTCCGCAAAAACAGCCTAAAATTTGCAAAGCTGGCCTAAAAAGCCAGCTTTTTTAAATGAAGAAAAACTTTTTCGTGAGAGCGAAGGAAATGGGTGCTACTATAACGACAGAGGTACATAACCATGGATTGGATGGGCGTCTATGGGCACAACATCTTCATCGACGATTCACTCGTCGGGTATATCTCTTCTAACGGAGAGGGCGGGGCTATCCTCTTTATTTCGGGGCGCAAATTTGCTGAGATGGATGAGCAAGGCGTTATTTCCATCGCCGGAAAGCAAGTCGGCTACATTGACGATGGCGGAGACGTTTATTTACATGAAAAATACGTTGGCGAGGTGGATGCTACAAACGACATTCGGTTCTACGGGGCAAAATTAAAAGGTTAAGCAACTTCAAAACGAATATTGAATGTCTTTGCTTTGTTTGTCGGAAGTAACGAGGCCGCTTGGGTCAATATTTCGGCTTTTTGACTTTGATAAACGAGAAGTTCTTTTCGGATGGCTTTTTCGTTTTTCTTTGTCATCCCTTTAAAGAAGCTCAACAAGATCAACGAGAAACCTAAAAGAAACATGAACCCTCCGCCGATGGATAAACCAATTCCTGATTCTTTTAGCGAAGCAAAATCTTCGGGTTTGACGAGGGATAAAACCAGCATGACGAAACCAGCCATAAGGACAAAAAAGCCGACGGTCAAGGGCAAAGCGCCAAAAACAAAGAGAAAATGACCAACCACCTTTCGGTGGGAGATCTCGTCTTCTTTGGCGTTGCATTCCTTTTTGATCTCGTCGTATTTTGTTTTTAGGCATCAAGCTCCTCTTTATGGGGCAAAGCCACATCCCGCTTGAAATAAAGGCTCTGATAGCCGTCATAGGTGGCTGAATCGTTGGGCGAAGGCTGAGAAAGCGTGTTATTATCTCCGAAATCCGAGAACGATGCGGAATCGGGGTAAATCGCTTGATTCGTTTTTACGGTTTCTACTGATTCTTCGACTGGTTCTTGCTCTTTTTGCTCTGGATTGAGTTCTAACTCTTTGAATTCTTCCTTTCGGATTCGAATCCAACCGAAAAAAGCATAATCTTGGGCCAAAAGGGCGACGTGGGTCGGCAACGTCTTGATTTGGAGAACCTCATAAATTGCCATAACTCTATTATTTTAAGCGATGTCTTTTTAGAAAGAAAAAGGTTTATCTCTTCTTTGAAGATATCAGTACTTGCCATAGTTAAATCCGTTTGGGGACGGCGATGTGCATTTTAGTCTGG